>DATBIE010000142.1:0-16873 GCA_036557105.1 Terriglobales bacterium
GCGCTGCCGCCACGCTTCATTCGTTTCAATGTCGCGGCCGACGCGTGCTGAAGAGGAACATCCACGTAGGAACAAACCTTCTCGTGCTTGGCAATCGTGTCGAGCAATCGGCCTGTAATCTTGTTCGGATACGCGTACAGAAACCGTACCCAGCGCAGATCTTCAATTCCGGCGAGCTTCTCAAGCAGGAGCGCAAGGCCATCTTTCAATCCAAAATCTTCCCCGTAGCAGGTCGTATCCTGTCCGATCAGTGTGATCTCGCGCACGCCAGATCTCGCCAATCGCTCGGCTTCCGCGACAACCGATTCAAAGCGCCGCGAGCGAAATTTTCCGCGCAACTGCGGAATAATGCAAAACCCACATGGATGATCGCAGCCTTCGGCGATTTTGATGTATGCGCTGTGCTTAGGAGTGGCGAGAACGCGTGGGGTCGTCTCATCGTACAAATAGTTGGGCAGGTCAGAAATTGCCCCGTCCCAGTTCTCTCGTGAGAAGCGTCCGTTGGCGGCGCGAGCATCACCTTCGGGGCGCGAGGTCAAGATTCGGAAGGGAGAATCCCCAGCTTGCGTAACAGGCTGTGAAACGCCGGCGGCTTCGAGAATTTTCTCCAACTCGCCCGTCCCGACCACAGCATCCACTTCGGGAATGTTCTTACGAATCTCATCGCGAAACCGCTCCACCAGACATCCTGCCACAACCAGCTTGCGCGCCTTCCCGGCCTTATGTCGCACCATTTCCAGAATTGTGTTGACCGACTCCTGCTGCGCACTCTCGATAAATGAACAGGTGTTTACAACGATGACGTCCGCATCTTCCGCCCGCGGCACAAGCTCTGCTCCGCCCTGCGACAGCATGCCCATCATGACTTCACTGTCGACGAGGTTCTTGGGACACCCCAGGCTGACAAATCCAACTTTAGGAGTGATTGTTTTGGGCTGTTCAGGCGCAGCTACAGGTGAGAATTTCGACGACATGCAATCTTATGATTTTAGCATTGGGGCGAGGAAGAGCCACTCATCCGACTGCAGGATTACCAGCTTTCGCGGACCTAAAATCTGAACCACAGAGAGCACGGGGGTTTACGGAGAAGACCACAAAGTCAACAGGCGTCCTTTTCACAAAATGGTAAAAATTGCCCGGCCGACACTCTTCGCAATCCCTTCGACCTTTGTGAATGATCTCTGTGCGTTCTGTGCCCTCTGCGGTAAGGCTTTTGGCTGTCGCTGAGAATCCCAAAACCTGAACCACAGAGAACACAGGGTTTCACTAAGACTCGCCACAGAGGTCAATGTGTTATTTCCTACGCTTTCGCAAGATGGCGAACATGACCGTGCCGGCCAAAACTCCTGCCGTAATCGCTCCAGCTCGCCACATCGAACGTCGCTGGGCAGCGAGCCGCGCCTCTATTGAGTGTTGTTCAGGATAGATTCCATCCGGTCCATACTTTCCCTTGTGGTTCGCAATCGAGAGTACTTCAGCCAGATGTAGAGCATGACGGTTCGTTTCTTGCTCAATCTGCTCCTTGCAACTGAAACCGTCGGCAACGATCAGGGTCGAGAGCCCCGATTTCCGGACTTCAGGAAGAAGCGCACGCTCACCAGCTTTGATGGAAACGTCGTATTTTTCTTTTTCGTAACCAAACGAGCCAGCCATTCCACAGCAACCGGACTTCAGGACCTCATAATTCAGGCCCATTTTTTTCATCATACTTTCCTCTTGGTCAAGGCGCATGATCGCTTTGTGGTGACAATGGCCCTGCACGATGGCCTTACGATCCAGCTTTGGCGGCTGATAGCCATCGGCTTTTTTCGAGAGGAATTCAGATAGGGTGAATGTCTGTTCCATTAGCTTATGAGCGTACTCCGAGTCGGGAAACAATCCATTCAATTCATCGCGAAAAACCGAACAGCAACTCGGCTCAAGCACTACCATCGGAGTACCCAATTCGATTTCTGGTCCGAGCGTAGAAAGAATTCGGCCAAGATACGACTTTGCCATGTTCAGAAAGCCATAGTCGTATAACGGCCGCCCACAACAGAGGTGCTGTTCCGGTACGGTCACGTGAAATCCCGCGTCTTCAAGAACTTCGACTGCGGCCTGTGTCGTTTCAGGCTTGAAATAGTTGTTGAACGTGTCAGCCCACAAAATAACCTTCGGCTTACCGATATTTCGTGGCGCTCTTGCCTGAAACCAGCTCTTGAATGTCTGCGCCGCAAAGGCAGGGATTTTTCGTTGCTGCGGCATCCCCGCGGCGAGCTTCGCAATCGCGTTCACGCCCGGCATCTGAGTGAACAAATTGGCAAAGCCGGGCGCTGCCGAAGCCAGTCGCGCCCATTTATCGATCCAGCCGAACGCGTAGGCGTAGCGCGGGCGCAAACGTCCCTCCCAGTAATGGGAAAGAAATTCGGCCTTGTAAGTGGCCATGTCGACATTTACCGGACAATCGCCCTTACACCCTTTGCAGGACAAGCAAAGATCGAGCGACTCCTTGACGTTCTCATCTCGCCAGCCATTGGTAATGACACCGCCGTGCAGCATCTCCCACAGATGGTGAGCACGTCCTCGCGTCGTGTGCCGCTCTTCATGAGTGACCATGTAGCTCGGACACATAACATCATCCTCCGGCTTGGCTCCCTCTTTGCGACGGCACTTGCCAATCCCAACGCAACGCAGAGCAGCGTGCGCAAAGCTGCCGTGATCTTCCGGCCACCTGAAATGCGTCTCCGGTTCCCACGGATGGTAGTCGGCGCCCAGGCGCAGATTCTCATCCATCCGATGTGGTTCAATCACTTTGCCGGGATTCATCTTCCAGTCCGGGTCCCAAATGGACTTGAACTCCCGGAAAGCCTGAATCAACTCCGGGCCGTACATTTTGTTCAGAAACTCCGCGCGGGCCTGCCCATCACCGTGCTCGCCGCTGAAACTGCCGTCGTATTTAACTACCAGGTCGGTAGCTTCTTCCATGAACGACCGCCACTTCTGGATTCCCGGGGCTGTACGCACGTCAAAGTCCACGCGGCAATGCACGCATGCTTGCCCGAAGTGTCCGTAGAGTGCGGGATTGTACTCGTACTTATTGAAGAGAGCCCGCAGGTCGCGTAGATAGCCACCGAGCTTTTCCGGAGCAACCGCGGAATCCTCCCATCCAGGCCATGTATCTAACTCGCCGGGAACGAAGGCAGTCGCGCCCAGGCCCGATTCACGCACCTCCCAGATGTGCTGCATGTCTTTCTGCTCTGTGAACAGCCGCATATGCGAGTCAGGCTTCTTCAGGGAGTCCATTGCCTTATGCGCCGAGTCCAGCGCGTCTTGTTTCTTGTCCGCCCCAAACTCCACCAGCAGCCAACCTTTCCCTTCCGGCAGCATTTCTAAAAATTTGCGGTGCGGCCCACCTTTTTTCTCGATGTTTTCATAGAGCCGATAGTCGATTCCTTCGAGCGCGGTCGGACCAAATTTGTCGATCTCGGGCACGTTATCGGCTGCTTCGTAAACATCGGGATAACCCACCATGAGAACGACGCGCTCTGCTTTGGCATCAATCAACCGACACTTGGCGCCGAGAATCGTGACCAGCGTCCCTTCACTACCCACCAGCGAGCGCGCAATATTGAAACGCCCGGTGTCTTTGTTCGGGATCAATTGGTCGAGGTTGTAACCGGAGACACGGCGCGGAATAGGCGGGTACTTGTCGCGGATAAGATCTGAATAGCGCGAGCGCAGTGACTTAAGAAAGCGGTAAATGTCACCAGCTCGCCCCCCCTGCCGTATACGCTGCTCCAAGTCAGTGTCATTCGTCCAGCCGACGGTCATTCGCGTACCGTCATAAAGCAGGACTTCGAGTTCCTCAATGTTGTTATCGACCTTGCCCGCCATCTGGGCGTGGGCGCCGCAGGAATTATTGCCGATCATTCCACCGAAACAACAGTGATCGTGGGTTGCTGGATCAGGCCCCCAGTTCAAGAGCTTGTTCGACGCTTGCATCGCTGCATGACGCAGCTCATCGCAAACCGTTCCGGGCAATACTCTTGCCCAGCGCTCGGCCGTGTTGATCTCCAGGACACCATGCATGTACTTCGACCAGTCGATCACAATCCCCACGTTACAACACTGGCCGGCAAGGCTCGTGCCGCCTCCTCGCGAGAGCACAGGAACGCCAAACTTTCTGCATGCAGCCACAGTACCCACAACGTCTTCAACGGAACGGGGGATGACAACTCCAACCGGGACCTGTCTGTAGTTCGAGGCATCCACCGCGTACATGCCGCGGCTCCCGGCATCAAATCGCACTTCGCCTTCAATATTCCTCTCCAACTCGAGCTCTAGCCCGTGGAGATCGAACTGCTGCGGACGAAATTCTGCCTTTCGCACCTCTTCTGTGAGCTCTTCAGGGTGGATCAAAGGAATTCTGCTGGCGGACATGTACTCTCCTCAATTCTGGTCAGCTCGGGCCGTCGGACTTAAGCGGCAAATTTCTGTGCGTCCGCGCGCTTGAGCTCAAGCCCCATCCCGGGACGCGACAAATCCGGCCGCAGCTCACCCTTGACGGGCCGCGGAACGCCGTCAAAGAACACATTTTCGATGCGTACATGATCGTGGAAGTATTCGATATTCCTGAGCGGCACGACCGCGCAGGCGACGTGTGTGTGCAACGCAGGCGCCGTATGACAAGAGAGTGGAAGGTTATGCGCCTGGCACAGCGCCGCTGCGTGAAGAAATCCTGTCACGCCTCCGCACCGAGTAATATCCGCCTGCAGGACATCCACTGCACCGGCGTCAATCATCCGGCGGAAATAGAAGACGTCATAACCGTACTCTCCGGCGGCGATTTCCATCGCGGCCGGCACGTTATCGCGCAACAGACGAAGCCCTTCGAGATCGTCGGATGAAACCGGTTCTTCAAACCACGAAACGTCGAACGCGTCGAAAGCTTCTGCCTGCTTCAGCGCCTGCTTGCGGCTGTAAGCGCCATTGGCATCGACGAACAGCTCTGTTTCATTGCCGATTGCGTCCCGTGCCACCCGAACACGCTCAATATCCCGTCGCGGATCGTGGCCGATCTTCATCTTCACGCGAGGAATTTCCTGGTCAGCCCAGCCGCCCAGCTGCTTTGCGAGTTGCTGATCCGAGTAAGATGTAAATCCGCCACTGCCGTAAACCGGCGCTGTCTGATGAACCTGCCCGAGCAGGGTGACAAGCGGAAGATCGAGCAAACGAGCTTTAAGGTCCCAGAGGGCGCAATCCACAGCTGAAATCGCCATCGAACAGATTCCCGGACGTCCCAAATTCCGTACTCCCCGCCACATTTTCATGTATGCAGCAGGCGGAGTCATCGCGTCTGTGCCCTTGACCAGCGATGACAAAGTTGTGTTGATCAACTTCGCGGTCGATTCCTCTGCATAGCCATACCCAAGTCCCTGCACACCGCCGCCCGTCGCGTGCACCACGACCAAAGTCGTCTTGTTCCATTCCAGAGTTCCGTCTGATTCAGGCAAGTCTGTCGGGAATGTATAGTGGCTGACCTGAATTTCTTCGACGGGAATATCGAGCGAAGACTTCGGCATAGCAGGCAAGAAACTGCATATTAGAGATGTTAGAGTCAACTAAAGAGTGGCTTAAATGAAGAAAATTTCGACAGAAATCGCGAGCAGATAAGAATATCGTGATACGAGCCTTCGGCAGGCGGCTTGATCAAGGCTTCTTGTAGACCGTTCCGCCCTTCATAACAAATTCCACGTGCTGCAGCGTAGTGATGTCATTGAGCGGATTTCCCGGAACTGCGACGACGTCAGCCAAATATCCTGACTTGAGTTCCCCAACTTGCCCTTCCCAATCGAGCAGCTTCGCGCCATTGATCAAGTCCGCTTGCAAGGCTTGCAGCGGAGTCATTCCGAACTTCACCATCAACACAAACTCGCGTGCTTGCGTTCCGTGTGGAAACGGTCCAACATCGGTTCCCAAAGCAATAGGCACGCCTGCCGCGAGCTGTTTACGAAAATTCGCGGCGTGAAGTTCGAGCATTTCCTGCTCTCGTTGGGCAGCAGTTGCATTTGACGCGTGCTCGGCGAAATATTCCTGGATAGTAAATGTCGGCACGGCAAATATGTGCTTCTCATGCATGAGCCGCATGGTTTCGTCGCTGAGTTGGAAGGCATGATCGACTGAAGCAACTCCGGCCTGCGCTGCATAGAGAGTTCCCGGCTCCGTGGTTGCGTGCACCGCAACGCGTTTGCCAACACGGGCCGCTTCTTGCACGGCAACTGCAAGCTGAGCCGCGGTGTACTGATATGTCGCCGAAAGCTGACCGTCGTGCACCGAATCCGGGCCCGTCTCATAAATTTTGGTGAAGTCTGCGCCTTCTTTGTACTGCTCCCGCATGACCTCGATCAACTGCTCGGGGCTGTTTGCGTAATCAGCATTGGAGAGCACATGCTGCGCGGGATTGTATCTGATCGCGTCTTCGTGACCACCAAGAATACTAATGGCATTGCCGCTGATTCTCAGTCGCGGCCCGGGAATTTCGCCGCCATTGATTGCATTGCGTACTGCCGTGTCCGCCGATCCCGCTCCTTCCGTACCCATGTCACGCTCAGCAGTGAAGCCCGCCATCAGATCATCGCGCGCGGCGAGGGTAGCTATGATCGTACGCTGAGGAACTGACTCTTCAACCGTCTGCAAGTCTTCCGCGCCGGGGTGAAGGAATAAATGAACGTGCGCGTCAATCAGGCCGGGAAGCAAAGTGCGGTCGCCAAGATCAATCATCTGCGCGCCTGCCGGATGCTTTACACTCGTGCCAACTTCCGCAATGTCCTCGCCTTGCACCAGGACTTCACCGGGAGTAAGTACGTGCCCAGATTCGACCTCAAGTAGCCGTGCAGCGTGCAAGACAATTGCCTGGGAGTTCTGATTCTGGGCACCCGCATAAGCGAGAGTTAGCAAGATCAAGAGCGTAACGAAAAACATCTTAAGGATGTAGCAATTTAGTTCGTGGCGAGTCATAGGGTGTGTACTCGAAACAAGCGATGTTAGCACCATGGAGTGGCATGCACGACAGTAGGCAAACTGAACGTACGGCTTGCGTGATCGGGTCGGGCCCAAACGGACTGGCGGCCGCCATCGTCCTTGCGCAGGCAGGATTGCACGTGGAGGTTTATGAAGCGGAGGAAATTCCGGGCGGCGGAGTACGAACCATGGAACTGACGCTGCCTGGTTTCCGGCACGATTTCGGTTCAGCCGTGCATCCGCTGGGCGTCGGCTCTCCTTTTTTTTCGTCCCTTCCCCTCTCCGACTATGGCCTGGAATGGGTACATTCACCTGCAGCGGTAGCCCATCCTCTTGACGATGGAAGCGCAGTCGTCCTCGAACGCGAACTCTCTCGCGCGAAATCTTCTCTCGGCGACGACGCTGAGGTATGGACCAGACTCATGAAGCCGTTCGTAGAGTCTTGGAAGCAATTTGCTCCTGAGGTGCTCCGGCCGGTACCGTCAATTCCGCGCCACCCTTTGCTCATGGCGCAATTCGGAATCAGTGCGTTTTCCTCGGCGCGAGGCGTTGCACGCCGATTCCGAAGCGACCGCACGCGCGCCTTGTTCGCCGGATTCGCGGCCCACTCATTTCTCAGTCTTGACGAACCCCTGAGCGGGGCCTTTGGCTTGCTCATGGCAATATCGGCGCACGCTGTCGGCTGGCCGGTGCCACGAGGTGGAGCACAATCACTAACCAAAGCACTCTGCAGCTATTTTGAAAAACTCGGCGGGACGATAAAGACATCTTGTCGAGTTGAGAAAATCGCCAATCTCCCAAAATACGATTTGTATCTCTGCGATGTAACTCCCCGGCAACTGCTCGCATTAGCGGGCAATCGATTCACGAAAACTTACAAGCGCATTCTGCAGAGATTTCGCTACGGTCCAGGCGTATTCAAAGTGGATTTCGCCCTCAGCAGCCCGATTCCCTGGAAAGCGGCTGATTGCCGCCAGGCAATCACGGTCCATCTCGGAGGGAGCTTCGACGAGATTGCAGCATCTGAGAAGAAAGTTCGCAACGGTGAAATTTCCGACTACCCGTTCCTCCTGCTCGCTCAACCGAGCTTGTTCGACGCCGGCCGCGCACCCGCCGATAAGCATATTGCCTGGACTTACTGCCACGTCCCCAATGGATCGACCGAAGATGTGCTGCCGAAAATTGAAGCCCAAATCGAGCGCTTTGCCCCCGGCTTTCGCGAGTGCGTACTGGCCCGGCACGTGTTCTCCCCAGCAGATCTCGAGACCATGGACGCCAACCTGGTAGGCGGAGACATCGCGGGTGGAGTTATGGACGTCCGCCAATTCTTGCTTCGCCCAAGCTGGCGCCGCTATGGAACGTCGGCACCTGATATTTATATTTGCTCGGCATCGACGCCGCCCGGGGGTGGAGTCCACGGAATGTGCGGATATCATGCCGCTCGTGCTGCGCTCGCCAGATCGGCCCGAAAGTTTAACTCTAAGTAGTAACGAGGGTAATCCTGCTGGTAACTGCCTCGTATGGTATAAAAACCAAAGAACATCCAAAAAATCAGCGGACAAATTTCGACCTGGCGCGGAAGTGTTAGGTGATGGGTTCGAACACGAGTTGCCGTCCGCCGTGTGGGGAAACGCTTGAGTTTTATCAATTTCGCAGCCCGCGAGATCAATTGCAAAATCGTGTACTATGGCGCGGGCCTCGGCGGTAAAACCACCAACCTGCAGTGGATTTACCAAAAGACTGCCGAGCAGCAAAAGGGCAAGATGATCTCGCTGGCGACCGAGACCGAGCGAACGCTGTTCTTCGACTTTCTGCCTTTGGACCTCGGCTCCGTAAGGGGCTTTAAAACCCGTATTCACCTCTACACTGTTCCCGGACAGGTCTTCTACGATGCCAGCCGCAAGCTGATTCTTCGTGGCGTTGATGGCATCGTCTTCGTGGCCGACTCTCAGCAGGAACGCATGGACGCCAATTCCGAAGCGCTCGACAATCTGATGTCGAACCTGAAGGAGCATGGCTACGACTTCAACAAGATTCCCTATCTGCTACAACTCAATAAGCGCGATTTGCCCAACGTCCTTCCCGTGGAAACTCTATCCAAAGAACTGCGCCGAAAAGACGAGCCCGTCATTGAAGCGGTTGCCTTCCAGGGACAAGGCGTCTTTGAAACTCTGAAGGAAATTGCCCGGCAAGTGCTGGTGGAGCTGAAAAAGGGCAGCTAGAACCATTCACTCTGAATATGGGGAACGGGCGTCCTCGCCCGTATGCGGCCACACATCGTCGTCCCCGGTATAATTACTAAATTCCCTTGCCCTCATTGGAAGAAATCGTCGCCGCCACCCGGTGCAAAGTGCAGGATCGACGCGCTCAGGCCGACGTGCGCGAACTCGAGCGTCTTGCGAGTGATCACGCGCCGCGTGGTTTCCGCAAGGCGCTTGAAGTGGCGAGTAAAGCAGGCGTGACAGCGGTCATCGCTGAATTGAAAAAAGCGTCGCCTTCGCGCGGCTTGATTCGCAGCGATTTCGACCCGGCCGCATTGGCGCGAGATCTGGAACAGGCGGGTGCGGTTACACTTTCTGTCCTAACCGACGAAGAATTCTTCCAAGGCTCCCTTGCCAATCTGCGCGCCGCCTCGGGTGCAAGCCAGCTTCCATGCCTGCGAAAAGACTTTATTGTCGATGAATCTCAGATACTCGAAGCGCGGGCAAATTGCGCGGATGCGGTGCTGTTGATTGTCGCGTCACTTTCACCGCAGGAACTGAAATCGCTGGCGAGACGTGCGGCGGAATTCGGACTCGATGTGCTCTGCGAGGTGCACGATGAAGTAGAGCTAGGCTCTGCGCTCGAGATCGGAAGTGACTTGGTCGGTGTGAACAGCCGTGACCTGCGTACTTTCAAAGTGGACCTTGAAACGGCCTTCCGCGTGGCGCAAATGCTTCCGCCTGGCGCGATTGCGGTTGCGGAGAGTGGAATCGAGACTGGAGCAGACCTAGTGCGCCTCCGCTCTGCTGGATATGACGCGTTCTTGATCGGCGAAACTTTGATGAAGGCGGAGTCGCCGGGAGACGCGTTGCGCACGCTGCTTTCAGACGCCGCCGCATCGGCATCGGCAGGAAGTTAGTTTCGGTCATTCGACCATTGGCGCGCAAAAAAGCGGGTTCTTCACGGCTCAACCCGTTCGGAATGACAGCAAGTTCGTTTTTGCTTTTCGGGCCGACGACCAAATACCAACGACCCTGCTATGACCTGGATCAAAATCTGCGGCATCACGAACCTCGAAGACGCTCTCGTCGCGGTCGAAGCGGGAGCGGATGCGCTGGGGTTTGTGTTCTACGAAAAAAGTCCGCGGAATATGATTCCGGAGAAAGCACACGAGATCGCGATAAGACTTTCCGAGAAAATCGAAAAAGTCGGCGTATTCGTTAACGCGTCGGGCTTTGCGGCTGTCGACGTCGCGCGGCTAGTTGGATTGACGGCGATCCAAAACGTGGTAGGGTTCGATGGCTCTGATGTACCCGAGTCGAAAATGGTCGTCGCGATTGCCGGCTTTCCGCACCCGCCCAAACTGTTCCTGGCGTTCCCCGCTCATTGGGTACACGACAGGCCGGAACGGTTGCACGACATGGCGACTCGCTTGTCGCACCTAAGAAGGGACTCCGCCGAAAGATATCAAGGTTGTTTCGACACGTTCTTTTTGGATTCCAGCACCTGCGATCAACCTGGAGGAACGGGGAAGACATTCGATTGGGAAAAAACACGCTCAATCGCAGACCAATTGCAAGACAATGGATTGAAGCTCGTCGTTGCGGGCGGATTAACTGCTGAAAACGTCGCCGAAGCCATGCACATTCTGCATCCTTGGGGCGTCGATGTTTCTTCAGGAGTAGAGGCTCGTCCTGGGAAGAAAGATCCTGAAAAGGTTCGTGCCTTCATAAAGGCCGTGCGCGAGGCGGACAAGGCGAATTCAAACTGATGGCAACTGCTTCAATCACGAAGAAATCTGCTGTTCGTGGTTCCCACCTTTCGAAAACCGCGAAGGGTGGGACACCCTCAAGGGGGGGAAGGCCGACGCTAGTTGTGCAGCCGGGGCGCTTTGGTCCCTGGGGAGGGCGCTACGTCCCTGAAACGCTCATGGCCGCGCTCCAGGAATTGGAGCGCGAATACGAAAAAGCGAAACGCGATCCGCGATTCAAGGCTCGGCTCAGCGAACTGCTGAAAACTTACGCCGGGCGTCCTACTCCGCTCTTCTTTGCCAAACGGCTGACCCAAAAACTCGGGGGGGCGAAAATCTATCTCAAGCGCGAAGACCTGCTTCATACCGGCGCGCACAAGATCAACAACTGCCTGGGTCAGGGACTGCTCGTCGAGCGAATGGGCAAGCATCGCGTAATCGCTGAAACCGGAGCCGGCCAGCACGGAGTCGCAACCGCGACTGTCTGCGCGCTTCTCGGCTTCGAGTGCGTCGTGTATATGGGCACGGAAGACATGCGCCGCCAGGAGCTGAACGTCTTCCGCATGCGCCTGCTTGGCGCCGAAGTTCGCGGTGTCGACTCTGGCTCGCGCACCCTCAAAGACGCCATCAACGAAGCCATGCGCGACTGGGTCACGAACGTTCGCACCACACATTACCTCCTCGGCAGCGTTCTCGGCGCGCATCCCTATCCGACTATGGTCCGCGACTTCCATCGCGTGATTGGCCAAGAAGCGCGTGCCCAAATCAAGAAAGCTGAAGGCAAGTTGCCGACGGCTATTATTGCCTGTGTCGGCGGCGGATCGAACGCCATTGGAATTTTTCACGACTTCATCGGTGATAAGAAAGTTCAACTGATCGGGGTCGAAGCCGGAGGACGCAGCGAGAAACTTGGCGACCACGCGGCGCGCTTTCGTGGCGGATCACCGGGCGTTCTGCAAGGCACATACTCCTACGTTCTTCAGGACGCAGGCGGCCAGATCGCTCTCACGCATTCGGTTTCTGCGGGACTCGACTATCCGTCAATCGGCCCGGAACATGCCTGGCTTGCAGATATGAAGCGCGCCGAGTACGTTGCAGCTTCCGATGCAGAAGCCCTCAACGCCTGCAAACTGCTGGCGCAAACCGAAGGCGTTATTCCAGCGCTAGAGTCGTCCCACGCAGTTGCCGAAGTGATCAAGCGCGCGCCGCAGATGAAGAAATCAGATGTGGTGATCGTGAACATCTCCGGGCGGGGAGACAAAGATATTGGGATTCTGCGGGAAAACTTAAGTTTGTCGTAGCCGCTCAAGGCGCAGCTCATACGCGTACACACGGCTGGATGTAACCCACTGAACTAGGTGGATGCCAAAGAAGATCAGGAAAACGTTTGCGGCATAGATGAACCGAGTGACGAAATTGCTGAGGATTTCGAAAGCTAGGATCCCTCTACCATCTCCAATGGTGATCGTGGCACTCGGCAATCCAAGAAAGAAGAGAAGCCCGAACAGGAAAAATGTAGCACCGAGGATTTGTCGTAAATTTGCACAGCGCCTGTGAAGGGTTGCGATAAATTGAAACGAGTTGCGAGCAGCGGATTCCCGAGACCTGATCAAGCGCCGGAGGCCTTTGTAGACAATAATCGCGGACGTGGTCGAATAGACGAAGACTACCGCCAATATCAGTGCAAACAGCCGGTTTAAGTATGAGAGAGCTGGCCATAGCGACCAAAGGGTGTAGGTGGAGTTATGCATGGCTCTGTTGACACCGGTACACGATTGCGAGTTCCGGAATTTCGTATTTTATGCCTCTTTCGTTCACAAATCGCACATCTCTTGTCGCTTATCTCACCTGCGGGGACCCGACCTGCGCACCCCACGCGCCATCGTGCGGGCAGAGTTACGACGAGATCAGTTGCTCATAGCTCTCATGATCGCCGATCCAGAACCACAGAAATCCATTCTCCCGCTTAATGGCGAGCGCCCGAAATTTCAGCGTGACCCGAGCCGACCAGATTTCGTGACCTCGTCGTTCGCCTAATTTCTTGAACTGCAAAGATGGGTGCTGAGGATTCTCCTTCAAAAGGGCAAATTGCTTGTCAGCGCGCTCGCGAATTTCGGGAGGAAGAACGTAGTAGTGCGTCCAAAACGCAGTCGAGGCATAATGTTGCATCTGCTCTAAAGCGGCCTGGTGCGACCGTTCTTTTCCTCGTCCAGTGCACCATCAATTGCCGCGTCAAGGTGGCCAGCAGCCAGACCTGTTTTTAAACGTATGTCGATAGCTTGCGGATAGTGCTCCTCAAGCCAAGCGTGCAATTCCTCGATTTCTTGCCGAGTGAGCCGCTTTATCGCGCTTTCGATCTCCTTGATCGTGGTGGGTGCCATAAATCACCTGTGACATTGCTATCATACTAGCTCGATCAAACATGCCACTTGGTTTCAGCAACAAGCCTTCTCTCGTCGCCTATCTCACTTGCGGCGATCCCGAGTTGCGCACCTCACTCGAGATCGCGTTAGCTGCGATCGCGGCCGGCGCGGAGGTCCTCGAGCTTGGCGTTCCCTTTAGCGATCCCGTCGCCGATGGGCCAGTTATTCAGCGGGCCAGCGAACGCGCGCTAAAGAACGGAGTCACCCTTCCCGATGTATTGAAGCTCGCCGCCGAGATCCGCCGCGAGAGCGACGCTGGCCTGATCATCTTTACCTATCTGAATCCCATTCTCCGCATGGGTCTCGAACGATTTGCAGCCACAGCTGCCGAAGCCGGCGTCGATGGCGCACTCGTCACTGACCTACCCGTCGAAGAAGCGGACCTGTATCTCGAGCAAATGCGCAAGCAAAATCTTGCAACAGTCTTCCTCGCGGCTCCCACCAGCACCGACGAACGTCTCAAACGCATTGCCGAAGCCTCAACCGGTTTCGTTTATGCCGTTTCGCGCACTGGAGTAACCGGCGCACGAAAAGAATTGACTGAAGACGCGCAAAAACTCGTCCGCCGCCTGCGCAAGTTCACCAAGCTCCCCATCGCCGTCGGATTCGGCATCTCTGCCCCCGAACAGTTCGCCGCGGTCGGCCAGTTCGCCGACGCAGCGGCTATTGGCAGCGCGATTGTGCACACCATCGAGCAGAATCCCGGCAAAGAAGCCCAAGCTGTGGCAGAATTTATAAAACAGCTCTCAGTCGTCAGCCATCAGCCGTCAGATAGAGAATCCAAACGGACGCGGCAAGCAGTCAGTGTCGAGTGATGTAGTGTCTGAGCTGAAGGATGAGAGCTGAAAGCTAAGAGCTGGGTTCATGGACATCGCAGATTGGCGGCGCAAAATCGATGAAATTGACCGCCAGCTGGTGGAGTTGATAAGCCAGCGCGCCCACGCCGCTCACGAGATCGGTAAGTTAAAGCGAGGCATCGGCATGCCGATTTACGAGCCGAACCGCGAACGCAACGTTTTTGAGAATGCAAAGAAGGCTAACAAGGGACCATTGCCGGACCGCGATCTGCTCCGTATTTACGAGCGCATCATTGACGTGATGCGCGCGATCCAGCGCGAAGAAATTGCGCCAGAAACAATGGCCAAGGGGGACGGCGTGGTTGGCGAAACGGAGATCGACCCGGAGGTAAATGACTAAGAGCTTTCAGCTCTCAGCCATCAGCTTTCAGCAACACCGAAAAGCTGATAGCTGACAGCTGAGGGCTGACGGCCTACTTATGATCGTCGCAATGCAGGAAACCGCAACCGAAGACCAGATCCAGGTCGTGGTCGAGCATCTGGTCGAGATGGGCTTCTCCGTTCACCGTACCACGGGCGAGCGGCAGACGATATTGGCTGCCGTCGGATCGCGGGCCGACTTTGACACCCGCAATCTCGAAGTGCTCAGCGGTGTAATGGAAGTTCACCGCATCAGCGCGCCTTACAAGTTGGCGGGCCGCAGCTTCCGTCCGCAGGGCACAATTATCGAATTTCGAAATGGCCTGAAGGTCGGCGGCAAGGAAGTCGTCGTCATGGCCGGGCCGTGCTCGGTCGAGTCCCGCGATCAGCTTTTCACGGTTGCCGAACTCGTCGCCAAAGCCGGGGCCCGAGCGCTGCGTGGCGGCGCATTCAAGCCGCGCACTTCGCCATATTCATTCCAGGGTCTCGGGGTGGAGGCGCTAAAGCTCCTTCGCGAAGCCGGTGACAAGTACAACTTGCTCGTGATCAGCGAAGTGATGGAGATTTCGCAGATCGAGCTGATGCTCCCCTACGTCGATATCCTTCAGGTCGGCGCGCGGAATATGCAGAATTTCAATCTTCTGCGGGAACTCGGCAAGTTGAAGACGCCGATTCTTCTCAAACGTGGAATTGCTGCCACAATTGAAGAGGTATTGCTCTCAGCCGAATACATTATGGCGGGGGGAAACTACAACATCATCTGTTGCGAGCGCGGCATTCGCACATTCGAGACGTACACGCGAAACACGCTCGACATCTGCGCGATTCCGGTGATCCACAAGCTTTCGCATCTGCCAATGGCATCCGATCCTTCGCATGGAACGGGGCGACGCGATAAAGTTGCGCCCATGGCGCGTGCCTCGGTGGCCGCCGGAGCGGACGCTTTGTTGATTGAGGTCCATCACAATCCCGACAAGGCGCTCTCCGATGGCGCGCAGTCGTTATACCCGCAGCAATTCTCTGAGCTTATGGATTCGCTTAAGATGATCGCGCCGGCCGTCGGGCGTAGCATCGCTTAGTGGGAGTCTGGCGTGCTGTTGCTCTGTGTCTTTCCTCTGTGAAACCCTGTGTTCTCTGTGGTGATGGTTTTTAAAATCTCAACCACAGAGGACACTGAGTTACACAGAGGAAAGACACAGAGGCCCTACTCTATGGTCCGCCAAATCACGATCATCGGCACCGGCCTCATCGGCGGATCTCTTGGTCTCGCACTCCGCAAAAATAAGTTCAAAGGGAGAATCATCGGCTGCGACCGGCCTGAAGTTCTTCGTCGCGCCAAACGGATGCGCGCGATCGATGAAGGAGTACCCGATCCAATCGCCGCGGCACGCAACAGTGACGTCGTTGTGCTTGCTACGCCCGTCGGCTCAATCATCGAACTTATAGGTCGCATAGCCCCAAACCTCAGCGCCAATTCGCTGCTCACCGACGTCGGCAGCACCAAATCCAGTATCGTGCAGCGTGCGCAGCAAGCCTTTGGCGATCGAGCCGCACGCATTTTCCTCGCCGCTCACCCCATGGCCGGAAAGGAGAACTCTGGAATCGAATTTGCGGATCCAGACCTTTTCCGTGGTGCGGTCTGGTTTATCACTCCACTGCCCGGCCAGAAGTTGAAAACAGGGATCGCGAAAGAATACATTTCCTGGCTCAAGAAAATCGGTGCTTGTGTCGAATCGCTCGATGCGTCCGACCACGACCAGCTCTGCGCCTGGATCAGTCACGTTCCCCAGATGATTTCAACTGCGCTGGCTGCGAGCCTTGTCGAGGAATACGGCGAGAAAGCTCCACTGCTCGAATCCGGCGGTCGAGCACTCAAAGAAATGACTCGCATTGCATCGAGCCCCTATTCCATGTGGCGTGACGTCGCGCTCACCAACAGGAAGAGCATCGCTGATGCCCTGCTTAAACTCGAGCAGCGTCTTGCGCACATCCGCGACAGTCTTGATACGCGCGAACTCGAAGCAGAGTTCGACCGCGCGCACCAGCTCAGAAAAAGCCGCTCACCACGGAGACACAGAGACACGGAGAAGACAAGCCAGAAGAAAGGAAAAGCAACTTCATGAAATTGGCGTGTGAAAATGATTTGGCGTGTGAAAAATTGTTTTCTGCTTGATTGTTCTCCGTGTCTCAGTGCCTTCGTGGTGAATTTGCTTTACAATTTTTCGTTTACATGAACAAAGTCGTCGCCAACGCCGATGCAGCTATCCATGATGTTTTTGACG
>DATBIE010000143.1:0-6688 GCA_036557105.1 Terriglobales bacterium
CGAACGACGGCAACGGCGCCGATGCCTGGGTGCTATTTCGAGCTTCAGGTACCGAACCGTTGTTGCGCATCTATGCCGAAGCGGCGTCGCCAGAACTGGTCGAGGAAGTGCTTGCTTCGGCGGAATCGTTTGTGCACTCAAGCTGACACGAGCCGAGTCGCAAAACTCGCCGTCACGCGAGCTTCCGCTCCACCAGCAACTGCGGCTCAAAACCAGCATAGCCGCGGGGATTCTGAATCTTCCACTCCCATGCACTCTGGATGATTGCTCGCAAATCCGAGTGGCGCGGCTGCCACTTGAGCTCACGCATCAGCTTTGCCGGGCTTGCGCACAACACTGCCGGATCTCCAGGGCGTCTTGGCGCGTGACGTACTTCAATTCTTGTGTTAGTTACCTCTTGTACGGAACTGACTACCTCGAGAACGGAATGGCCGTGGCCCGTGCCGATGTTGTAGGCAGAAAAGCCGGCGCGTTCCGGCAGTTCGAGGGCACGCAAGTGAGCGGACGCGATATCCGACACGTGAACGAAATCTCGAATACAGGTGCCATCGTCAGTTTCGTAGTCGTCGCCATAGATCTCGAAATGGGAGCGCTCGCGTGCCGCGGCTTGGAGAAGAAGGGGAATGATGTGGGTCTCGGGCTGATGGTCTTCTCCTGAGCTTTCGGTTGCGCCGGACGCATTGAAGTAACGGAATGCGACAACCGTCCAGCCGTATGCCTTCGCGTACCACTCCAGCACACGTTCCAACATCAACTTGGTTTCACCGTAGGAATTCACCGGGTGCTTAGATTGATTCTCATCGATGGGTATGTTCTGCGGAGATCCGTACACCGCAGCAGAAGAGGAAAATACGAAGCGCTTGATTCCGAAGCGGCGAATGGTTTCAAGGAATGCGATAGCCGAGGCAACGTTCACATCAAAAAACACTCCGGGATTCGAGACCGACTCCGGAATAAGAGCTTTTGCGGCAAAATGAAACACCGCGTCGATCGACTCAATCCGAAGAAGCCGGCCAATGTCGGCGCGATTTCCGTAGTCGAGCTCATGAAAGCTGGCCTCTTCCGGCACGGCCGCTTTATGTCCGGTTGAAAGGTCGTCCACTACGACGACTTTGTGCCCGCGCTCCAGCAGCTGCGAGCAGCAAACCGATCCAACGTATCCAGCGCCTCCTGTCACCAGCACATTCGCCATCAATACGCTCCCGTGCCACGCACGACCACGAGTGGCGTTCGCAGCAAAATTTTGCAATCCAGTTTCAAAGACCAGTTTTGTACGTAAAACAAATCCATTTGTATTCGTTGCTCGAAAGGTATTTCCTGACGGCCCTGGATTTGCCAGAACCCGGTCAACCCGGGTTTCGTTTTACGGAAAATCCAGCCGGCATCTCCGTATCGCTTGAGTTCCTCGGCAGTAATCATGCGGGGGCCCACCAGGCTCATTTCTCCGCGCAACACGTTCCAGAGTTGAGGAAGTTCATCGAGGCTCAATTTTCTCAGAGCCGCCCCTATGCGAGTAATTCGTGGATCATTGAATATCTTCGAGTTAGTCGCAAACTCATTGCGGAGGCGCGCATCGCGTTCGAGAACCGCATCCGCCTGAACGCACATGGTGCGCAATTTGAAGGCGTCGAATTCGCCTTTAGGGCCGACAACCCGGCGGCGATGGAATGCTGGACCGTAATCCTGCAACTTGACAAGGAGCGCGCATAAGGCAATCACCGGGGCAAGCAGGACCAGCAGCAGCGAAGCTCCCACAAGATCAAGCGCTCGTTTCAATATTCGCGCTCTTTGCATGACGTTCCAGAAAAGCGAAAAAACAGGCCATCAGCCATCACGATGTACGAGCGATCTACGCGCTCTTCCTTCCAGATGCTCCGTTGTGGCCGCTGAGCTTGCTCCACACGTGGTGGGCCACGGTTTTCGCGCTTGCATCTTTGGAGGACATCTGTGACCAGATTTCAGTCGCGAGCTGCTTTTCAGGAGACTGGTTATGCTTCCATGCGTCCGTTCCAATAATCACGATCGACATAAATACGAACGCAAGGAATGTACCCAACACAATGAAAAGAATTCGCGGTGGAAACGACCTACGCTCGGGAAGCAAAGGGGCATCAAGAACATTCACTGTCGGAATCTCTTTGGCTTCCTGAACCTTGGCGAACTCATATTCCTGCGTCAGCAGTTCGTAAACCGTCTCCTGAATTTTTGTCTCACGATAGAGATTCGCCCACTGGACGCCGACCAGCGGCAGCTTGCGAATGGATGGCAGATCGCCAACAATTCCCGACTGGTCTGAAGTCAGGTCTGCTTTGTTACCGCTCATGGCTTCGATCTGCTGTTTCAAACCAGCTATCTTCGCGCGAAGGGTGCGCATACGGATATTGTTGTCCGTATAAATTTGTTGAAATCCCTCCAGTTCCGATTGTGCGGCGATCAATTGACCTTCAAGTGTGGCTTCGCTTTCGAGCATGGCCCTGCTTTGCGAGGGGACGTCGAGAGTCCCATTCTTGCTGGAGTATTCACTGAACTGCTGAGAGGCATCGTCGAGTTTTTGCTTCACGGTTTTCAGGCGCTGCTCGAGAAAAATCCGCTCGCGCCGTGCGGAAGAGGTTGATACCTGGGCGACCAAGCCGTTCAGGGCTTCGACGTACGCTTCCGCCATTTGCTGGGCGCGACGTGGGTCATGATCAGTTACTGTGATAGTAATGACGCCGCTCTTCCTGTCCTCCTTAATATCAGTCCGCTTATCAAGGTCCTTTCGCGCGTCAATATATAAGCGGTCACCATAAACCTTTCGCAAATCGAACTTGTTAATTAAATCATCTTCAATGGTGGAGCCTTCCAGCATGTCCGCGAATAGAGCTCCGGAAGTTTTCAAACCGAGAAGGTCGCCTGCAACGCTACCCAAATTTCCACCCAACGCACCGCTCAATCCTCCACTGCCTGAACCGCCGCCGCTCCGGCCCGCGAGCGCGGCGATGGCGGCAAGTCCTGAGGAACTTGATTGGTCAGGCGGCATAAGGCGTGCGGTCGATTCGTAGCGAGTGGGAATCACAAAAGCAAGCAACAGGCTGATCAGAGCCCCAGCAATGACTGCTTTTCGTAGAGCAGCTCGTTGCTTCCAGAGCAACCGCGCCCAGACAATACGGTTGGACTCCTGAGATGAGGAAAAATGGTCAACGTCATCTCCTCTAGACGGGGAGCTGACGGGATTCTCCGCTATGTGAAACGGGTTATGTTTCGGGGGCATCAATCAGTGAACGAAATAACATCAATTCTTCGGACCTGAACTGCATAGCCAAAGCTTCGCTCTCCCACGTACATCGGTCTATGTGAGCTAACCACTTAGCCAAAATTCGCTACCTTGCGGAGATCGTGGGGCGAAGCACGCTTACGCACTCGACACCGCTGGTTGGTTGAGATGTTGGATGGTATGCCAGTGGAGGTCGTTGTCCGGAGTCGCTGAACAGAATAGGAGCAACCCAACGTTTGGGAATGAAGCAGCGCCGGAAGCAGGGCATCCGGCGCATTCGAGAACTCCTGTTGTTATGCCGCCCGCTTTCGTGAGCTGCTTCGCGAAGCTCGTGAGCTGCTGCTTCTTGCTCGAGCTGGAGCTTTTTTCGCGGTCGTTCGCGAAGATCGCGTGTTGCGGGAACGTGTGCTGCTGGACCGGGCGTTAGTTGTGGCTCGTCCGCGCCTGCTCGCTGTACGCGAGTCGCTGGTTTTCTGGTTTCGACTTCTCTGGTTTCCCGAACGGCGCGCACGGGCGGAACTCCGGGCATTTCTGCTGCGTTGGCTGCCGGTGGTCCTTGCTTGGCGGCTGCGGGTCCGTGTCGTTGCAGCCGTTTTTCGACGGCTTGGGCGCGATTCTTCAATCTCGGTTTCTTCTTCCATGTCTTCATCCATATCTTCGTCAGCCAATTCATCGCCGATGTCTTCAGCCGAGGTCTCGTAACCTTCATCCTGCAATTCTTCGTCACGAGATCCGTTGCGGCCTCCCTTACTTTGTGAACGCGAAGGTCTGCCCCTGCCTTCGGAGACTTCCGCGGTCGCTCTACTTACCAGCTTATTGAAATTGCTCTGCTGGCCTCCGGAAGTTCTTTCCTGGACGAGCAGCGCCAGCCCGCTCTCGTCGAATTTGTCGAACCACTCGTCCCAGGAAACTTCTTCGAGTTTGCCTTCGCCTGAGTAGCCCGGGAAATCCAGGCGGATCATGCCGACATCATTGTTGTCTCCGGTCCCGCGCACACAGGAAGGAGTCGCGCCGCGCTCTTCGGCCCAGCGGCGAATCTCATCGTGATCGGTCAGTGCTCTTGACGAAGCTGAGGTGCGTGCCATTGAGTGCTCCTACAAATAAATTCCCGCGGCGCGGGTAAACGCTAGGATGCCCTCGTTTCTCAACAGGTGGTATTTGAGCGCGTGCCAGGCTCAGTTGACTGAGTGCGCAAAGCGAACGTGAGTTGGTTGCGTGACGTTAGCAGACGCGGCACCAACTCACGCGAGTTCTCTCAGGCGTGCGGGGGGAAGAAAGGTCGAATCGGTCGAACCAGGAAGTATTCAAGGTGCAAGAATTCAACTCACTCCAGGGTCCACGTCCATAAGGTGATATCTGTACTTTTCTGCAGATTGGCTGTGGAGAAGCTGTTGAAACTGTGGAACTTGTGAATACTGTGGATTACAGTTCTTCAATCCGACGCTGTAGTTGCGCAGTAATCTGCTCGGGATTTTCTGCATGGGGAAATGTCATAGGAGACCCGACTTTGACTTGGATCTGAAAAGGGCGCGCCATTCTCTTGCCGGCACGTTTGAGTTCAAATAATCCGTCAATGCGCATGGGAACGACAGGAACATGCAAGCTGTTCACGAGCAGTCCTATGCCGGAACGAAATTGACGCATTTTGCCGTCGGTAGTGTGGTGGCCTTCGGGAAAGACCAGAATGCTATATCCGCGGTCGACTGACTCGCCCGCAAATGCAAAGCTCTCGCGGAAGCCGGCCTCGCGGGGCAAAGGGAACAGATTCAGCAACGACACACCCAAGAACCACTCGATGCGGTCGAAGACGCGTCCGAAGATGTTGCGTGAAACAGGCGGAGTGCGCAGGGCCTCCAAGGCTTCGCCGCCAGCAGCGGTAGCGAGTTTGTGACGGATGCGGGCGGGCAGTGCTGTGAGCACAAAGCCGACATCCACATCGCCGATGTGATTGCAAACGACGAGCACCGGCCCATTTACATCGCGCAGATTTTCGCCTCCTATGATTCGCGGCCAGCCAAGAATGAACACTGATGGGCGCAACAACACGTAATGAACTGCAAAGCGTATCCACGTAACCGGCCAGCGCTGGACCCATGTGGGGTAGTGATATACCGCTTTGGGTGGCATCTCTCCCTGCAGCATTCGTTCCAGGTCACCGACGGTACTAACGGCTGAGAACCGGCTTTCACTGAGGTCAATCTGATATCGATCTTCCAGCGCGCTGAGCAGTTCTACGCGATCCAATGAACTCAGATTCAAATCGGAATCAAGACGGGCATTCGCGGCAAGAGTTCCCGCAGGACGCTTCGTTATTCGTGAAACGAGATCGGCCAAAGGCCCGTTTGATCTCACATCTTCCTTGCCGTCACCAGTAATGGTCTTTCGGACTACTTCGGCGATCTCTGTGCGACGCGGCTTCTGGGTTGAGGTGCGAGGAAAATCGTTATCCGGCCAGACAATCCAGCGATGGATGCGCTGGTATTCGGCGAGGTTCTGATTGGTACGCTCGATGACCTGAGCAGGATCCGCTTGGTTGTCCCTGAAAATCAGTACGGCGCATGGCTCGGCATTTCCATTCAAGGCGAACGGGACGACGATGCTGTCTTTCACTTCTGGCTGGCTCTTGAGCGCATTTTCCAGGTCGTCGGGATACACATTCATTCCAGCCGGAGTGACGATTACATCTTTCTTGCGGCCCTTAAAGAACAGATTGCCTTCTGCGTCGAGCTCGCCGATGTCGCCGGTGTGATACCAGCCTTCCTCCGACGCGACCGGCTGCAACTCGCCCGCGCTCCAGTATCCGGAGGCCACCCCACTGCCGCGTACCAGAATTTCGCCATCCGGCGCAAGCTTCACTTCCCGGCCGGCAAGCACTTTCCCAATCGATCCCCGGCCAACGTTAAACGGGTGATTCACACTGATGATGGAGGTGGTCTCGGTCAGGCCGTAGCCTTGAATCACAGCGAACCCCAGCCGTGCCCAGAATTCCTCGGTTTCGCGATCGAGCGCAGCCCCACCGGAGATAAAGGCCCAGAATTTCCAGCCGAACTCGCGATGGATGCGCCGGAAAATCCACCAGCGGCGCAGGAAGTGTTTGCCTTCGGCGGCGGTGTACCTCTTGCGGAAGGGATCGAGTTGGTCTGCGGCTTCCAGGTCTCTCTCGATTTTTTCCTTTAAGGATTGCAGCATTCGCGGCACGGCAACCAGCACCGAGATTCGCTCGTGGCGGACTGTATGTATCACGTCCGCAGGCTTGAGCGTGTGTTGAAAGAAGACAGTGCCTCGCAGCAAGGAAGGTAGGTATATGCCAAGGAATTGTCCGAAGACGTGGCTTAGCGGGAGTAAATTCAGAAAACGAAGCGGGTGAACAAAGCGCAGATATTTCGAGTAGGCGCGGATCTGCTCTTCGAGCGGCGCGACGTTCGCGAGAACGTT
>DATBIE010000144.1:0-11838 GCA_036557105.1 Terriglobales bacterium
GTGGTCGAGTAGCGCGTGTGGCCGATGGCGAGAGTTCCCCGCAATTTCGACAACTGCTCTTCCTTGAAAATATCCGCAACCAGGCCCATCGATTTGTGAATGTGCAGGGCCATGCCATCGGAACTGACGATGCCCGCTGACTCCTGCCCGCGATGTTGCAGTGCATGAAGTCCGAGATAGGCGAGCGTCTCCGCCTCAGGATGCGAGTAGATTGCAACCACCCCACACTCGTCGCGAAATTTATCTTTTTTAGCCATCAGCTGTCAGCCCTCAGCTATCAGCAAACCCAACCTGTCATCCTGAGCGAAGTAAGTGCATCGCATCGCGAAGCACTTACGAAGTCGAAGGACCTATGTACTACTTTCAGCCACTACTCCCGGCTCACTCGTCAGCGCCCGCTCCAGCGCACCCTCGTACTCATCATTCAACTCGGAAACCCGAGCCGAAATCACCGTACGTCCATCCAGCTTAATCTCTATTGTCTCAGGAACTGTCTCGCCCAGCACATCGGCAAAAATGCCGTGTTTCCGCGCCACTTCTTTGATTCGTGCCACATTCGCCGGGTCGCAGGAGAGGACGATCCGGCTGGCATCTTCCCCGAACAGCACAAATTCTGGTGCAATGTCGCCGGCCTTCAGGTCCACCGAACAACCAGTACCTTTTGGAAAGGCTACTCTGGCTAGTGCTATTGCCAAGCCGCCTTCCGAGCAGTCATGCGCGGAATCGATCAACCCCGCGCCGATCAATTCCACTACCGCTTTCTGTAAGCCGGCCTCTTGCTCCAGTTCTAGCGCCGGCGGAAAACCCCACAACTCACCCAAGATTTCCTTCGCGTACTCCGACGAGCCAAACTCTACTTCGGCGTCTGTCGCATCTCCCGGCTCTGACCCACGCAGCAGAATAACTGTGCGTCGTGCCTCGCGGAAATGCGGGGACGTCGCTTTGTTCACGTCTTCGAGAATTCCGACGATCCCGAGTACCGGAGTGGGGTAAATTCCTTCGCCGAGCGTTTCGTTATAGAAGCTCACATTACCGCCGGTAATCGGAACTTCGAGTTCTTCGCAGGCTCTGGTGATCCCGTCGATCGCCTGCGAGAACTGCCACATGATGTGCGGCTTTTCGGGACTACCAAAATTCAGGCAATTCGTCGCGCCAACCGGAGTCGCCCCTGTACACGCCACATTACGCGCAGCTTCCGAGACTGCATGCATTGCTCCCAGCTTCGGATCAAGGTAGCACCAGCGGCCATTTCCATCGAGGGCCATGGCCAGCCCGCGTTGTGATCCCTTAATGCGAATGACGCCACCGTCGCCGTTGCCCGGGCCCTCAACCGTGTTCGTCTGCACCATCGAGTCATATTGCTGGTAGATCCATCGCTTGCTGCAGATGTTCTCGCTGCCGAGTAGTCGCTTCAGATCATCGGAGTAATCTGCCTTCGTGCCGAGTTTCACATGCTCCGGCATCTCGCGCGAAACCGGCGGCTCCCATCTCTCTAGTGGGCGGTGATAAACGGGAGCGTCATCGGTCAGGGCTTCGTTCGGGATCTCGGCCACGACTTCGCCATGCTGCAACACGCGCATGGTATTTTTGCCAATGACTCTGCCGACCTCGACCGCATCCAGTCCCCACTTGCGGAAGACCCGATAGACTTCTTCTTCGCGCCCCTTCTGAGCGACGAGCAACATGCGCTCCTGCGATTCACTCAGCATGATTTCGTAAGCGTTCATGCCGGTCTCGCGTTGCGGAACGCGGTCCATCTCGATTTCGATTCCCACATGCCCACGCGCACCCATTTCGCAGGTGGAGCAGGTCAGGCCCGCCGCGCCCATGTCTTGAATGCCAATGATCGCGCCAGTCTGCATAGCTTCGAGGCAAGCTTCGAGCAGCAGCTTCTCTAAGAATGGATCGCCAACCTGAACGTTCGGTCGCTTGGCTTCCGACTCCTCGCTGAACTCCTCGCTGGCCATGGTTGCGCCGTGAATGCCGTCGCGACCGGTCTTCGCGCCGACGTAAATCACGGGATTCCCCTCACCTGCGGCCTTCGCGTAGAAGATTTGATCTTTGCGTACCAGGCCCAGCGCAAACGCATTCACCAGCGGATTGCCGGAGTAGCACGGCTCAAACTTGGTCTCTCCCCCGAGATTCGGGACACCAAAACAGTTTCCGTAGTGAGCAATGCCGCTGACCACGCCTTCGAGGATCGAGTGATTGCGGTGAACGTCGGACTGTGAAATGACGGGCGAGGGTGCCCGACCCACACGGGAGTTGATCGGTCCGAAGCGCAGCGAGTCCATCACCGCTACCGGCCTTGCGCCCATGGTGAAGATGTCGCGCAAGATGCCACCTACGCCGGTCGTGGCTCCTTGGAATGGCTCAATGAATGAAGGATGATTGTGCGACTCGATCTTGAATGCGCAGGCCCAGCCGTCGCCGATGTCAACAATGCCGGCATTCTCGCCCGGGCCTTGCACCACCCGCCGGCTGCGCGTGGGAAGTCGCTTCAAATGCACCCGCGAGGATTTGTACGAGCAGTGCTCACTCCACATCACGCTAAATATCCCGAGTTCGGTCAGCGATGGCTCGCGGCCACCGAGCAGAGACTTGATGCGCTCATACTCGTCGGGAGTCAGTCCATGGTCGCGAAGGACTTGAGGGGTAATGTCCAGGGCAGCGGTGGTCATGTGGGGAAACTATATTGTCGCATTTTCGGGAGGCGCTTAAAAGTCAAAAGCATCTCACCGCCGAGCACGCCGAGATCGCGGAGAATCGGATATTGGCTTTTAGCTCTTAGCCAGCGCCCTGGGTTCCTATCCGTGAGCTAATGCTTCAAGTAACCTCTGTGGCGTTCCTCCGTGCAACCCTGTGGCCTCTGTGGTTAAGATTTTAAAAAGCTCAACCACAGAGAACACAGGGTTACACAGGGCAGAGCCACAGAGGAAAGTAGTGCATCATCACAGCATCCTCTATTCGCATCGTTGAGAGTAAAACTAAAGAGCCAAAGCCTAAAGCCTAGAGCCAAGGGTTAGAAACTGGTCCCGCCATATGCTGAGATTGAAGGATCAGAAACCACGAACTGGATCACCCGTCTTCTCTGTGGCGTTCCTCTGTGGAACTCTGCGGCCTCGGTGGTTAGGGTCTTAAAAGCTCGACCACAGAGAACACCGAGTTCCACAGGGCAAACACAGAGGACCCCATGCGAACACTTAAATGCCTTTTCACTCGCTATGTACGAGCTAAAGGCTAAGAGCTGAGAGCTAAGACCTCAATTCCCCGCATATACTTTCAGCACCATGAAGTCCATCATCATCGGCACGGCCGGACACATCGACCACGGGAAAACCGCGCTGGTAAAGGCTTTGACCGGGATTGATGCCGACCGCTTGCAGGAGGAGAAACGGCGCGGAATAACCATTGATCTCGGTTTTGCGCACCTCGAACTGACCGGCCCGAATGGTGAAACGCTGCGCTTCGGGTTTGTGGATGTCCCCGGTCACGAGCGATTCGTTCGAAATATGCTGGCCGGAGCCGGCGGCATTGATCTGGTGCTGCTCGTCATCGCAGCCGACCAAGGCATCAGACCGCAAACCCGCGAGCACTTCGACATCTGCCGTTTGCTGGATATCCAGAACGGCATCGTGGTGCTTACTAAATGCGACCTTGTGGATTCAGAAACGCTCGAGGTGGTGCGGCTTGAAGTTGAGGACTACCTGCGCGGGTCCTTCCTCGAAAACGCACCGATCATTCCCGTCAGTTCTCTCCGCGGCACGGGACTGGAAGAACTGAAACGGCAGTTGATCCGGCTCGCAGATCAAATCGCCCCGCGTGATTCCAATTCGATCACGCGCCTGCCCATTGATCGCGTGTTCACCATGAAGGGATTTGGGACCGTGGTCACGGGAACACTGATAGCAGGAGCAATCCGCAGGGATGATGATCTTCAACTCTTCCCTGCAGGAAAGAGCGTCCGTGTGCGTGGCGTTCAGGTGCACGGAACAAAGGCAACCCAAGCTGTCGCCGGCGAACGCACAGCTCTCAACCTTACCGGAATCGATAAAAACGAAGTGGAGCGCGGAATGACGTTGAGCACGCCACGTTTACTTCAACCGTCATCGCGCCTGGATGTCGAACTCTCACTGCTTTCGACCGCCAAGCCGCTCAAGAACGGCGCACGTGTGCATCTTCACGCCTTCTCTTCAGAGACAATCGCAACCATCAGGTTTCACCATGAGACCCAGCTTTCCCCCGGGGGCGCCGTGTTGGCGCAACTTCGACTCTCCGATCCCATGCTGCTTGTGCCATTCGATCGCTTCATCATTCGCCAGTTCTCGCCCGTGGTGACGACTGGTGGCGGCATGGTCCTCGATGCATTTCCCATACCCAAGCTGAAGCAAGAAGATCAGAAAAATCTGCTGACGGTTACCGCTGCGTACGATCACGAGAAAATCCTGATTTCTCGAATTGCGCGCCGCTGGGCAAACGGAATACCTCTTGAACGGCTTGTCGCCGAAACCGGCTGGACCGCCGGAACCATTCGAACAAGACTCACGCCTGCTCTCGCGAACGGAGTCATCCTGAAGCTTGCGAACAGGTTCTTCCACACTGCCGCAATCAGCGCGAGCAAAATGGCAATCCTCGAGTCTCTCGAGAAATTTCACTTGGAAAATCCTTTAGCCCAGGGGATCAACCAGGAAACCTTGCGAGAAAAATTTGCCGCAGAGTCTGAAGTGTTCGCCGCATTGCTTGCTGCTCTCGTTCAAGAAGGCAAGCTGGAAAGCGCAGGGGAGCTAGTTCGCCTTCGCGGTCGAGGCGTAGTAATGAAAGACGAGGAATCCCGGTCACGGGGAACCATCGAACAGGCCTTCGCCTCAGCGGGACTAAAAGTTCCCGCGCTCAAGGACGTGCTCGCCGGACTCAAGATCGACAAAGCACGGGCACAAAAAATCGTGACGCTTCTTTTGCGCGACAAAATCCTGGTCAAAGTTTCCGACGAACTCGTATTTCATCAATCAGCACTGACTAATTTGCGTCAGACGCTGGCCGCACAAAAGGCACACTCTCCGAAGATCAATGTCGGCGCCTTCAAAGATCTCACCGGAGTCACGCGGAAATATGCCATTCCGCTGCTGGAATATCTCGATCGCGAGCGGGTGACGCGTCGGGACGGCGACCAGCGTACAATCCTGTAAAGAGTTTGGCGAACCGAAATCAGTTCGTGTAAGTGAACAAATGCCTCCCACTTACGGCAACGGGAAAATCTGCTACATCGAGATACCCACAAGCGATATCGCCCGCTCCGCTGACTTCTACAAGAAAGTGTTCGGTTGGAATATTCGAAAGCGCGGAGACGGAGCGACTGCCTTCGATGATGCCGTCGGGCAAGTGAGCGGAAGCTGGGTGCAGGGTCGCCCAGTGCAGGAGAAACCGGGCTTGCTCGTCTACATCATGGTGGATGACGCACTCGCGACGCTAGCGCAAGTGACCGCAAACGGTGGAGTTGTTGTTCAGCCCATCGGCGCGGACGCTCCCGAGATCACAGCCAGGTTCCGTGATCCCGGCGGCAACCTCATCGGCATCTATCAACAGCCGGCATAGCTCCAAACAATCCAGCGACGGCCTGCTCAATTTCGCAGTCCGGAGGCCCGGTTCATCGGATCCTCCATCATCAGTCCTTGCAGTTTCAGCGACTCAAGATATTCGCTCAACTTTTCCGTTCCTTCTTTTGTCAAGCGCGTGAACTTGAGCCCATTTCCGAACGACGGGTGCTTGCTGACGACCTCGCCCTGCGCGATGATTTTTGTATCGCCGACCCACAACACAATGTCGATGATGGTTGAAAGTTCGTGCGTGAACACACTCTCGACATAGCAACCGCCTAATCCGATGTCTGCGGTTTGTGTTCGCAGCGGCGCGGTTGCGCCTTTCGGTCGCAGTTCGATCGATAAAGCAGCCTTAAACCGGGGGTATTGTCTCGGTATCCATCCCATACTCAACTCCTTAGTACAGCTTCGGACTGGCTACTCGGACATGCACTTGTGGTAGTAGCATGTGCTTTGCCAGAAGGGGAGTCCGGCAACTCGCTGATTCGACACAGTTACATTGTTACGTTTGAGCGCTACCATTTTTAGCATGACAAAATTTGTCAGCCGTTTCATGTCGCGTAATCAGTACCGACGTGTTGGTCGCAAGCCTTGTTCATGATCGCCATTCGAGTCGACCTGCCTTTCTGCCTGCCGGGGCCTCCTGCATGAGCCCCGCGCTCGTTAGCAGTACTCACGTTTTCCTGGCGTATGCAATTTTTCTCGCCAGCTATCTTGTGTTCGCCATCGGGCGCTTTCCCGGCACAAAGATTGATCGTCCGGCCGCCGCGGTCATCGGCGCCGCACTGATGTTTGCCTTCCGCGTGATCAGCCCTGCGCAGGGGATTCACAGCATCGATTTCGCAACGATCGTGTTGCTGGCTTCGATGATGCTCATCGTTTCCAGCCTGCATTTCGCTGGATTTTTCGAATGGATCGCGACACTCGTCGTGAAATTTGTATCGCCCTCGCATTTGCTTCCGGGCGTCATTTTCACTAGCGGAATTCTTTCGGCGTTTCTGGTGAATGATGTTGTCTGCCTGATGATGGCGCCGCTGCTGCTGAACATTTGCCGTCGATTTTCGAAGCGCCCTCTACCTTACTTGCTTGCCCTGGCGACCGCCTCAAACATCGGCAGCTCGGCGACGATCACCGGAAACCCGCAGAACATATTGATCGGGTCGATCTCGGGAATCGGTTATCGTCATTTTTTGGCCGCATTAGCGCCTGTAGCAGTTATTGGTTTGTTCATCGACTGGCTCGTGCTGCACTGGCTGTACCCAAACCGCGAAGCGGTTGTGCCGGCTGCGTCAGTACGCAGTTCCACTCCATTAAACAATGCCACCGAAGCTGACCCCCGCCGTCTTGTGCTTCCATTGCTCATCCTTGCGTTGGTGCTGACGGGTTTTTTAGCGGGTGTGTCGCCCCCACTGATTGCCGCGATTGGCGGAGCGATATTGCTGATTCGGCGGTCTACGCACCCCGAACAGATTTACAAAGAAATCGATTGGCCGCTTCTGGTTTTCTTCATCGGACTGTTCCTGATCATCGGTGCGGCAGAGCAAGCGGGTATCGCTCAACAGATGCTGGCTGTCGCTGAACATTTGAACCTGCACAATAGCTGGATCTTCGCCGGCGTCGTCGCGCTGCTCTCAAATGTCGTCAGCAATGTTCCCGCGGTCATGCTGCTCAAGGACCTCGTCCCGCAATTTCATTACTCAAGCCAGTTCTGGCTACTGCTGGCGACGGCAAGCACGCTTGCCGGCAATCTGACGATCACTGGCTCGATCGCCAATATTATTGTGGTCGAAAAGGCGCGGCCGGAGGTGGAGATCACGTTTGCGGACTACCTGCGGGTGGGCGTTCCGGTCACGCTGGCCACGTTAGCAATTGCAGTATTTTGGCTTGGCGTATTTGGATCGTGAGCTGAAGATCTATTCCTACGGCTTAACCTTGTTCTGCCTTCATTACGAGTTGTGGTGGCTCGTTCAGCTTTATCCAGTAGCGCTGGATTGTCTGCACCATTTTTGCAATTTCGGTCGGATTTCCCGGCTTTAACAAATAAGAATTCGCGCCGAGATCGTAGGCGGCGTTTATCGTATCCGGATTCTCATCATTCGTAAGGACAACGACCGGAATACGCTTGATCTCGCCTTGTATGCGCATCCACTGCAGCAGTTGAATTCCGGTCATTCCCGGCAACTTCAGATCCAGGAGGATGAGTGCCGGAAGCGGGTATTTGTTGCGGTCAGAAAACTTGCCTTTGCCGGCAAGATAACGCAGCGCATCGTCGCCATCCATTAGGTGAACGACGGGATTGAGCACTTGGGTCTTTTCGAAACCACGCAGCAACAGCTTTGCGTCAGATGTCTCGTCTTCCACAAGTAAGATCGTCCGTAAGATTTCTTCCGGCAATGCAGTTACCTCATTGATTCACATTTGGAAGTTCATTGAGCTTGAGCCAATAACTTCGAAATTGCGATGCAAGCTGTTCAAGTTGAACACCGGTTTCGGGTTTTACAAGATAGGAGTTTGCCCCCAGATCGTAGGCGCGGTTGATGTCCGTAGAATGCCGCGACGAAGTCAAAACAATCACAGGTAGTCGGCTTAGCGAAGACGACTGACCGCGCAACCATTCTAGTACCTCAAATCCCGAGCGGCGTGGAATTTTAAGATCAAGCAGAACTACACAGGGCATCGGGTGCAAGGCGCGATTTTCGTATGGCGTATCGCCAGAAAGGTAAGACACCGCATCATCTCCGTTGGTTAAACGGAAAATTTCAAAACCGTCACTCAATTTACCAAAAGCCCTTTGGATTAATCGAAAGTCAGAGGGGTCATCTTCGACAAGCAGTACCGGATTATTTGTCATCATCTACTATTCACCATTGGTTTGTTCGGCCTACGCTTTGGGCAACTCTATCCAGAAAGTGCTGCCCTCACCCGGCTTAGATGTAACACCACATGCGCCATTCATTCGGGCCATTGCGCGTTTCACAATCGCCAGTCCAATCCCGGTACCGGTATAGGTCTCGCGGTCATGGAGTCGTTCAAAAATATTCCAAATGCGCTCCTGGTGGTGCGGGGAAATACCGATGCCGTTGTCGCGGATTTGCAAGCGAGCCAATCCGTTACGCTTCTCGGCAGTCACCCATACCTGATGCTTGGAGTCATTCTTCTGGAATTTCAGAGCATTTGACAACAAGTTGGAAATCACTTGCGTGAGCACCTGTTGATGCGCCAAAACGCGCAAACCATCCGGCACATCGACGTTCACCGCTCCCTGCGGGATCTCTCCCAACTGACGCATTGCATCATTGATGGCACTGAGCAGGCTTACGGATGCCAGTCCCATGCGAATTCGACTGACGCGGCTATACTCCAGTAAATCCTGTACGAGGGTGTTCATCCTTGCCGCTGCGTCTGTGATCTCAGCGAGATAGTCCTTTCCGTGGAAATCGAGCTGTCCTTCACACTCTTCCCGCAAGGCGTCAGCAAAACCAGAAATCGCGCGCAGCGGTGCCCGCAGATCGTGTGACACTGAATAGGCAAAGCTTTCCAATTCGGAGTTGCTTTCATCGCGCTCACGAACTCGCAGTTCAAGTTCTTCTGAGTGGCGGCGAAGATCGTCGAGCAAAGCCTTGCGGTCCGTCATATCACGCGTGACTTTCGAGAAACCATAAAGGCTTCCTTCTTCATCACGGAGTGGCGTCACCACGACGCTGGCCCAAAACTGTGAGCCATCTTTGCGCACGCGCCAGCCTTCACCTTGAAAGTGACCGGTTTCCTCCGCTGTCCGCAGAACCGTCGCGGGCATCCCTGCCTTCTGATCCTCCGGAGTGTAGAAGTTAGAAAAATTCTTCCCTATGATCTCGTCCGGGGCATACCCTTTAATTCTTTCCCCCCCAACGTTCCAGGAAGTGATATTGCCGTGAACATCCATCGAAAAAATCGCGTAATCTGTGACGCTTTGGATAAGCAGCCGGTAGCGAAGGTCAGCGTCCCGGCGTTCGGTAAGGTCGCGAGTGATCGTGCCAAAACCTAACAGATTGCCTTGCTCATCGAGAACGCGAGTAATATCGACGCCCGCCCAAAAGCGGCTGCCATCTTTCCTTACACGCCAGCCTTCTTCTTCAAAGCGTTCCATTTCGGCGGCAACCCGCAACCCATATCCGAGTTTATCGGTTGCGATATCACCGGGAGTGTAGAAGATGCTGAAGGACTTACCGATGATTTCGTCGGCCTTATAACCCTTCAAACGCTCAGCGCCAGGATTCCAAGACGCAATATTCCCGTGAAGATCCAGAACACAGATCGCATAATCCGTGACCGAGTCGACAAGTCGCCGGAAAATGTCAGAAGAACCAATCAGGTCTTGAGACAGCGCAATTGCAGGTTTTTCAGCCATCAGACAAGGGGCGAGAACTCACAACCAGTGCAAACTACACAGCTTCGGCCGACGAACTCTGAATTCGAGTTAAGAGAGAACCACGCCAGCACTTTTGATGCATCCAAACGATCTTGTTATGCCCAGACCCACATTGCTCGTAGCCGAGCCAGAGCCCAGCGAGGCCCTCTCCGTGCGTAAACTGGTGCTGGAGACCGCAAAGTTCAACGTTCTTACAGCGCATTCTACGCGCGAGGCCCTCGATCTTTTCCATCTTTTCCCGAACATTTCCCTTAGTGTTCTTGTCGAGGGAGGCCGAATCGACTGCGGGAACGTTGCTCAGACAATTAAGAACACCAGCAAAGTACAAATCATTTACCTGCACTCCGCAATCGGTTCCCGCTGTATAGGTGCTGACCACAACGTGCTTAGTGGTGAGCCGGAGGAGCTCTTACACCTGATTCGCTCGCTGTTGGGGGATCCACGAGAAATAGACGGCAAAGCATAGTCGAGAAGGTGTTCTCACCCGGTCGCCTACGGTCCACCATGGAGATTGGGGAATCTTTAGACGGATTTAACACCCGTTTGTACACCTACCTCCGGTAATCCTTAGTAACCATACGGATTGGACTGTCCAGCCGTACAATGACCGTGTCCGAATGGCCGTCCCAGGCTTACACCGGCGAACATGTCCCCACTTGTTCATCGGTTACAGCCAGAACGGACGCACACGGATCTGGAGTCGGGAACTCTATGGCGTTTGGTTTCGGTTTCAATAAACAAAAGGTCCTGAGCGCGGCGGAGAAATTTGTCCAGCAGGGGAAGCTCCCGAACGCCATCTCCGAGTACGAGAAGATCCTTAAGGCCGATGCCAAAGATTTGACGGTAATGAACACCGTTGGCGATCTATACGCGCGCTTAGGCGAGAGCGAAAAGGCTGCGGAATGCTTCAAGAACGTAGGCGACGCCTACGCCTCGCAAGGCTTCACCGTGAAAGCCATTGCGATGTACAAGAAGCTTGGCAAACTCAAGTCCACAACTGAATCTGTGTTGCGCTTAGCGGAGCTTTACACTCAGCAAGGGCTGTTCAACGATGCTCGCGCTCAATATCTGCAGGTTGCCGAAGACTTCCTGAAATCAGGGAAGACCGATCAAGCCATCCGAATCTTCCAGAAGACGCTGGAGATGGATCCAGACAACGTCCAGATGCGAACGAAGCTGGCAGAAGCCTACGTTCGCCTGGACAAAAAAGACGAAGCGTGGAAGCTCTTGAGTACTGCGGCGGAAGGGCTGCGTTCAAAGGGGCAACTCGCGGCCGCCAACGAAATATTGCAGCGCATGTTGAAGCTCGATCCGGGCAATAGTTACGCGCTGGTGCTGCGTGGGCGCGCTTCGGTCGAGGCCGGTGATTTTCCCGCAGCAATTGATTGTCTCAGCAAGGTCCCCGATCTCGACAGCAATGTGGAAGGCTTGCGCGCATTGTTTCAAGCCTACTTGCAGACAAAAAGATTTACCGATGCATCCACGCTGGTGACCAAGCTGGCGAATGTCCACGATGACATTTCTGCAGTGTTCGAGTATGGCAGCGCGCTCAGCGAAGCGGAACAGTATGCGAGTGCCGTGCAGGCCTACACAGATTTTGCCGATCAATTGCTGCGCACAGACTCCGCCAAGCTGTTCGAATCAATTCGTGCACTGCTCGGCTTTGTGAAAGATGATCCGCCGGTGCTGGAGAAGATCCTCGCAATCTTTCAAAAGGGCGGGGACACGACCCAGTTCACCGATATCTACGAACTGCTGGCGCACGGTTACGTGCAATCCGGAGAGCTGGAGAAGGCTCGCGAGTACTACTCAAGACTGATGCAACTGGAGCCC
>DATBIE010000145.1:0-5813 GCA_036557105.1 Terriglobales bacterium
CTCGGCACCGCCACTGATCCTTATCAACCCATCGAGCGCAAGCTGGAAATCACCCGCGCCATTCTGCAGGAATTCGCGCGTCATGCCGGCTTTGAGATCGGAATCGTGAGCAAGTCGGCAATGATAATCCGCGACATAGACGTGCTCCAACAGATTGGCAGGCAAAACTACATCACCGTGAATTTCACCGTTACGACGGTAGACACGGACTTGGCGCGCATTCTGGAGCCGCGCGCTCCGCGTCCAGACCTGCGTCTGGATGCGCTGTGCAAATTGCGCCAGGCGGGAATTCGCGCCGGAGTCATTTGCGCTCCGGTGCTGCCGGGCATCACTGACGAACCCAAGCAACTAGAAGCAGTAGTCCGGGCCGCGGCCGAAGCCAAGGCCAATTACATCTACGCGAATCCGCTATTTTTGAAACCCTGCTCAGCGGCGGTCTTCCTGCCGTTTCTGAAAGAACACTTTCCTCATCTCGTCGCCGATTATGATCAGCGATTCAAAAACCGGGCATTTCTCGCGCCTGCGTATCGCAAGCGAATTTCCGAGTTATTTGCTCAACTTAGGAAAAAATACGGAATCTACAAGGAATATAGGTGGGGTCCGCCACCGCGAGAAGACCTGAAGCAGGCACAACTAACGTTGTTCGCCTGATTTGGATTTCTGAAGACGTCTCAATCTCTGAGGATGGATCGTCTCGCGACGCTCCAGCATAGAGATAAATTCACGAATCTTTCTGGCGCGGGTCTGCGGTTTCTTTGCAGCATGAATCCGGAACAGAAGAGCGTAGCGATTCGCACTGTCGATCTTTTCAAAAAACCTCTTGGCCTTCGGGCTGTGCTTGAGCGCAATTTCAAAATCTTGGGGAACTGCCGACCGGCTCTGCGAATCGTAAGCCGCTTGCCAGCGCCCATTCGCCTTGGCGTGCTCTATGGCTTTTAAGCCAGCCGCGTTCATGCGGCCACGGTTGATCAGTGCCTCCGCTTTTTCCCGGTTGATCTTGGACCAGATACTTCGGCTCGACCTCGGCACAAATCTCTGCAGCCAAGTCTTGTCATTCTCTGGCCGCTTCTGTCCATCAATCCAGCCATAGCACAGCGCAGATTCGAGCGCTTCTGGATATGAGACTGATTGCACTCCGGAGCCCTTCTTCGCCATTTGAAGCCACAAGCCCGAATGGGCAGTGTGGTTTTTTTCCAGCCACGCCGTCCAGGCTGCCTGCGTTTTGAACAGGCGTCGGGGAGTTTCCTCGCCTTTGCCGGTCATAAGCGCTACTGGTCTTTGAGCTTCAGCTTCGATTTGTTCTCTTCCAGGAATTCTCGCAACTTGTCGGCGGAATCGAGGAGTCGGATCCACTGCTCATAGTAAAGCGTCACCGGAAAGCGTCCCAGGCCATAAACGCTCACCCCGCCCTTCTCTCCCACGCGAAATTCCAGGCTGCCAGTGCGGCGAGTTCCCTGCTGTTTCTCCAACTCAGCCAGCTTGGCTTTTAATTCTTCATAAGTCGGTTCGGCCATATTGCCCCTCAAAATGGATTTCTGCTCATCTTAACCGCTTGAACCAGAAAATTAGAAATTGACATGCGGAACCACGGTGCGTGTTAGCCTTCTGCCATGAACCCATACGCTGCCGATTTAGGCAATCAAGATCCAATGCGCGTTCTCGAAGCTACTGCTTCGAACCTTGCAGCGGTTTCGAAATCTGTGGGCGAAAAACGAATCGCCCAGCCTCTCGCGCCCGGCAAATGGAGCCCGCGCGAAATTCTCGTTCACCTGGCCGACTGCGAACTGGCTTTCGGCTTCCGCTACCGGCAGGCACTGGGCGAAGACGACCATGTGGTACAGCCATTTGACCAGGACAAATGGGCGAAATCTTACGCTGCTTATGACACCGCGCTAGCGCTTTCTACGTTTGCAGCATTGCGGAATTGGAATCTGACGCTGATCCGGACACTCTCACCCGAGCAACTATCGAAAGTCGTCAGCCATCCCGAGCGAGGTCGCATGACATTCCGCACGTTGCTCGAAACCACTGCCGGCCATGATATTCATCATCTGCGCCAACTGGAGGCATTCGCCCGGCAAGCCGCATAGCTATCGTCACCGCGCGGTCCAGCCGCCGTCAATCAGGATTGTGTGGCCGGTGATGAGAGAGGCGGCGTCAGATGCGAGGAATACCACTGCGCCCGCCACGTCCATCGGTTCGCCGATTCTGTGCAGCGCGGCAATCCGCTCGATCGTATCGGCACGATTCTCAGGCACGGAAAGATACTCTTCTGTTCCCGGCGTATGAATGAACGTGGGAGCCACTGCGTTCACGGTGATGTTGTGCTTGCCCCATTCGACTGCCAGGCATTTTGTCAAATGCGCGATGCCCGCCTTGGTCATGCAATAGACGCTTTCTGTCGGCAGCGCCGCGAACCCTGCCTGCGAGCTCATATTGATGATCCGTCCGGACCTCTGGCGAATCATAATTTGTCCTGCGGCCTGACTTGCAAAGAACGTACCCTTCAGGTTGATCGCCAGTGTTGTATCAAAATCCTGCTCCGTAACGTTCTCGGCCAAATTGTCCGGCGCAATCCCCGCGTTATTCACCAGAATGTCCAACCTGCCAAAATGTTCCAGCGCGCCATTGATCGCAAATCTTATCTCTTCAATGCGGCCCATATCCATCTGCACAGGCAATACCTTCCGTCCGAGATCACGAATCTCTCGTGCCAGCACATTGCCTGTGTTCACGTCGCGCAGTCCGAGCGCTACGTCAGCACCGGCATGCGCTAACGCCAACGCTATCGCACGCCCAAGACCACGTGCGGCCCCGGTCACGAGCGCAGTTTTTCCGTTCAAATCAAAATCAGGAAAGTCATTCATCTCGGCAACTCCGTTTGCGATTGCGCTGCCCGGGAGTCGGGATTATATATAATCGCGCTTTCCCGACCGCGTGTCTCGCCTAGCTGCGCGTTCTCGGACTCTGAGGAAAACTTTGGCCTACAACGATCTTCGCGAGTGGATTTCGGTGCTCGAACGCGCCGGCGAACTGAAGCGGATCAAGACTGAAGTTGATCCGGTACTCGAAGTTGCAGAAATCACGGACCGCGTTTCGAAGAGTCGCGATCGCAGCGGCAAGGCCGGCGGTCCGGCTCTTCTCTTTGAGCGTCCCAAGGGCAGCGACATTCCCCTACTCATCAATCAATTCGGCTCGGAGCGCCGCATGAAGATGGCGCTCGAAGTCAATTCGCTTGACGAGGTCGCTGACCGGATTCGCCAGTTCATGGACGTCAAGTCGCCTCAAGGTTTCCTAGACAAAGTCAAAATGCTTCCGATGCTCGCCGAGATGGGCAAGTTTTTTCCAAAATCAGTTTCAAGTGGACCTTGCAAAGAAGTAATTCGCAAAGACAATTTTGATTTAAACCATGTGCCAATCCTGCAGTGCTGGCCGCAGGACGCAGGCAAATTCATCACTCTGCCCTGCGTCATTACGCGTGATCCAAATACCGGCAAACGCAACGTTGGCATGTACCGCATGCAGGTCTATGACGGCCAAACCACGGGCATGCACTGGCAGCGGCAGAAGATCGGAGCAGAACACTATCGCGAGATGTTGCGGAGAGGAGTACAGGAAAATCAAAATACCCAGCCTGTCGCAAAGGGCGCGACAAGGATGGTGCACCCTCTTGCAGTCGACATAATGGCCCGGACTTCCGGAGGTTCTGTTGTTCCAGAAGGAAGCTTACCTTCAGGGAAGATGGATGTTGCAGTCGCGATAGGCACCGATCCTGCGCTGACATTTTCCGCAATTGTCCCAGCGCCGCCTGATGTAGAGGAATATCTGATAGCCGGTTTCCTGCGCCAAAAACCTGTCGAACTTATTAAATGCGAGACCGTCGATCTCGAAGTCCCTGCAACCGCAGAAATCATTCTCGAAGGCTATGTGAACCTGGACGAACTTCGCACTGAAGGCCCTTTCGGCGACCACACCGGCTTCTATTCACTTGGCGATCTCTACCCAGTATTCCATCTCACCTGCGTCACGCATCGAAACAACCCAATTTACGCCACCACAATTGTCGGTAAGCCACCACAGGAAGACGCATACATGGGCAAAGCGGTCGAGCGCATTTTCCTGCCGCTGATGAAGCTGACCATCCCTGAACTCGTGGATGTGAATCTCCCCATTCATGGCGTATTCCATAACCTGATGATTGTTTCTATTCGCAAGTCATACCCTGGCCAGGCGCGCAAAGTAATGAACGCGATCTGGTCGCTCGGTCAGGCGATGTTTACCAAATGCATCATCGTTGTAGACGAGGACGTCAATGTTCAGGATATTGCTGAAGTCACGCTGAAAGTGCTGAACCACATCGACCCCGAGCGCGACATTCAGTTCACTGTCGGTCCGATCGACTCTCTCGATCACGCCTCCCGTCTGCCAAACTTCGGATCCAAAATGGGTATCGACGCTACTCGCAAGTGGAGCAGTGAAGGCTTCTCGCGTCCCTGGCCGGACGAGATCGTGATGGATACAAAGACGAAGTCGCTCGTGGACAGCAAGTGGAAATTGCTGGCTCGGGAACTTGGGATCGATTAAGTGTTCGTACCGATTTGCATGAAATCGCGTCGCCCGCGTGTTCTCCTTTTGACGATAACGTGACCCGCGAGCGCCACGGAACTGATACTTTGTTAAGAATGTCTTCCCCTAAGAGAGCCGTTATTACCGGAATGGGCGCCGTCAGTCCCAACGGAGTCGGCACGTCTGCGTTTACAAATGCCATTCTCGAGGGGCGCAGCGGTGTAAGGCGCATCTCGCGCTTTGATCCATCCGCCATCGAAGTACAGATCGCCGGCGAGGTTGCGGATTTCGACGAGCTCGCCTGGGTAGACAAAAAAGAACGCAAGCACGTCTCGCGTGTGCTGCCCCTGGCCCTGTGTGCTGCGAGCGAAGCAATTGAGAGTGCAGGCCTGAATTCCTCTTCGCTGGCAATGGAGGAGCGCCGCCGCTTTGGCGTGATCATCGGAACGGGTGGCGGCTCGCAGGAGTTCACCGAAGAACAATACCGGCTCTACTTTCACGGTCAACTCAGCAAGATGAGTTTGTTCTGCGTCCCAACCGGCGTAATGGGAAGCATCTCGAGCGAATTGAACGTTCGCTTCGGACTGCGCGGACCAAGTCACGTGATCACCACCGGTTGTACGTCATCGACCGACGCAATGTCGTATGCAATGCGGCAGATTCAATCCGGGCGCTTGGATATGGTACTCACCGGTGGTGCCGATGCTCCTATTTCTCTCGGGACAGTTCGCGGTTTCATATTGATGAAGATTCTCACCGAGAGCTGGAACTCGCTCCCAGAGCGAGGTTCACGTCCTTTTTCTGCCGATCGCGACGGTTTTGTTCTTGCCGAAGGCGCCTGGATGTTCGTGCTCGAAGAATACGAACACGCAAAGGCCCGCGGGGCAACGATCCTCGCTGAAGTATGTGGCTACGGCTCAACCTGCGAAGCGTTCCATCGTGTTCGCCTGATGGAGTGCGGGGAAGAGCCAGCTCGCGCGATTGGGTTGGCCATGCAACAAGCAGGAATTGGACCCGAAAATGTCGACTACGTAAATCTGCACGGCACATCCACGCAATTGAATGATCGCATTGAAACACGTGCCTTGAAGCTTGCGCTTGGCGAACATCGTGCCAGTGAGGTGCCAATGTCAGCGCTCAAGTCGCAAATCGGCCATCCCCAAGGCGCCTGCGGAGCAGCCGGAGTGGCCGCTACTCTGGTTGCAATGCGTTCCGGCCAGATTCCACCCACCATCAATTTGGAAGAT
>DATBIE010000146.1:0-8472 GCA_036557105.1 Terriglobales bacterium
GTGTTGCCGCGTGCCATTCGCGTCAAATGGCGCTGCGGAGTGAACCCGAAATCTCTGGCCATCGCAACAGCCTGTTTATTCTCCGGCAAGAGGTCCCAGGACCAACTGGCATTTGAAGACTCGTTCAATGCTTCGCCAATCATCTGTCGAACAGTCCCCGGATCCAAAGCCACACAGGGGCCCAAGTAGTTTGTCGTGCGCCCAGGTCTGGCCAACAGAAATCCGGCAGACGCAACTGCGGTGAAACTTCGTACTGTGAGTGCCTTCAGCAAGCTCGATCGATCTGCTAGAAAGGCCTGACGGTCCAGAGCAAGCAGAGTCTCACCTAATTCCTCCGCCTTCATATCAGGGAATTCGTGAGAGGTACCCGGACGGGACCACCTCTCGACTGGCTCCTCGGCCTGGAAACCTAACTTCTCATACAGCGGCTTGCCCTGCTCTGTCGCATCCAGCTTGACCGTTTTCATCTCCATCGAACTCGCGTAATCCAGCGCCGAAGTCAGTAACCTGCGAGCGAATCCGCGGCCTCGATATTCGGCCTTCGTTAACACCATTCCGATCCACGCAATCTGCTGCTGATAACACACTATGGTCGTGGTTGCGACCAATCTGCCGCCAGCCTCAACACCGAAGCAGCCGCGCGGAGAAATTTCGAGCAGCATGCGCCAATCTTCACGCGTTTGGTTCCATCCCGCTGCGGTGGAAAGTTCGTACGCATCCGCCAAATCAGATTTCGTTAGCAGACGAAGTTGCTCGTTCGACATTTTCTTGAATCGCTATTGTCGTCGAAACCACTCACTAAAATGCGGGATGGCAATCTCCGCTTCCGCGAGCTCCGGCCGCCACTTCTTCTCCCACTCAAACGAACAGAAGCGGTCATATTTCAGCCTGTGAAGTTCAGCCACAATCTCGCCCAGCGGGAATTTCCCCTGCCCAGTGAGTACCGGATGCCATTCCCCAGCGGCAAAGTCGAGGTCACGCAGATGTACGTGCCGAAGAGCGTCGCCAAAGTTTCCGGCCGCGGGGACAGGTTCTTCGCCACCGTCGGTAAAAGCATTCGCCGGGTCCCAGACGACGCCTGGATCCAGACGTTTTGCATCGATAAGTATCCGCTGCGTTTCCGCGGAAGAAGCAAAATCTCCATGAGTTTCAAGCCACACACCAATTCTCAAGCCTTCGACTTCTTTGGCCAGGCGTGCAATACCATCCGCGATCCATTCCCGGGTAGCGTGGCGGTTTGCGCCGGGCTGTATTTTGTCGCCGAAAACACGAATTCCTGGTGAACCAAGCTCAGCCGCCAATTCCGCCATGCGCTTACCTTCGTCCACCCACCGCTGCCGTTCACGCTGCTCGGCGAAGTGAAAGCGGCAGCTTGTGCCGACACATGCGATCGAGAGACCGCTCTCCTGCAAAATTCTTTTGCTCGAGGACAAACCGCTGCCTTGAAATGCGGAGAGCTTCCAAAGCGAATCTTCTCCTTCCAGAAAACGTAGCTCCAGGCCGTCGTAGCCGCAGCGCACGGCAATTTCCACGACCTGTGGCAGCGTCCAATTCGGGCACCCCAGAGTTGAAAAACAAATTCTCATTCCCTGTCCGGTTCAGGTCATCCTTTGCAGCATGGCTTTCGTCACGCGATTTTCAACTGCCTTCTTTTGAAAAAACTTTTCCAGGTCCGTGATCACAACTTCCGCCATGCGGCCGCGAACCTCGCGACCACCTCCGGCAATATGCGGGGTCACAATTGCTCCTGACATAGTCCGCAGCGGGTGAGCAACGGGTAAAGGCTCCGTGGGATCAGTGACATCAAGTGCGCAACGCAGACGACCTCTTCGAACTTCACTGGTCAACGCCGCCAGATCAATTAGACCGCCGCGCGCAATATTTATGACGGTCGCTCCGTCCGGCAGCAACGAAAGAGCCTTACGGTCAAGAAGGCCGCGCGTCCTGTCCGTGAGCGCGGCGGTTAGAACCAGAACATGGGCCTGGCGCAACAACGGTCGAAGCTCGCTGAACGTTACGGGATAGTTGCGCGCCAAAGCGCGCGGAGCAAATGGATCGTAAACATTCCATCGCAGATTGAAGCCGCGCATCAGATCCACCAGCGCACGACCTACTCGGCCGAAACCAATCATGGCCACCTCGGTTCCATAAATGGATTCAGCCGTGCCGTGAATGTGAGCATCCGCGTACACCCGGTTCGAACGTTTTCGCAATGCCTCCCGATATCGATCCACATCACGTCCGCAATACATAACGAATGCGGCCCCCAGTTCCGCCGTGGCGCGAGCCATGGGACCAGCGGCATTCGTTATGGTTAGCTTTTCAAACAGTTGCGACGCGAATTTTCTTTTTACCTCGCCACCGCAGTGCGCGATAATGCGCAGCTTGGGCGCGTTCCGCGGCAAATCTTGATCAAAATGTGGGCTGTCCCATGTCGTAATCAGACCGTCAGCGACCGCCAGTTCACGCTTAAATTCAGAATTGAGCTTGTTAGATTCCACCAGCACGCAGGAAAAGGAGTGACTCAATCTGGTACGAAGGCCGGGCGCAAAGAAAGAAGCGAACAAGTCCTGCCCGGCTGAAATCAGGATGCGAGGACGCATTGGGCGAACAGTTTACCATCGTAGGCTAACGATTACTTGCTTTTATTTATTATTAGCTTCCATTACGGCAGAAAAGACAGTATAAGAAGCGAATGAACAGCGCCAATGGAGTCGACTACTCCGTCATTGCGATTTACGGCTCGCTGATGGTTGTGGTCGGTCTCTACGTCATGCGTTTCAATCGCAGGGCGGTCGAGTATTTTCGAGGCGGAAGCCGGATCCCCTGGTTGGTTGCCGGGCTGAGTTGTTTCATGTCCGGATTCAGCGCCTGGACTTTTACCGGCGCAGCAGGAGTGGCGTACCAGGCGGGCATCGCCGCAGTGGGTCTTTATATTGGCAATGCTGCGAGCTTCTTGTTGGGGTATTTCGTTTTCGCAGCACGCTGGCGCCGCTCACGCATCACGACCGTGATGGAATACCTCTCCGATCGGTTCAATCCGGTCACACACCAGACATTCTCCTGGGTAACAATTTTCTTCCAACTGTTCACCAGCGCCAGCACGCTCTACGGTCTCAGCCTCTTTATTTCTTCCGCCTGCGGCTTTCCCGTGAACTGGACAATACTCGGGGCTGGCGCCCTAATAGTTTTCTATTGTGTTATCGGCGGGTTATGGGCAGTCGTGGTGACCGACTTCCTGCAGGCGTCCATCCTGATGCCTTTCTGCCTGGTGCTGGTTATCACTTCGCTTGCCAGAGTTGGCGGTGTTTCCGGCCTGGTGCATTCGCTTCCACCGCAGATGAAGACTCTGCACGTCACCGGCGAGTTCGGCTGGATCTACATAGTTTCCTGGACCATCATGGTTTCATTCGGCTATAACACCAGCGCCATGGCACAGCGTTATTTCAGCGTTGCCGACGAACGATCGGCGCGCAAGGTAGCGCTGTTGTGCGCTGTACTTTTTTTTGCCGGCGCCTTCCTATGGTTCATCCCTCCCATGGCGATGCGGGTTGTATATCCGAACCTCAGCACCATATGGCCTCAATTAGCGAATCCCAGTGAAGCGTCCTACGCAATCGCAAGCCTGACATTGCTGCCGCACGGCCTGATTGGCGTCATGCTGGCCGCGATGTTCAGCGCAACCATGGCCAATCTCTCCGCGCAATTCAACCTCAAATCAGGAATTCTTTCGAAAGATGTCTATCAAACTCTGTTCCGAAAGAACGCGGGAGAACGTGAACTGCTGGTTGTGGGATGGATCACGACGTTCCTGGTCGGAGCAATCACGACTGTGCTGGCCGCCGGCATGGCCGCCAGCGGCAAAAGCGTTTTTGAAATCATGCTTACCTTCAATACGCTGATTTCGCTCGCCTACGGCCCGCCTGCTTTGCTGGGCTTCATTGTCCGCAGAACGCCGCCGTGGTCGGGATTGGCTTCATTCATGACGGGACTTGTGCTCGGCGTTTTGGGCGCGTTTGTATTCAATTGGTCGCTGATCCAGCAAGTGGCCATCATTATTCCTGCGTCCTTTGGGGTTTTCTTCCTGAGTGGACTATTGGATAAGGGTGACACTCCCGGCCGCGCGCGCTTGTTCAAAAACCTGAACACGCCTGTGGACGTCAGGCGCGAGTTGAAAGATTCACCAGACTACACAAAGCCGGTTTTCCGCTTCTTGAGCGCCACGATTACCTGCATCGGAACGCTGAGCTTACTGCTTCTGATTACGGCCCCGGCGTCTCAGCGGCCCACAATTCTTTGGTTCGCAGGCTTAACCTTGGCAATCAGCGCGGGCCTCTGGTTCGTACGCGCGCCCGCCTCCGACCTGAAACCCTCCGAAGCGGAAGCTGCCCAGGTCCTCACATCTCCGTCAGGCCAGTAACGCTCAGTTATTTCGACCTTTCTTCTAGAGCAAGACGGGTTAAATGGTAGGTCAACATTTGGTCTGGGAATAGAAACGCGTTGCGGAATTCTGCTTCGGCTCTCTGCGTATCCCCCAGTTCGCGGTCCAACATCCCCGCATTGTAGGACCACCAACCGGTGTGTGAGCTGATTTCGCTGGTGCTGCGCGTGCGCTGGAGAATGGAGTCGAGTTTTTGTTTTGTCGCTGCCGAATCGAAACCGGGCAACTCCTCGGATGCACGCGTCGCCCAGACCGCGTCTTCCAGGCCCGAACCTTCCGCAGCGCGCCGAAAACTTGATGCGGCCTTCTCCGGTTGTTTACACGCCTTATGCAGAGTTCCCAGCAGATAATTAGTGCGTGCCGATTGCAGCAGCGGTTCCAGACCATCATTCGTAAACACCAGGTCCGGCACTGGCGACGCTAAATGGTCAGCAACTGATTCTGCCTCGCCGCATTTTCCTTCTTTGGCAAGAGACAATGCTCGCTGCAACTGCACTTCAATCCAAACCTGGCGCACGTTAGTTCCACCCTCTTCACGCTCGAAAAAACGATTGTGGAAGAGGGCAGTGGCGGCATCGTATTTGCCCGCCTCCGTTAGGTTCAGGATGAGTTCATACAGGAGCCGCGAAGGCATTTTGGACTGGTCCGGATAACGCTGCAGCACGGCCACTCGTTCGCTGGCTGGACGACGCAGTATGCTCAGCGCCTGATCGAGTCCGGTGTAAAGCTCAACGTTCGCAGGATCGCTCTGCAAACCTTCCTGAAAAACCTCGAGCGCCTGCTGCGGGTCCTTTCTCACATGCAGCAAGGCACGCCCCATGCTCGCATGAAGGACCGGAATCCTGGGATTGAATTTCCGTGCCAGCGCCCACTCAGCAAGCGCGTCGTCCGTAATTCCGCGTGAGAAGTAAAGTGTGCCGAGCAGGTAATGCGCGATCGCATCCTGCGGATTGGCTTTTGAAGCAGACTTCAACACCTCGAGTTCTTCTGCTGTGCTGGGGAAGACGTACGCCGTAGACATTTTCGATGCTGCGGAAAAATCCGCGGAAGCGGACTGACCCAACTTCTCGCGGCAGTATCCGCGGAAGTACGCGATCATTGGATCTTGGTCGGGCGCGAGTGCTCCCGGCTCGGTCTCGTTCGCAACCGATGCGGGATACTTGCGTGACAACACATCCAGCGCTCGCGAATACAAGCCCAACCGCATGTACTCGGAAGAGATATTCAGAATGAGTTCCGCGTCGTCGGCAAGATGAGGTAAGTCGGGTTTCCCCAGTTGCTCCAGAAAGAAATAGTGTTCCGGAAAACGGGCCGCCCACTTCTGGGCGATTTTCTCTGATTCCTCGCGCTTCCCTTCTGCGCCAAATATCGCGCTAAGCTCCTCGGCAACCCGCATATCGTTAGGCGCTGCAAGCATCGCATCTTTCAGATATACCTCTGCTTCATTCAGCTTGCCTTGGCGAGCTGAGATCTCTCCCAGATGCAGCGCCCCCGCCGCGCGGAATTCCGGCGAGCGATAAGCTGCTTCGAACGCGCCTCGCGCATTGCGAACGTCTCCAAGTCCGTCGAGCGCTATTCCCAGATAGTAAGAAATTTCCGCATCAGAGGTATCGCGCGCGTGGACCAACTCCAGGTGTTCCTTCGCCTCGCTATATCGCAGCAGGGTGGCACTTAACCGTCCCGCCGCCTTATGCAGTTCAAAGCTGTTAGGAAATTTTTTCAGTGCTTCCTGATAGGTTTGCAAACCCTGGAGCAGTCCGCCATTCAGTTCCTCATCCTTTCCCAATGCAACCCAATCATCTTCGGTCCGGCTGGCGGGTTCGGGGAACCGGTAGGAAGGCTGCGGCCCCACGTGAATTTGATCGATAGGCGTCCAGTCGTACTGGTCTTCCGTATGCCGGAGAAGGACCATGTTTTGCGCATCCCGTAGCTCGAGCGTGTACTTCTGGCCTGCATCGGCGTTCGGAATTTCATGTGTCCAAGTGCGATCTGGGGTCAGGTCTGCTTTTATATCGAACACACGCTTCTCACCAGCAAGGATCGCTACAGTAGCGCCTGGCAGGGAATGATTCACATTCAATCCCGCGATGAGCGCGCTGTCTCGCCGGCTCAGATGAACCACGCCCGCAAGGTTGGCGCGTGAGATTCCGCCGATATCGCGTACCGGCATCCAGTACTCGGAAAAAGAGATAGTCTGGCGAGGTTCAAGGAAGGAATAAGTTTCCTGGTTGCGAAACAGTCCGGCCTGTACTTCCACATACGCGCTATTGTTGTCGGACAGCGCCTTGCGCCAGTCGAGGCCATCCGCGTCAACTCCCCAGGACCATATCTTTTTGGCCGGGAGTTGAGCGTAATCCGCATAGTGCACCGTGCCCGTATTAGTGTGCGGGTTCCATACGCCCATGAATGGTTCGCGGCTCCCATGTACAAATAAAGAGATCGGGCCTTTGGTGTGATTCCTGATAATGCTCAGGTCAGTTCCGTCGGAATCAATGGGCCACGGTTGAACATCGCGGAATCCATGGCTGGCTGCAAACCGCATGGGATACTGAATGTGCGAATCATCCCACACCTGAATACCCGCGTTGTTCCACCAGTAGAAGCGGTGCCGTACATCACTCCGGTTGTTGAGCGTAACCCGCTCTTCGAGAACAGTAGAGTGCGGGCGAAGGACCAACTCCACCGTCCACTGCATTCCGTACACGCGATCTACATTCCCGACTTGTACTGACGCGCTGCCGTCGTCATTTTGTTTGATCGCAAAATCTACAGGAGAAAGCGTGACCCAGTTGTGCGAAACCGGAAAATTAAACTCGATGCCGAACGCTGCCCATGCCCCGCGATACGAGATCGCCGCCTTCTTGATGGAAGGATTCTCGTAAAACATCGGCTTGCCGCTGATCTTGTCCGTGCAGGTGTAAAGATGTCCGCCGATGTCCGGCAACACAGAGCACTTTAGATATTCGTTCTCCAGAAACAGCGCGCGCCAAACTTGATTGGCTCGCTTGTTCGTAACGTTGTTACGCAGAGTGTAGGGATAGTTGAAACGGTTATTGGCGAATTGGTCGAAAGGAGGATTCGGATCTGGTGCGCCTTCTTCATAAGTAGGAAGCGTTAGAGTCCCCTGCCAAACTCGCACTTGGGCTATGGACAGCGGGGAAAGTAGAAGAAGAGTGGTGGCAAGAAGTGTGATTCGCCCTGGACCACGATTCGCAAAAACTTGACCCAAAGCAGTAAGGCGTTCTCGCCGTCTGCTCATTTCTCGCTCCTTGGCTTCACGGCTTTGTTGGCCGTCCGCGGAAGGTGCAATTTGAAATCTTGCACCACTCGATTGATGACTCCGCTTTCGGAAGGCGAATCCGGACGCAGACCTTCATGCAGACAGCGGAAGAAACCGAGCAATTGTCCAATCACTACATCGACCACTGCCGCGCAGTCATCGCCAACCTCATTCAGCATGGGACAATTGATGATGATGTCTTGCTCACGCGCAACACTCGCGGGCACATTCTCACCCACGATGACTTTCAGCAATCCTAAATTTTTCTCATCGAGTTCGTGCAACAAGTCGCATTCATATGCTCTGGCTACTTCATTGGAAGACAAAAAACAAACCACCAGCGTCTTGTCGTGCACGTAACTCATAGGCCCATGCCGGAAGCCAAGATAGGTCTCCGCCATGGCGCCGATTTTTCCCGCGGTCATTTCCAGCATTTTCAGCGCGGCTTCCCGGCAGGCGCCGAATTGAGCGCCCGTTCCCAAAAACACCGCACGCCCAAAATTGGATCTGGCTGCCCGATCTAACGTGTCGAAATGCCCCTGAAAGAGCCGGTCCACTATTTCGCTCAACTGCCGGCACCGCTTCTCGTACAACTCGATTGAATTTAGAAATCCGAGAGATTGAGCCGCGATGACGAGGTTCGTGAAGCTGCTGGTCATTACCAGGCTTTGATCGTTTGTTCCCTCATCCAGAGCAACGACCTGCACTTCAGGATTTTCGCGAAAGTTCACCGCCAACTTTCCATGGGCAT
>DATBIE010000147.1:0-11836 GCA_036557105.1 Terriglobales bacterium
GCTCGTTCCCTGTCCCACGCTGGTGATCGTGACCTGAGCATTCGGGACTTCCGCCCCCGATGGGTCAGTGACAGTTCCCGTAATTTGCGCGGTGTCCTGCGCGAGGACCATCGCCGGAGCAAGTGTGAAAACTATGAGCAGGAAACGCAGGGCGGGGAATTTCATATTCGGCTCCTGGAGGATGAAGTCGTTTTCGAACGAAGTCGGCTGGTGAGTAGGGGTTTTGCGTGTTGCACAAAAACTTTATTAAAACGTGTTAATACTGGAATAAAGCTTCAGTGACTGTCAAGCCAAAAACGTGCTGAAATGTTCCTTTACGTGAAACTTTTGTCAAGGAATTGAAAAATCTGTGTCGCCGGACGACAGGATCATTTTTCAGGGCCTTTGCTCGCGAGGCTGAGCAGCTGAATCCCTGATCACCAACTCGGGAACCAACTTTCTGTGCTGACCAGTAAGCTTGCGCTTTTCTTGTACAGATTCAATCCCTTCGGCGACAATGCTGACCGCCATTTTGCCCATCTCGGCTAGCGGCTGGCGAACTGTGGTCAAAGCAGGTGTGAGTAGAGTGGAATGGGCGACATCGTCGAAACCGATCACTGAACACTGCTCCGGAACTCTGATTCCTGCCTTGCTCAGCGCACGAATGGCTCCCAGAGCAGTCATGTCATCAAAAGCCATCAGCGCGGTAAACGAACGGTTCTGGCGGATCAAGTTTTCAGTCAGTTTCACTCCGGCTTCAAAGCTCGATATCGGATCACTCGATTCAGGAAGATCGAAAACCAAATCTGCGTCGATTTCAAGATCATGCGCTTTCGCGAAATTCCGTACGCCTCTCCATCGCGGGCCCGTGTCGGTGATCCGCTTCGGACCGCGGATAAACGCAATCTTCCGGTGTCCGAGAGAGAACAAATGCTCAATGGCCAGGTGCGCGCCCAATTCATTGTCGACAATTACCGAACTGATCGCTCCTGCCTCCAGTTCGCGGCCAATCATCGCCGTGGGAATGTTGGCCTTTTGCAGGTCGCCCAGAACATCAATTTCCACGAACAGCCAATTCGCCACCACGATCAACGCCTCAACGCGACGGTCCAGCAGCATTTCGAGATAGCGCTCGAAACGGCTGCGCTCGTTGTGCACATCGGTCAAAATCGGTAGGAATGACGCCTGGTACAGCGTGCTTTCAATGCCGCGCAGGATGGGAATGCAGTAGGGATCGGTCATGTCAAAGACCATCACGCCTACGGTGTGGCTGCGCTGATTGCGTAGAGAACGCGCAAAAAGATTTGGGCGATAGCCGAGCTTCTTTGCCGCACGCTCAATGCGTTTCTTGGTGGTATCCGGAATGTAGCGGGCAAGCGGCGCGTTGTTCAGCACGATCGAAACGGTAGTGGACGAAAATCCGCTCTCTTTCGCCACTTCGCGAATCGTCACCACGCCCGGCCTGCCTTGTATCCCCGTCCCTTGAATTTTTGTTCTCCGCTGGCGGACACTACAGCAGAGACTCGCACGAGTGTCAAGCATCTCGCAAAAACGTTGCAAACGGCTGCTCTGCTTAGTAACGGGGCTTTGGCTCCTGACAATTTGCTCCGCAGCCCAAAGCACTCCCGCGTCAGGCTCCGCCAGTGGACAGTCTGATCCACGCGCGATCTTCGAGCGCGGCCAAACTGCCCTGCAACAAGGACGCTTACAGGAGGCTGAGCAAGCATTCCGCAGTGTCCTCGCTCTCGATCCCGGCTCCGCAGCCGCCTATGCCAACCTCGGCGTCGTTTATATGCGCCGCAAGCAATGGAAGCCGGCGCTCGACGCGCTGCATAAAGCCGAGCAGATCGCGCCTGATCTTGCAGGAATCCGGCTGAACATCGGGCTTGCTTATTACAAGCAGAATCGATTCCGGCAGGCGATCGCGCCGTTCGAATCCGTCGTGCGCGAGGCTCCGCAAGCGGTGCAGCCGAGATATCTTCTCGGCCTGTGCTACTTCTTCACCGGCGATTATGCCGCCGCGGCTAACACTCTACAACCGCTTCAACAACGGGAATCGGCCGATCTGAATTTGCTCTATGTGCTGGCGATTTCTGCCTGGAAATCAAAGCAGCCGCAGCTTGAGCAAAGCGCTATGACCCGACTGGTTCAGATCGGCGGCAATACGCCGGAATTCCATATGCTCATGGGCAAAGCTCACTACAACCGCGAGGAATATGCAGAGGCCATCAAAGAATTTCAATCCGCTGCGCAAGGTGGGCCACGCCTTCCCTTCTTGCACTTCAATCTCGGCCTCGCTTACATGAAGACCCAGCAGTTTGAAAAGGCGAAAGCCGAGTTTCTCAACGACGCTGCAATCGAACCTGATGTTCCCTACAACTACGATCAACTCGGTGTAATTGCACGGCAGCAACAGAATCTCAAGCAGGCGGAGGGATACTTCAAGCATGCTCTGCGCTTGGATCCGCACCTGGCGAGTTCGATTTATCAGTTAGCGCGTGTCTACCAGTTCCAATCCGAATATCACAAGGCGCTTGCGGAAGCCGATCTGGTCCTGAAACTTGCCCCCGACAATTCCAGCGTTCACTATTTGCGCGGACAAATCCTGCAACGGCTGGGGAAGGTTCAGGAAGCCAAAGCGGAAATGAAAACCGCGTCTGACATCTCAAACCGGGCCCGCAATCAGCGACAGCAGGAGCTTGAGCAAACCGATCCGGAACTCAGTCGGCAGCCGGAACCCTAGAGATTTTGTTACACTTACGCGCGTCCGCAGCCCACTCCAGCAACCAGCGCCTCATCCAATGTAAGCTTTGACAGTTGACAGCGGAGGTCTTATGAAGCGAGCTCTGAAGATCATTGGCATCGTGGTCGTGGTGATCATTGTGATCATTATCGCCCTGCCGTTTGTGATCAATGTGAACACCTTCCGTCCGCGTATTGAATCGGAACTGACGAACGCTTTGGGCCGCAAGGTGACGGTCGGCAATCTGAGCCTGTCGATCTGGTCCGGCAGCGTTGCGGCGGACAATATCGCCATCGCCGACGATCCGTCGTTCAGCAACTCGCCGTTCATTCAAGCCAAGGCGCTGAATGTAGGCGTGGAGATGATTCCGCTGATTTTTTCGAAGACGCTTCACATCACCGATCTCACGCTTTCACAACCGCAGGTGAGCTTGTTACGCGACCGCTCTGGCAAGTGGAACTTCTCCACCTTGGGAAGTGCGAGTCCAGCCAAGAAAAGCGGCACAATTCCGCCCTCAAGTTCCGGCCAGCCCGCGGCCGCGCCGGTCGGCAATTCGGCGGCGAAGGAAAACCCGCCTGCAAGCGGGAATGGAAACGGAAATCCACCGGCAGCCCCAAGCGAGAACACCAACGCCAGCTCTGGTCCGTCAATCGAACAAAACTTGTCGGTCGGAAAGCTGAGCATCAAGAACGGTCAAATCTCGGTTGCCGACACTGCCACTCGCGCCAAGCCCCACGTTTATAGCAATGTGGACGTGAGCGTTAAGAATTTTTCCTACAGCTCCCAGTTCCCGTTTACCCTAACCGCCAATCTTCCCGGCGGAGGCGACGCGAAACTCGATGGCACCGCCGGTCCGATCAATTCCAACGACGCGTCCATGACCCCGCTTCAGGCGAAGATCAGCGTCAAGGGGCTCGACTTTGCAGCCTCTGGGTTCATAGATCCTGCGTCGGGAATCGGCGGAGTGGCGAATTTCGATGGCACCGTGAGTTCTGACGGAAATCAGGCCAAGAGCAGCGGCGATGCGACCCTCGACAGATTAAAACTCTCGCCCAAAGGTTCCCCGGCGCAGCGCTCCGTCGCCATGAGATATCAAACGACGTATGACATGCAGAAGCAGGCGGGCGTGCTCAACGGAAATGTGACGATAGGTAAAGCTCTTGCAAAGCTCACCGGCACCTATGATGTGAAAGGAGACACGGCCATCCTGAGCATGAAGTTGAACGCAGACAACATGCCGGTCGATGACCTCGAGACCATGCTGCCCGCGCTAGGCGTCACCCTGCCTGCGGGATCGTCGCTGCAGGGCGGAACTCTTTCCGCAGATATGACCATCAATGGCCCTGTCGATAAGCTCGTAATCACCGGCCCCGTGAAGATGGCGAACACAAAATTGCACGGATTCGATATGGGTTCGAAAATGGCTGCAATTTCGGTCTTGAGCGGTCTGAAAACCGGGCCTGACACTACCATCCAGAACTTCAGCACCAATGTGCACGTGGCTCCCTCCGGAATTCAAACTAGTGATGTCAATCTGGTCGTGCCCGCAATTGGCACTGTGACCGGCAACGGCAGTGTCAGTCCGCAGAACGCGCTTGACTACAAAATGCAGGCTGCGCTGAACGGAACCACGATCAGCGGCCTTTCACAGCTTGCCGGAATGGGCGGGAAGGGCGCCAATGTACCGTTCTTCATTCAAGGCACTGCTTCCGATCCAAAATTTGTTCCTGACGTAAAAGGAATGCTGAGTGGCGGATTGGGAAAAGGCTTGGGTTCGAAGGTCCCCGCTGGGCAGAATGCTCAGGGAGCAGTGAATGCAATCACTGGTCTTTTCAAAAAGAAAAAGCCGCAGTAAGTTCTACACGTAGCCAAGCCCGGCGAGTCGGTCATGGATGATCTGCTCATCCTTCGAACCATTGCCGGGCGATTTTTTTTCTAGCCCGGCCACGAGCGAACGGCCTTGCATCGTCTCTGGAATTTCATATCCGGCAAGATCGAGTAGAGTGGGTGCAATGTCTAGCAGACGCGCCCCTTCGTACTCCCCCTGTAGCGGACAATTCGGCGCCACAAGAATGAACGTCCCATATTGCGCATGGTTGCATCCATCCGGCCCAGTGTCGTTCTCCCGCACATGAATCGCCCCGTGCCCGACCGTTCCAATCGAACGCCAATATAGCCCGCCAAAATGAACGATTAAATCCGGCGCGACGTTACGCACGTTCTGGTAGATTTCCCTCGGTTTGAAGACGAGTGATTTGAGCGGCTGGCCTTTGTCATCGGTCAGCGCTGCGAATTTGTCCCGCATTTCATCCTGAAATGATTCGTAGTCTCCGGCGGGAATCACACCATTCGGCTCTCTGCCTTCAATGTTGAAGAACACTCGCGCGTAATATCCGCCTTCACTCCAAACCTTTGTTTTGCTCCAGTTCACATTTAACTTCTCAAAGGGTGTGAGAGCGCTCGGGTATTCGTTCAACACCAGCAGTCCCTCGCGAATCAGCCACTCATTCACCGCAATTCCGCCGTCGAGCCGCTGCGCGCCGTGATCGGAGACGACGAGGACCAGCGTGTCTCCGTCGAGCAACTCGAGCGCCTTTCCGATCTGCTCATCCAGCCACAAGTAGTACTCAGGAATCGCATTCTGGAACGGATTGCCCGGCTCAAACTGCACATGCTTTTCGTCAAAAAAGTTCCAGAAACCGTGATGCATGCGGTCGAGCCCGATATCAACGAAATGAAAGTAGTCCCACTCCTGCTCTTTCAGCAGCCAATGGACGACTTTCCATTGCTTCTCGCTCATTCGGAAGATTTCTTCCTTGAGCCAGTCCTTTCGGTCCGTTCGGAAATTCTTCACGTCTACCGGATATTCACCGACAAGCTCGTTGATCCTCGTCTTGAAACTTGCGGGATGCGTAAAGTCGTTCTTTGTCGTATCCGGGGTGAGAAAGCATCCGATGCTGATACCGTTGATGCGCCTCGGAGGATAGTTGGGTGGCACGCCAACAATGATGGAGCGTTTCCCTTCCCGTGCCAGTTGGTCCCAGATTGCCAGCGCCTTGATCGATGCTGAATTCGCGAAACCAAGCTTGTCGTATGAGTAGTCGACGCGGTTGCGAAATCCATATACACCGAGCGAGCCCGGGTCCTGGCTCGTGCTCATGCACATCCACGCTGGTACGGTAATTGGGGGCGTCACGCTTTCCAGACGCCCATAAACTCCGGCCTCCATCAGTCGCCGCAAATTCACCAGGCGCTCGTCGCCGAAAACAATCTCCGGCGCGGCGCAATCGAGACCAAGAACGCAGATCTTCATTTCAGAGTAGAGATTGTCCTTCCATGGTTTCCGGAACCGGAACTCCTAAATAATTCAGGATCGTCGGCGCCAGGTCAATGATTGCTGGCCCCATTCTTGTCGCGTTTGGTGCGACAGGGTAGGGATTTTGATTCATAAATAGAACTCCCGGAACACTTTCCGGATCGATAATGTGGTCCCCGCTCCATCGCCGTGTGTTGTCTTCAATCAGTGAATTTGCGAACCCGCCAACCGCACTCTTCCACGAAACTCGATATCCCGGACAAAAATTTACCAGCAGGTCCGGCGCATTCCCGGCGTAAGGCCCGGAGTAAATCTCATCTCGCCGTGAAACGTTGCGAATGGCAGTACGTTGCCTTGCGGCGTCTGCAATATCGGCTAGTCCGGACTGGACCGCCTTCCGCACCCGCTCCGCTTCAGTTCCTTCTTCGAGAATCCCGTCGCGCTCTCGACCTTTGAAGTTGAGGTAAATCCCGCCGAGTCCGACCGCATAGGCGTAAGTACGCGACCAGTCCACGTTTGCGAAGGTGTCTCCCAGGTCTTCTCCTGGTTTTTTGCTGTCCTTCAGCGCAAGCAGCCCGTTCTGCCAAAGCCAGGTGTTTGTATCAAACGCACGCCGAAATGTGTTGAACCCATGATCGGAAAGCACGATCACCAATGTGTTCTCGTCCGCTTTGTCGAGGACCGGAGTCAGCAGTTTGTCGCAGCGTGAATAGTGTTCCTCAATCAGCCGTGAGAAATCTCGCGCCAGATCAGGCTCATACCCGGGGTGTTCGCGATCGCGAAACCGCCACAACATGTGCTGCACACGGTCCGGCGTGTCGTAGAGCAGGAAGAAAAAACCCTCGCTGAATCGTTCCAGCTCCCAGCGCATGAGTCGCTCGCGTTCCTCGATCACCAACTCGCATTGTGCAAGATACGCTGGCTCGTCAATCCTGCCGTTGTTCAGACCATTGTGATCTTCGGCCATACCAAGCGTGGAGAACAGGCCAGTCTGATCAGCGGCCTCTTTCGCATAGTTCGCAGGGGATGACACCGGGAACAGCGGCGCAGCGGGATCGAAATTCACTGCCGATATGTAGAACTCTATTTGCGGTTCGACCTGCTTCGCATAGATCCGCGCAATTCCCGTCACCGATTGCAGCATCGATACCTTGAACTTGAACCGCACCCAAGCGCTCCATTGCCCTTCAGCAACCTCAATCCGTGCAGGCGTCCCACCGGTTTCGACTGTTAACACACGGCGCACCTTATCTGCCTGTGCTTTGAATTCGCAAACCGCATCTGCCGAGGGCGACTGCCGCGCGTTTCTGGGTCCGATAACGTGTGCTTTCAAGTCGAGCCCGGATTCAAGCAGCACAAGCTGCTCGCTCTCCTTCAATTGAGCACTCTTGTCCTGTGTATAAAACGTCCCCTTGTTTTGCGCACCGCGAATGTCCGGAACTCCCACCCCGGCCAGCATTCTTCCACTCAATTGGTCCGGCGGAAAGGTGCATGGGCAACGCAAAACCACGCTCGTCACTCCCGCCTGCGTAAGCACATTCCACAGCGGCACTCCTTTCCGCTGATTCACCACCTGCGGCGCCGAAAACATGTTCTTTGGCGCGGCGAAATGGCTCAAGGCTGCATCAGGCTGGTAGGTTCTCGGATCGCGGGAGATGAAATCAAAAATTCCATGCCCACCCGGGTTGGTTCCGGTAGCGAATGAAGACCACGCGACTGGGGTCTGCGCGGGATAGGTCGTTTTCAATCGCGAATAGAAACCTGACTTGCGGATTCGCGCCAGATTGGGCAAATCGCCACGTTCGAGCATAGGTTCAACAATGCTCGGTTCGAGACCATCGAGCCCAATCACTATAACTTTTTTGCGCAATGAATCGCCTAGGAGGAAGTTTTCGTCGTGTCTTGCTGCGGAACTGGCTCAGAGGACTTTTCCTGCCGCCCGAATATTTTGAAGAATGTCGCGACGATCTTGTTCCAGAAAATCAGCAGGAACCCGACAATGCTGGCCAACCCTGAGGTGACCGTCATTACCTGGTCTGGACCGCCGTAAAACGCTATTGAATGAAGCTGCATTAGATCTCCAAAACCATTCTACAGAGGCAACAATTCAGGATACCAAATGTATCGGATACGAACCCTGGATGGTAAACAGTGTGCCCTGAACCCGCGGGACCTTAGCACCAAAAGAATCTGAGTCGGACGTCGTGCCTAAGCCCCGTAGGGGCGGAATTTAACTAGCCCAGGGCGTAAGCCCTGGGTAAGCTCACAAAATCAGGTAAGCGCGAGGCGAAGCCCGAGCGATAGAGAAATAAACTCGCCGCTCGTTTGATCACCGTATCTCGCGCGAAAGTGCCGCAGCCGCAGCACGTCCCTCTGGCGTATCTGCCCTGTTCCTGGTTTCGCCCGGATCAGCTTTCCAGTCGTAAATCTGACTTCCATACTTCTCGTGCACAATGAGTTGCCATTGCGGTGAAACCACGGATTCCATCCATCCGTCAGTCGCGAGAGGTATTTTGCCCTGCATCGCGAGGTCGACGGCTACGATCGTATTAGTTTGCGGCAGCTCTGAACTCACATCCGGCAAACTCGGAGGAGCTTGCGTCTGCCACAGCAGGCTCAAGTCCGGCCCCGGAAACGGGTTCCCCTTTGCTCCAACTAGGTTCATAACGGTGTTCGCAATCGCAGCGTTCGTCACCGCCTGCGGCGCGCGAACATTCTCCGGGACATGCCCCGGCCACCAGACAATCAGGGGTACGTGCACCAGTTCCCAGTACAGCGCGGCCCCGTGAAAACTCAAACCATGGTCGCCGAGCGATTCACCATGATCCGAAGTAACAACGATCAGCGTGTTCTTTAGCCTGCCTAACCTGTCCATTCCGCGCAGGAGTTCTCCGATCTGATCATCCGTGTACTTCACGCCCGCGTCGTATTCATCGATTGTGCTCCCGCTATCCCATGCCGGTTTCGGATAACCCGGCGGCCCGCCATATCCAAAGTGCACATCGAGATAATTCAAAAACGCGAAAAATGGATGCCTTCGATCCCTTTCGATCCATCGCAGTGTCTCTCGATTCACCTCGTCCGCACGCTTACGAACTCCATAGATCCCACCATAGTCGCCAGAGCCCTCGGAATCCTTATCCAGCCAGGAGCCCAGACCCAGATATCGGAATGCCCGCGTGAACTTGCTCTTCTCGCTGCGGTTCATGTACAGGCGCGCAAACTCGCGCCCAAACTCAGTCCGCACGAAGGAATCGCCAACTCCGTCGAAATAATCTTCGAAATGCACGAACCCGCGACCAAGCCCAACATTGCTCGTGAAATAAATCCGGTTCGCCGAAAACGCTCCGGTGCGATACCCATGCTTCTGCAGCTCTTCTCCGAGTGTTGGCAGGCCATTCAGAGCACTCTTCCTCCATCCGAACCATGGCATGGGCCTCACATTTCCGAAACCGTGTTCGTGTACCGGTTGTCCCGTCACGAGCGATGCATGGGACGGCAGGCTCCACGACGATGCCGAGACCGCATTTTCGAACAACACCCCCTCTTTCGCGAGCCGGTCGATATCAGGACTGGTTTGACGTGAGTATCCGTACGAAGAAAGGTGGTCGGCCCGCAAGGTATCGACAACAATGACGAGCACGTTTGGTGTGCCCGACGCGGCATCCGGCAATTCCGCAACCGCGCCTTCTTCAGCAATCCACTTCCCACCCTCAATCGCGGCAATCACTATGGCCAGAGAGAGCACGAGCCACGGCGCAGACTGTCTCCACATGCGGAGCGAAGAAAGTTCACGCCTCCGAAACCAGCGCCCGAATGCTACGGCGGTTCCCAGAGCAAATATGAGTGCCGCCCGTCGATAAAAATGGCCAGTAAGCATCAGCCAGTCATACGCAGTCAGAAAAACCAGGACGAAAGCGAGCACGCGAACCGCGCGAATTCGCCGGAAAACCCGCGACAGCACCGTTACAAAGACCGCGATCAGCAGGAAGAAGGAGACGTCCACCAGCGGGGATATCCACACGATTTCTTTGGAAACGTGCATCACCCGCGCCCACTGTGTCCAGTTGATTCGTTGGAATACGAGCAGCCCGACGCCTTCGACAAATCCGGCTACGATTCCGAACCAGACCGCAATTGCAAAAATTGAGGTGACAACATTGGCCCGCTCTTCGGAGTGCTTTGCGCGTTTGACGCGACTTTCCGCGGGTGCGACGGACGCATCAGGAGAGGACAGGCTCATCTTTGGCCAGTTTAACAGCGCTAGTAGCAGGCGCTCTTTCCAAACCCTGCGAATAGAATAGATGCTCCCTCATGGCAGACACTGCCAATTTGGCGCCACAGGAAATCCAATCACGCAATTTTTCTTTATGGCTGTTCGCCAGTTTGCTGTGCGCGGGATTTCTGCTGCGCCTTCGCCTTGCCTGGCTCACCTTCCTGAATCCCGACGAAGCTCTGCACTACTTTCTGTCTCATCAGCCTTCTTTAAAGCTCGCTTATAAAGCCAGCCTCACCACCGCTCATCCGCCGCTAATGATCCTCTTCCTCCACTATTGGGCGTATCTCGGGACTTCAGAATTGTGGCTTCGGATGCCATTCGTGATCGCCGGGACCCTGTTCTGTTGGATTATGTTTCTCTGGATCGCGACAGTCGCGAGTAAAAGGGCAGCCTGCTTCGCCCTGGCACTATGCTCGTTCCTGCCGTCTCTTATTTCACTCTCATCTGAGATCAGGCAGTACGCCTTTCTTCTGCTTTTCTGTGCCTGTTGCCTGTATTTTCTTGAGCGTGCTTTTCAGCAGAACTCGAGCAAATGGATGTTGCTTTCCGCCCTGGCTCTATATCTTGCGCTCCTCACTCACTACTCGGCTCTGATCTTCGCCGTTGCTGTAGGAGTTTATGCGCTTCTGCGCCTCAGAGAAGAACGGCCATGGCCAGCCATTTCGATCTTTTGGATCGCCGGGCAACTCGGAGCAATCGCGCTCTGTGTGTCATTGTATGAATCGCAAATTTCAAACCTGGAACACGCCGGGGTACCGTCCGAAATCGCTTCCACTTGGCTGCGCACTTCTATCTTTCATCGCGGGGAAGATCACCTCGTGCTTTTTGCCTGGACCAGAACTCTGCGTCTCTTCCGCTATTTTTTTAGTCACGGAACAATAGGCTTTCTCGGATTTTTATTGTTTGTGTTTGCGATTTCTTTGCTACTTTTCTTCCCGCGGCCAGCCTTGTGCAAGCGACGCTATCCTCTTGCCGCGCTGCTAACGTCTGCTTTTCTCATAACGTTCCTCGCAGCATTGGCCGGCGTTTATCCCTACGGCGGAACGCGCCACGATATTCTCCTCGCGATCTTTGCCATCCTTGGAATCGCAATCGGCTTCGATCAGTTAAATATCCGCCCAGCCGTACTGTCCTGCTGGCTCAAGCCGGCAATTGTAGCGGCTGCTCTCATCATCTGTAGCTTTTTCCAATCGCCGGCCGGTCCGTACATTCGTCCACGGCATCAGCGGCGCCGTCTGATGCACGCAGCAACAGATCTCTTGAACTCTCTGCCGGCAGATTCGGCAATATTCACCGACTCACAAGGCAGCATGGTGCTGAATTACTACCTGTGCCACGAAACCATGCGGCTGCCCTTCGCGCCGGGAACGAACTCGTTACAAGTCTTCCGATGTGGCAATCATCGTCTAGTTGCTGTAGACACTCTGGCGGGATTCGACCGGAATACATTCCCTGACATGCTAAGACGCGCCTGGGAATCCGTCCCCGCAGAAACGACGCTCCACATGTTTCAATCTGG
>DATBIE010000148.1:0-42146 GCA_036557105.1 Terriglobales bacterium
GTGGCGCCCGACAGTCTTTCACCCTATTTGACGTGGAGCCAGCAGCACTACACGCGCAATCTGATCGACAAGACGCCGCTTTATGAGCTGATCGCAATCTGCTGGGAAGTCGGGCAGGTCAGCTCGGTCCACAATCATCGCGATCAGAATTGCTGGATGGCGGTGCCCATCGGACGACTGCAGGTGGAGAACTTCCACTTGCTTTCTCAGGATGTAGACAAGGGAAAGTGCGAGCTGACCCCGACTGAAACTGTCGAGATGAACCTGACTCATCCTTGTGCTGTGAATCCCGATGACCCTGTGCATCGGGTGGTCAATCCGCGGCAATTCGGCGGACGCGCCGTCAGCCTCCACATCTATTCCCGGCCATTTGATTCTTGCGTTGTCTATTCACCGGAACAGGGCACCTGCGGCGTCATCAGACTGCACTACACGACAATGTTTGGGAAACCCGCGTAAGAAAAATCCGGCGCTCGAGGCCGCGAAGTGTCAATTAGACTTATTACTTGCCTCCGAAACGACAATCGTCAGCAGTAGCTGAAAATCGCGAGACAACATCAGCCGCGAGAAAGCCGATCCCCGTCCCACGCCCCGACGAGGACGGCAAACGCATCTTCCTGATAGACGCGATGTCATTTATCTTCCGCGCGTACCACGCGATGGCGCGCCAGCGGGGAATGTCCACGCGCAAGGGACTCCCAACGGCGGCAATCTACGTTTTCGTGAACATGTTGCGAAAGTTGCGCGATGACTTCAGTCCACAATATCTCGCGGCCGTGTTCGATGTAGCAGCGCCCACATTTCGCGATCAGCAATTCAAAGACTACAAGGCAAATAGGACGGAAATGCCGGGAGACCTGGCGCAGCAGATTCCCTACATCCGGCGGGCGCTTGAGGCCTACCGAATTCCCATCCTGGAAGTTCCGGGTTTCGAAGCGGACGACGTGATTGGAACCTTGGCGACCAAAGCTGTTGCCCAGGGCCGCGATGTGTACGTGGTTTCGAGCGACAAGGACATGCTCCAGCTCGTAAACGATCACGTGCTGGTTCTGAATCCCCCGAAGGACAATCTGATTTGCGACGCAGCGAAGGTGGAAGAGATTCTTGGGGTGCCGCCTGAGCGAGTGATCGACGTAATGGCACTGCGCGGTGATTCCATCGACAACGTGCCCGGCGCACCCGGCATCGGGGACAAGGGATCAGTCGAGCTCATCCGCAGGTTCGGCAGCCTGGAAGCAGCGCTGGATCGCGCGGCGGAAGTGGAACGAAAGACATATCGCGAATCGTTACAGAACCATCGCCAGCAGATTCTGATGAGCAAGGACCTCGTAACCATCAAGTGCGATGTGGAAATCGAACTTGATGTCGAAAAGATGCACGCCGGCGAACCGGATATTGAAACTCTGCGTGGGTTGTTTACGGAGTTGGAGTTCACTTCGCTGCTGAAAGAGCTGCTCCCAGTCGTCGAAGCCACGGCCGGCAATTATCGCGAAGCAGATTCTCCCGAAGAAGTGAAATCATTCCTGGATAGCCGACCGTCTGATGTGCCACTTGCAATCGCGGTGGAGGCGCGAGAGCCAACAGCAACTGCCGAGAACGAAGAATCCGGCGAAGAAGAAACTTTAGAAGATCGACTCTTTCCACTGGTGAAGGCGAGCGCGGCGGGCGAGGGCACCCGCCCCACACAAGGCACACAAGTTGCTGTGTCGCTTGAATCTGGTTCAGCGCTGACGATCTCCTCTGCTTCGAATGCGGCGCAATCGCTGAACCACGCTCTGGCGGACCCAAAGGTTCCCAAAGCCATTCACGATTGGAAAACAGCTGCGCATGTTCTCAAGGATATTGACTTGGCTGGCGTCCAGCACGATACACGGCTGTATTCATATCTCCTCGACCCGACTTATTCCTCTCACAGCCTGCCTGAAGTCGCGCTTCGACGCTTCAATCTGAAGCTTGAAGGTTCACTGGCGGAGGCGGCCGACATCACCGGACGCCTAGCCACAATTCTGCGAAAGGAAGTGGAACAGGAAAGTCTCCTCACCCTTTATGACGAAATCGATTTGCCGCTGGTTTCCGTGCTCACGCGCATGGAGCGGGCCGGCGTGGCCATTGATCGAGCGGCGCTCGGCAAAATGTCGCAGCGACTCGAAGTTGAAATCGATGCCAAGGCCAGGGAAATTTACGATTGCTGCGGTTCAGAGTTCAACATCAACTCGCCGAAGCAGCTCGGCGACGTGCTGTTCAATAAACTGAACCTGCCCAAGCCGGTGAAGTACGGCAAGGGCAAAACGATTTCCACCGCCGTCGATGTACTGGAGGAACTCGCAGCCAGTCACAAGGCGCCGATGCTCGTACTCGAATATCGCCAGCTTGCGAAATTGAAGTCAACCTATGTCGACGCACTTCCCGCTTTGCTGAATTCCGATACGGGGCGGTTACACACGACCTTCGATCAGACGGGAACCGCCACGGGACGTCTTTCGTCCGCCAATCCGAACCTGCAGAACATTCCCATTCGAACTGAGCTGGGGCGCGAAATTCGCGCGGCCTTCACCGCTGCCCCCGGATGCCTGTTGCTGGCCGCAGACTATTCGCAAATCGAATTGCGATTGCTGGCGCATTATTCGAAGGATCCGCTGCTCGTTGAGGCGTTTCGCCGCGGAGACGACGTTCATACTCTTACCGCATCTCAGGTGTTCGGCGTGCCTCCATTGATGGTCACCCCCGATCACCGCCGTCAGGCGAAGGTGGTTAACTTCGGAATTGTGTACGGACTTTCGCCATTTGGCTTGTCGCAGAATTTGGGCATTGAAACTTCCGAGGCGAAGAAGTTCATCGATGCTTACTTCGAAAAATATCGCGGCGTGCGGGCATTTATCGATCGCACATTGGATGAGACTCGTCGTGACGGACGCGTCAAAACGCTATTTGGCCGGGTGCGCCCGATTCCAGACATCAACAGCAAAAACTTCAATCTCCGCGGATTTGCCGAACGTACAGCTGTCAACACTCCCTTGCAAGGAACCGCAGCCGATCTGATTAAGATCGCGATGATTCGTATCGACACCTTGATTCGCGAACGTGGGTTGAACTCAAAGATGACCTTGCAAGTGCATGATGAATTGGTCTTCGAAGTTCCAGAAGCTGAAGTGGATCTCATGCGCAGCCTGGTCCGTGAGCAGATGGAGAACGTTCATCCGGAACTTTCGGTGCCTCTGTTGGTTGAAGTTGGGGTGGGGAAAAATTGGCGGGATCTGGAATAATATTGCCTTCCAAGCGCCTTACAGCCGCCCTTATTAGACCACTGTCATTCCGAGCGAGCTGGGACCATTCGCTCGCGAATGGTCCCTCGAGTCGAGGAACCTGCTGTTTGCCGTCCCCACCAGTTTCCTCATCGCTGAAGACATTGGGAATCACAGCTTAAAGAACCAATTAGGGAAGCGAAGGCGAATACGCCTAATTCCCACTTAGCAGTTACTTAGCACAAAGTGAAGCTCTGATTGCTCCCGCAATGCTCTCCGTCAACTCATTCATCTTCTCCTGGGATTCTGCTTCCACCATGACCCGCGCAAGAGCTTCGGTCCCCGAATAACGGACCACCACCCGCCCGTTCCCATCGAGTTCGCGTTGGGCGTTCTCAATAGCGCTCTGCACTTCGGGGACTTTCTCGAACGGGATCTTTTCGCGTACTCGAACGTTCTGAATGCGCTGTGGAAAGACCCTCAAATCACTCACCAGATCGGCGAGTGCTTTACCGGTACGCGCCATGACTTCCATCACACGCAGAGCTGTCAGCAGGCCGTCGCCGGTGGTGGCCTCGCCATCGCGGAAAATGATGTGCCCGGATTGCTCGCCACCCAGCGCAGCTCCGGTCTTCATCATCTCTTCCAGGACATACTTGTCGCCCACGTTGGCCCGCAGCATGCGAATGCCGGAGTTGCGAAGCGCGATTTCAACTCCCATGTTCGACATAGTCGTCGCGACTACAATATCTCCGCGAAGAACTCTCCGCGATTTCATGTCGCGCGCGGCCAGCAACAGCACGCCGTCTCCATTTACAACTGCGCCGGAAGCATCGCTGAACAGCGCACGGTCGGCATCTCCGTCGAACGTTATGCCGAGGTCGTGCTTCCCTTTTGTTCGCGACATTTGATCTGCAACCGTTTGCGGATGCAGTGCGCCACAAGCTTCATTGATGTTCTTGCCGTCTGGCGCAGAGTGGATAAACTCGGCCTGAATCCGGAGCGCGCGGAACAACTCCGGGGCTTCGGCTGCGGCCGCACCGTTCGCGCAATCGATCAGCACTCGCAAACCGCTCAGGTCAGTGGAGACGTTTCGCGCAAGCCAGTTCACGTAAGAGGCGCGCAGTGAATGTTCGCCTGGCAAAGTGGACGACGGCTTGGATGAAGGCTCGGGATGAGCGCCCGGAGACTGAAGAAGCGAAAAAATTTCCTGCTCAATGGCGAGCTCGTGCGAATCGGGAAGCTTAAATCCATCGCCGGAAAAGACTTTGATACCGTTGTCAGTCCATGGATTGTGAGAGGCTGAGATGACCACCCCGGCGTCGAATCCTTGCGACCGCGCCAGATACGCGATGCCCGGTGTTGTAATTACACCCGCGCTGTGCACCTCTATGTTCGAGGAGTGCAGTCCAAGCGCGACGCGGTCGGCGATCCATCGGCTCGACTCGCGCGTGTCCTGGCCAATTACAGCACGGGACCGCAGATTGCTCTTCGCAAGATCGTGTCCTAGCGCGCGGCCAATAAGAAATGCGCTCTCGGCAGTAAGTGGAAACTCTCCCGCGACGCCGCGAATACCGTCGGTCCCAAAAAGCTGTCTGATTTGCGTACTCATTGAGCGTGCGTGTGTACTCGCTCCATAATAATCGTGACGCGCACGGGTCGCGAATCAGAGACCTGTACCAAGGGATCGGAAACATAGGCATGGCGAGACACGCTTGTGCGGTCGATCAGTCCAGTTACATCAATCGGATCCGTAATCGCGTTCTGCACGTCGGCGATTGATTTCTGGGGGCCGACAATGTGCACTGTGAGAGGATCAGTCGTAATCTGGGAAATCTCGTATCCCGTCGCAAAGGTACCCACCACTCGCGGCGCAACCGGAACTACCTTTGTGACGCGTTTATCAAAAACAAGGTGAATCTGGCTGGGGACGATCTGGACCGGCTGGAGCTTGTCGGGCAGGCCGATCTGGTGGGCGGTCAGATCGAATGTGCGCTCGCCAGGCTTCATTCCAGTAAGGTCGAGTTCCGCATGAACATCAGAGGGCTGCAGTCGGCGCACCGAGCGCTCAGGCCCGCGCACCCGGATTTGCGCAACTGGGATGTGTTCCGAACTTATCTCCAGATCCTCCGGCATGTTGCGGAAAACAATAGCGACATTCACAGCCGCCTCAGAGGTGGGCTCGCTTGAAACCGCCAGCCACAACCCGGTCGCAAGTAGCAGCGAAACAATCTTCAAGCTGAGATTGTGAAAGACGTGACGCCGGAAAAATTCGCGCGCATTCATCGCTCCCCTCCGCTCTTGTGAACGTCACGCATTGGCATCTCCGCTTCAGTTTCGTCGAGAATTCCGGAACCATTGATGATAGGAGTCGGCAACGGAGTCGGCGGAACATAACGACGAAGCAGATGGCCCATGCGTTCGCGAAGCTGCTCGACCGTGAGGTCACGCTCAATGGCGCCGCCTACAGCAAGACTGATACTGCCAGTCTCTTCGGAAACGATGATCGAAATTGCGTCGGTTTCTTCAGTGATGCCAATGGCAGCCCGGTGCCGTGTGCCAAGCTGAGTCGAAAGCACCGGATTCATCGACAGCGGCAGGAAGCAAGCAGCGGCCGCAACCCGGTCGCCTTGAATGATCACTGCGCCATCGTGTAATGGAGCACTGGGACGAAAAAGCGTCGCAAGCAAGTCATAGGAAAGCTGGGCATCGAGCGCAACCCCGCTTTCGATGTAGGTGCGTAGGCCAATCTCGCGCTGGATGACAATGAGGGCGCCGGTCTGGTTCTGAGAAAAGAGATTAGCGGCGAGCACGATATCGTCGTAGGCGTCAGCTTCGGCCGCGGCGGAACGAGCCAGAGTCATGCGCCTGCCTAAGCGGGCTAAGGCCTGGCGGATTTCGGGAACAAAGATGACGATGAGAGCGAACACTGCGTACGGGAGTGCCCGGCTGATCAGCCAGTTCAGAGTAACCAGTTCGCCGACGCGAGAAATGTAGAACGCGAGTACTACGATGGAAAGGCCGATGAGGATGAGAGCGGCTCGGGTGCCACGAATGAGAGCAAGGAATTCGTAGATGATCGTGGCCACCAGCAGAATATCGATGACCGAGATCAGCGTCAGATGTGGCCAGGGTCCGGCAGCGTGAATCAATCAGTACCCCTTGAACTGCGCTCCAGGCAAGCTTGCAGGGGTAATTCTAATGCAGGTAGAAGAGGGGAAGTTAGTGTTAAGTAGTGGCTCGTAATTCGCGACTGGTGTTTCGTGCGTTGAAGGGTAAGGGCGTTCCGGATTGCTCGAACGGGCATACTCGCCCGGGCATCTCTTGTGCTATCCGGGTATCCTGTTAAAAACCGTAATCTATCGTCACTTGCGAAACACATCACGACCCGCGAATCACAATCATTGACCACTCCTCTTTTCTACCCTCGCGGTCACCGATCCCCTCGCGAGGCGGGCCGAAATTTCGTCTCCAGCGTTGACCGTAGCCGAATCCTTCAGCAGGTTTCCTTTGGAATCGAACACCAGTGCGTACCCTCGCTCGAGGATCGCTACCGGCGAGAGTGCTTTCACCTGACGATCCAGCTGTTCAAAGCGAGACCTGCGGCGCAGCAGGACCGTACGAATCGAAGAAACAATCGCAGTAGTGCGAGAATCAAGATCGCGCCGAATGCCCGTCAGCACGCGACGGGCATCGTAATGGCGCACTGCGGCGGAGGCTCGTTCCCACCGTCGCCGGTGCTGTTCCAGCAGTCGGCGCTCAGCTTTCTCCAGGCGGAAATGCAAATCGTCCAGCCGTTGCTGGCGCCGATTGATGCCGTCCACCATGCGGCCAAACGCGCCATGCTGAGACACTTCGGTCAGCGTCTGCCTGGCCATAAGTAGCCGGTACCGTATAGCACGCGCAAGCCGCAACCTGAGAGACTCAGCCTGTTCTTCGATTTCCTGGCGGGAGCGAATCACCAGTTCGGCGGCCGCCGAAGGAGTGGGCGCGCGCAGGTCGGCGACGAAATCGAGGATCGTAAAGTCGGTTTCATGTCCGACAGCCGAAATGACCGGAATGTGCGATGTGGCAACGGCTCGCGCCAATCCTTCATGATTAAAGGCTGCGAGATCCTCAGCTGAGCCCCCTCCGCGCGCCACGATGATTACGTCAACGTTCTTTGCGCGATTGAAGTGTCTGATACCCGCGCTGACTTCCGAGGGCGCGGTTTCGCCCTGCACCTGCGCCGGATAGATGAGCACACTTGCCGTGTGGTGACGACGACGCAAGATGTTCAGAATGTCGCGAAGAGCGGCGGCTTGCGGTGAGGTCACAATGCCAATGCATCGCGGCAATGCCGGGAGTGGCTTCTTATGCGCAGAATCAAACAGGCCCTCGGATTCCAGCTTCGCTTTGAGCTGCTCGAAAGCAACCTGCAGAGCCCCCGCCCCTTTCGGTTCGAGATATTCCGCCGAAAGTTGCAGTTCGCCACGCCCTTCGTAAATTGTCACCCGGCCGCGCAAAACAACGCGCATCCCGTCCTCCGGCCGGAACCGCAGGAGCCGCGCCTGCGACCGAAACATCACCGCGCGAATCTGTGAGATTTCGTCCTTCAGAGTGAAATAGAGATGGCCGGAGTCGTGGGCGCGGAAATTGGAAATTTCACCTTCCACCCAGATATCGCCATATTCCCGCTCCACCCGCGTGCGCACAGCGGCAACGAGATCGCGCACAGCCCAAACCTTCCGTTCAGGAGCCGCGAAGGTAAGTCCGAGTTGCCCGCCAAACGACATTGACTGGAGTTTACCGGAGTTGCGACATCGGCGGATGATCCAAAAGACATTCTGATCGAATAGCAAATTCCGTTGACGCTTAAACTCCGATGCGTCCTTCAATTGCCCTGAAAACAGGCTTGAAGAAGGCAATCTCCTGTACTGCACAAGCCGCTTTCCTTGGGTGAGCAGCCGCCAAGAATGTCAATTGCTATTGGTAACACCACGATTTGTTACACCCGGCATCTATTCCGCTCTCTGCAGTGAACGTAAGCTGCGCCTATGAGACTCAATGCCCTGGTGACGTCGCGAAGCAACAGCGCGGTGAAGGTGCTGGTTTCGGCATTCGCCGAATTGGGCATTGAATACCGTGTCTCAGCCTCCGCAGCTGAGACGCTGGACATCATGGCTTCAGAGCACCACTCGGCGGTGGTTGTAGATTTCGACTTGCCGGACGCAATTTCTATAGCGCGAATGGCGCGCGCTTTGCCCGAAAAGAGACGGCCAGTCATATTCGGGATGATTGGCGCGACTACCCCCGTGGGGAACGTGTTTCAAGCGGGAGGCAACTTCGTGCTCTATAAGCAGCTTGATCTCTTGCAGGTGCTGCATTCCTTGCGCGCCGCGCGAGCTTTCATGCGCGAAGATCGAAGGAGGTCGTCACGTCAGAAAGGCGAAAGCCTGGCCTATCTTCAATTTCCAACCGGCGTTGTTCCCGCTCTCGTGTTGGAGGTGACGGAGCAGGGACTCTCGTTGCAGGCGGCCGAGGCGCTCACACCGCTGCGCGCGGTGGCTCTGCGATTTCTGCTGCCAAAAACCGAGCAAGTGATCCAGGCGACCGGCGATTTCATCTGGACCGATGCTAACGGGCGCGCTGGTCTTTTCTTCAGCAACATGCCTCCGGCGTGCCGGCGAGACTTGCAGGCCTGGCTCAAGAAGCATGGTGCGAAACGGTCAGACGCTGTGAGCAACCTTTTAGAGCCGCAGCAGAATGGGCGAACCTACGACTACGCGAGAGCGCATTTATTCCTGCCACTACCGCGGTGAACCAAAGATAGGATCGAGAGTTCCCAAAGCAGAATCCGAAGAAAAATATTCTTCCCTTCCATTCGCAGAGGCTGTCCGGATTACTTGTGCTCCTGTTGCGACGGCCTGATTTCATGCGCAACCGCTTCAAGGTTTCGATGATCCGAGCACGCCATCAGGCAGATTTAATCATCCGATTCACCTGGGCCTATCCTCTGTTAACCTCTGCTCCCTCCCCCTTTAGTGCCTGTGCGTCTGAAACGCACTGCGCTAAGATTAGTGTGAGTAAGTGTAAGTAGATACGGGAGCCTTGGTGGAAATCGCTCCAACAACTGGAAATCGTGGCCGCGAACGCCGGCGTACTCCTCGTCGCGTCGTGCATACGCCTGCCTACGCTAGCCTGAATGGCAGCGCGCAAACCGCTCCGGTTGAGCTTTGCGAAATTCTCAACATCAGCGAATCCGGAACCTGTATTCAGGCGCCGCGGCCCATGAAGGTGAGCCACCTATTGCCACTGGTGCTCGATCTTTCAGAAACTGGCGCACGGATTCACACCACCGGGCACGTCGTGTGGGCTGAGGGTTCCGGCCGCGCTGGTATTCGCTTTCCGGAATTGCCTGAGATCTCGCTACAGCAGCTTCAAAAATGGATGGCTGTAAATGACGTAGCCGCGGCCAAGACTCCATCGTCGACTACCTCGGCAATCGAGAAGACGCCTGCTGCTCCCGCTCCTCGAGTCAAGGTGCTGCACTCTCTTCAGCCTAAACCGAACTCAGCCGCAGGTTATAGCTCGCTGTTGGCGGCGTGGGCTGAAATTCAAAAAGAAGTCGAGCTTTTAGGCCCCAACCTGGACGCGGCGCTGCAACTGATTGTGGAACGCGCTATGGCATTGACCTGGGCGTCTGGCGCGGCGATCGCGATCACGGATAATTTTCAATCCCCGGATCTGATCTGTGCGGCACGGGCCGGAAACGATTCCCCGGAATTGGGAGCACATCTGGACCTGATCTCCGGTTTCAGCGGTGAGTGCTTTTACTCGGGAACCACCCTCAAGTGCGATGACACTGAATCCGACACCCGGGTCGATTGCAATAACTACCTCGCGCTTGGCGTTCGGTCTGTGATTGCGTGCCCGATCAAAAGCTATAAGGGTGGCGTGCTGGGTGTATTAGAAGTGTTCTCGTCGGAACCGGCGGCATTTTGGGAAAATGACGCGCGTACGCTGGAGCGGTTGGCGCGCGTTGCCGGACGCGCAATCGCTTGGGCGCTGCGCGCAAAAGGCATAGTTCTTCCGCAACCTAAACGCCCCCGAATGGAGGATATCGCGAGCACCGAAAATCAAACTCCGGTGCTAGAGCCTGAACCAGAGTTGGCTGGAACGTCGCCTGTAGCGAGAAGCGTAGTATTGTTCGCTACCGGAATTCTCGCCGTGGTCTTCGCGGTCTGGCTGACCGCGCCCTGGATTTCAGACGCAATGAACAGCTTGGCTTCGCCGCCAAAATCGCAGGCGGCTGAACATGTGCCAACCAGTCTTGATTACGTGGGCACCAATACAAACGAATTGAAGACAATTGCTCTCGGTGGGTCTTCTGCCGCGCAGTATGCTTTGGGCCTGCGCTATGCCAGCGGGGATGGTGTCACTCAGGACTACCACCAGGCGGTGGGCTGGTTCCTTAAGTCGACGGACAGCGGCAACCTGCGCGCAGCGTCCAAAATCGCAAGTTGCTTCTGGGCGGGCAGAGGCGTTCCACAGGATTACACCAAAGCTTATTTTTGGGGATTGCTCGCTCAGGCTGCAGGGGATGAAACCGGTCGGGTGATCGTCATAAACACCTCTCCCCAGCTAAGCGACCGCCGTCGCTCCGCCGAGCAGGAGGAAGCAGACAAATGGCTCCGTTCCCATCACCTTACTTCAGCATCGCTGCGGACACCGCAGTAGCGCGGCATATTCCATCAATCTAGAATATAAGCAGAGGTTTTTCCTTTGTCGTCCCTTCGGGAAGTCCTGAACCAAAACGTCCGCCAGGGTGAACTTTACGAGGCGATTGAACGCAATCGCATTCGCTGCTACGCTTGCGGGCACTGCTGCCCGATTGCTGAGGGCCAAGCCGGGGTCTGTAAGGTTCGTTACAACCAGGGCGGAAAACTTTATGTTCCTTGGGGCTATGTTGGCGGTGTGCAGTGCGATCCCATTGAAAAGAAGCCGTTCTTCCACGCCTATCCCGGCGGGCTTGCATATAGCTTCGGCATGCTGGGTTGCGACCTGCACTGCTCCTATTGTCAGAACTGGGTGACCTCGCAGGCCCTGCGCGATCCCGAGGCAATCTCTTCTCCACTCCAAGTCTCGCCGGAAATGCTGGTGCGCGATGCCCTTCGCCTGGGCGCAAAGGTCCTGGTCAGCACCTACAATGAGCCGCTCATCACCGCCGAATGGGCTGTCGAAATTTTCAAAGAGGCCAAATCTGCAGGCCTAAAGACAGCGTTCGTGTCGAATGGCAACGGAACGCCACGGGTCCTCGAATATATCCGCCCGTGGATCGACTTCTATAAGGTCGATCTGAAGAGCTTCGATGACCGGCACTATCGCCAGCTTGGAGGCCGAATCGGACCAATCCTCGACACCATTCGCTGGCTGCATGAGAACGGCGTCTGGCTGGAGATCGTAACGCTACTCATTCGCGGCTTCAACGATTCGGATGATGAGTTGCGCAAACTGACACAATTTCTGGCCAGCGTTTCTCCCGATATTCCCTGGCACGTCACGGCTTTTCACAGCGATTACAAGATGACGGACGTAAAGGATACTCGGCCTGAAGACCTCCTGCGCGCAGCGGAAATCGGCAAAGCTGCGGGGCTGAATTTTATATATGCTGGCAATCTTCCTGGCAGAGTAAAGGACTTGGAGGATACGCATTGTCTTCAATGCAAAGCCATGCTGATACGTCGCTACGGATATTGCATCGAAGACTACCGGTTAACTCCGAATGGCTGTTGCCCGGATTGCGGAACTTCAGTGCCGGGCAGGTGGGCAGAGCATTTTGAAGGTCAGATTGCCGACCGGCCTTTTATCCCCGGATACAAGGCAAATTTAATTACTCTGAGTTAGGAAAATCCGGCCTAGCCTCGATGGCCTGCTTTAGGCTGATCACGGCGGCAACCGTCCATGCTATTGCCCGCGCCTGCCGAACAGCCAAAAGAGTAAAGCTGGTGAGAGGATAAATCTCCGCTATCATTCCGAGCGCTAAACAAAGCGACGCTAGACCAAAAACGAATCGGTCAGGCTTGAAAGGAGATTTGACGGCGAAACTCGCCGTGATTAACACCGACCATGCGAACCCGAAAATGTGCACAGGATCCGCCTGGAAGTAGTGACCGAAATAATTGACGGCGCGTTGTTGAGCATGGGCCGCCCAGAACATCCGTCTCCACGCCTCAACACTCGCGTATAAGCAAAATAGGAACGAAACGATAGCGTACTTTTTCTTAAAAAGTATGCCGCCCTGCTGCATCAGTCATTCTTCGCGATTGAAGTTGAGCGACTTGCCAATTTTCTGGGTCTCGTTTGAGCGCGGTATCTCGCGACTCCACGATAAAGCGCCTCGGCAATCTGCTGACGGTATGCTGCGCTCTGAAGGTTGCTTTCGTCCACCGGACTGCTGACGAACGAAACTTCAGCCAGAATCGCCGGCATTTGCGTTCCGGTCAGAACCACATATTGCGCTTCTTTCACTCCTCGGTCTCGGATGGCGGGCGTCCGCGCTGCGAGTCCTGAATACAGCGCGTGCTGCACATCTTCTGCCAGGCGGTGAGAGTTCGTAACTTTCTCGCGGATATCCACTGTGGTCCAATTCACGTTCTTGAGGGCTGGATCGGCATCGGCTGTACGCGCCTTAACAGATGAGTATGTAGTCGTGTAATAAGTTTCGACCCCGCGCGCAGTAGTCAGATCGCTGTAGTTCGCATGGACCGAAAGAAACAGGTCTGCTCCTGTGAGATTCGCAATTTCCGCGCGCTTTTCGAGGGGCAGATACGAATCATCCTGCCGCGTGTAGATGACGTCAGCCCGGAGTTTGCTCTCGACTAGTTTTCCAAGCCGCTGCACAATGTCGAGCACCAGATCTTTTTCAAGAAGCCCTTTCCGGCCCACAGTTCCAAGGTCCCAGCCGCCGTGGCCCGCGTCAAGAACCACGCGAAAATCCGAGGCCGGCGACAAGGCCGCTCGCGGGTTCTTCTTCGTCGAAGTCGCGATCGAAGGCGAGGGCTTGCTCAGTGGCACGGGGGCCGATGCAGCCGGCGGCTTATGAACATCAATGGTGAGCCGGTAAGGATTGGGATCGAGCTTGACTGAAATCTCGGTGATGCCCTTCGTGTCCAGTACAACGCGGGTTGTTCCCGCCGAGGGCTGCGCCATGCGAACGCGCTTGATGAACGCATCATCAACAACGATGCTTTGATTCACTAGGCCTGAAGCCATTTTTGTATCAAAAAGATCGAAGTAGATTCGCGGCGGATTGTCGAGCGTGTGCGTCTCGTACTGCACTTGGTCCTGAAGATCGATCACTACAGTGCTCGAATCGGGCGAAGACCAGTGACGAACGCCTGTGACTTCCGGAGCCATCCCAGGCTTCGGCGTAGACTGCACCGGCCCGGCTGGCTCTTTGGCTTCCGGTGCAGCGGGCTGAAACGGAGTCGAATGGCCGGTGTTCGCGCTGCTGAGTTGCTGAGCATGATGGAGCCAAGCCCATGCGAGCCCGAGCGCGACTAGCACCATTGCGGCCACGAACATAAAAGTCGATTTCGAGCGCCGTTCCTGCGGAAACGACAGCACCGGCATCGGAATTACCGCCGGCTCCGGCTCGGCAATCTCGTGGAGAGCGATAGCGGGCTGGAACTCCGGCGCGGGTGGACCTGGCGTCGCCACAGCGGGTGAAATCTCCGCCCCGATACTCGGAGCTGCTGTTGCCTCAACCTCCCGCTGCTTCCTTTCCCGAATTTCCGAAATCAAATCGTCCGTTTCAATTTCATCGACGGCGGGAATACCCAGAACTTCGACAGTGGCCGCAGCCGGCGCGTTTGAGGCAAACTCGTTTACAGCCAGCGCAGTTGGTTCCTGCGAATCAGTCTTGGTGTTCCCTTTGCTTTCTACTGCTGGGTTTTCCGCCGCAGGCGGTTGCGGCAAGATATGTTCTGCTAACTGAGCCAGCCGATCTTCTTCCGCAGGATGGATCGCCGCCAGAATCAATTCGCCCAGAAGTTCCAGGCTTCTGACGTCACTTTCGTTGAATCCATATGTTTCCGACGAAAATGCCTCGATCAGCCCAATGATTCTTCCCTTTGCAGTGAGGGGTACCGCGACCATCGAGCGTGTGCCCAACGCGTGGCAGGCTTGCGCGTCCACGCGCGAGTCAGTTTCAGAATCGTCGCAACGAATGATCTCGCCTTTGCGCAGGCAGGCGCCGGAAAAACCGGAATGGGGATCGAGCCGAACTCCGGGATCAGGTGCGATTTTTCCAAACGACGCGCGGCAGATAATCGCATCTTCTTTCGCCAGCGCGACGGCTACACCATCAGCTCCCGTAATTGCCGCGGCGCGCGCTGCAACCAGACGCAGGACCTCATCGAGTCCGAAATATTCATCGAAAGCAGGTTGCCGCTGTGTTTCGGCATCTTCTCGGCGACGCCGCACCGCCTGCTCATGAATGCAGGCGAACGCCAGCAAAACTTGCAGAGCATCCTGTCCATCCGGAGGAGCGCCTTGCGCGGAACTCCGCGATGGCGTCCACTGCGATACTGCCCATCCTGTCCCTGCATTTTTTGGAATCGTACTCATCGTGATCGAAACCGCACCTCGTAACGACTACGGTTCCTGCACGGTTCTGGTCAAAAGCTAGCCGGATAGCCCAGAAGCCGTTGTACGGGCTGGAGATCCCTAGATGTAAGTTACAGCGGTTCGGTCGCAATCGCAATATCTCTCTGAAGCCAAATCCGCCTTCGGTGCTGACTTTAGTAAGCATTCCACGGGTCTCACTGATAGAATGTAAGTCTCAGGTTCGGGGATGGAGTGGGGAAAGAAGTCGCGTTGGAAAGTGCCTTTGGGCGTTATGGCTACCGGGGTTGCGGGAGCAGCGGTGCTCGTGCTGCGCGGCTGCTGGCACCGCAAAATGAGCTGGCCCGTGCGGTATCAGGAACATTCTTATCAGGTTTGCCTCGGCTGCGGCATCAAGCGTCTTTTCGACGAACGGTCCTTTCGCGCCTACGGCCCCTTTAGCTACGACCTGAACCGTCTCATCTCCTGGGACACTGCTCGTCGCACCAAAGCTGACGACGAAGAGCCCGTACGACAGCGCCCGGCATAACTTTTCGGGAGATCCCAACGCCTGTCCTTCACCAGCCGTTAAGATCACTTACGCTCGGCCGGCTCTGTGATGAACGAATACTCATTCAGAGGCCCAAAGCGCCGTCGTTCCGCATACATCCGCCAGCGTCGCCAGACGATACGCAAACTGGCCATCACGGGGATCGAAAGATAAACGCCCAGCACGCCGGCGATCTCGCCTCCCGCTAACACGCCAAAAATCGCTGCCAGCGGATGAAGTTCCATGCTTTTGCCCATGATTCTCGGTGTGACCACATAGTCCTGTACCAGCCGCCACGCAATGAAAAAGATCAGAACGATGACCCAGTGCGAGCCAGTCAGGAGGGCAACTCCGACAATGACGGCCGCCGCCAGCAGCGGTCCCACCACAGGAATGAATTCAAGCAGGCCGCCCGCTGTGCCGAGCATCAAGGCATAAGGTACGCGGGTGGCGCCGAGAAATGCGGTGTAGGCCAGCCATGATAAGGCCGCCAAGGTCAATTGCGCGCGGATGAAGTCGGCTAGCATCTGGTTCAAGTCGCTGATCACGCCCTGCAGAAACTCACGCTGCGGCTTACTGTGCACCAACGAAAGCGCGCCCTGGCTGAAAGCATGGCCGTCGTGGAGGAAAAACGCTGCAAGTATGGGAATGAGCACCAGGAGCCAAGACTCCTGTGCGAGTTCAGCGATGTGCAGTCCAGCTTTTTGCGCAAGTTTGAGGAGAAAGCCACTATGCGATGCGAGGAAGGTGCTCAACTGCTGACGGGTCGCGACGCTCAAGTGGTGCTCAAGTCCGATCTCCTCCGCAATTTGTCCGCTGCTGACCTTTTCGAGCAGCGAAGGCAGTGATTGCGTCAACTTCTGCGCCTCGCGGCCGATATTCGGGCCAACGAAGAAGAAGAACGTGGCGAGTAGCACAACGATCAGAGCGTAGATAATGGCGATCGCGGCGCCCCGGCGTTTTGTCCAGAGCTGAATCTTGGAGACTGCCGGATCAACCAGATAGGCAAAAAAAACCGCGAAAAGAAAGGCGATCAGTGTTTGGTGCGCAACATAAAAAAAACCCAGGATGCCGACGAACAGCAGTACTGTAAATAAAACCCTCGCCGTGCGGCCATCCACTAGTGCCATAAAAACTCTTCGTCAGCCGCCGATTCCTCTTCCTATGACAGCAGTTGCATTCCTATGACAGCAGTTGCACTCTGCCCTTCCTGGCGGGTTAGTCTCGAACTACTTCGATGCCATTATCGCCGAGCAGACGCACCATTTTGAAGTTATCATCCAGCCAGAATGCCCAATCCCCAGTTTCCGATTTCAACATAAAGCGGCTGAGTTGCTGCTCGGCGCCGTGGACCGTCACTTTGTCCTTCCCCGTAAATTCAATCGTAGTCAGCATCGAGCTACGCGCGTGCGGGTTCAGTGTTCCGAGCTGTACCTTCTGGTTCTGGGGACAACCCAGTCCGCCTTTTTCCTGCTTGCATGCCGTAGCCAGATACTTCCAGGCGAGGACCTCCCGCTGGATAAAGAAATAGTCATCCAGAATGGAAGTGGAAGCAGGTAGCAGGAAATTCTGGTCGTGGGGCTTGTCAGTCGATCCAAGAAAGATGTGCTCGATCAGGAACGTGTCCTTAGGCTCGACAATCGCAGTCATCTTCTCCGGGCTGAGTTCCTTCCACTCATAATGACGAAGTTCTACAGACGGGGTCAGATCCAGTTCTGACGATTGATCAGCCTTTTGTTCTCCCTGCTCTGCTTTAAACTCCGACGTGACCACACTTCCCTCCGCGCTCTGGCGGACGGAGAACGTTTCTGTGGCCACGCGGTGCGCACCATTGAAAATGCCGAAGGATCCGGAATCAACTAGGCCGAGTGCTGTACTACGGTCCGCGGCAAATCCCGCAAAGGGTATGAGTTCGATAGCAAGCAGAGTGACAGAGATGAGAACCAAATGTGTGGTCCGGGATAGCTTCACTTCAAAACTCCTGATGTTGAATCCAACCCCAACCTGGAAACAATTTCTTCAACGATCGCCGGAATACCCTTACCTCCGGTCGCTATGCAAAGGTCGGCCCTCAAGTACGCCGGCCGGCGCTGTTCATACAGCGCAAAAAACTGATCGCGGTCACGGCGGAGCGGACGAACCACTTCCGGCTGTGCACATCGTCGGAATAGCTCCTCGCCGGAGGCATCCAGAAACACCGCTGGAATCTCATTTTCTCGCAATAGAGCTTGGTTTGTATTGTCGATGAATGCTCCCCCACCTAACGAAAGTACTGTGGCGTCCCGCTCGGATGAGCGAACGGCTGCGGTCAAAGCGACGCGCTCGAGCTCACGGAAGGCACTTTCACCGCTTTGTTCGAAAATCTCCAGGATTTTTCGCCCATCCCGCGCCTGGATCAGTTCATCGAGATCCACAAAACGCCAGTTCAGCCTGGACGCCAGCGCCTTACCGACTGTTGTCTTGCCGGCCCCCATGAAACCGATCAGAGCTATGACAGCCGGAACACGATTTCTAGTTTGCACGCGAACTTTCCGGGACGAGGAGTGCTCATCCCCATCTGGTGAACTCAGGGAGGCTGGAGATTCAGCTAGTTCTGGCGTTTTTTGAGGAGGATTTTACCACTGAAAGAAAACAGCTTTACCGACGAGGCGGCTTTCCCTAACGTGCCGGCGAGAGAATTGGCGCCCTTCAGGATAAATGGGGCATGTCTGGGTTCGAGTGAAAAATCACTTTGCACACTGCCATTGGTGGAACGCGCAAGCACGTCGATGGAAGCATAAGCCGGAGCGACTGCTTCAATATTTCCGGTATGGCTGGTGAAGGCATATTCGCCTTCTTCGCCAAAGTCGCCATCGTATTCGATCCTCCCACTGTTCGAGTTGACAGCGACCAGAGTCCCTGAAACCCCATGCATGATCACATTGCCACCGACTGACATGATTTCCACGTGTCCGTGCACATTCGTAAGGGATATCGGGCCAGTAAGAGTTCGCACGTGAACGTGGCCCTGCGCGCAATCGGTAACATCGATTGGCCCATCATTGCCCGCCAAAATTATGTCGCCGCGTAGCTTTTCCACTCTCAGGCGCCCGTTATCCGAGTGCAACGTGATGCTCGCCTCCGGAGGAACCAGAACTTCGTACTCGACTAACCCTGACTTTCCGTCTGCCCCGGGCAGGAGGTGGGTGGTGATATCAACTCGGTTATGACTCTTGCTCTGGTCTAATTCCACCTTGTCCGAATGCAGCAGGGCCAAAACGGATACCTCGTGATCCCCGCCCGCCTTGACCACGATCGGACCATAAGTGTTGTTGATTGAGACCATCGGATGTTTGCCGACTTTGAAGTGGAGTTCCTTGTGAACTGCATCAGAGCCAACGGCGATGCCGGCAAGCATCAATACTGCCGCAATCCCAGCAGCACATTTACCCGAGGACATATTCATCTCCCGACTACTGCTCATCATCGCTTTGATCCATAGCCAAGTGGTAGAGCATCTGCTTCTGCTCGTAAGCGTCCATCAGTAACTGCTGCGAATAAATGTCATTCGGATCATTTCTCAGACTTTCCTGGGCATCGCGAATGAAAGCGTTAGCCTGATCCAGGTCGTTGCGGTAAGCCGCAACCTGCGCGGGCGGCCGGGACGCCACTGTCTTCATCATTTCCGAATCTTCGGTGGAAATTGCGGATCGTGCTGGACGCGCCGGAAGCACATTTTGTTTCGCGATTGGTTGATTGTCGCCGGCCTTCGTCGGCTGATACAGCTTGATTCCAGCAACAACTAGAAGAGCCGCGGCTACCGGCACTATCCATGCATTGCGCCAGCGCCAAAACGGATTATGCAGCGTAGGGCGCGCGGGCTGACGTATCAACCCTTCACGTCGCAGTTGCGCTTCCAGGGAATTCCAAACGCGCGGGCTTGGCTCTTGCAGATCGTTAAGGGAAGAGGCCTGGGTAGCGATAAAGTCCAAATCCGCAAGCAAACTTGAGCACGCTGAACATGCGCTCAAATGCGCCTGCTGCTCGGGAGTTCGCGCTCCTTCGAGCGAATCCGGCAACTCTTTCTCAAACTGCAGGCAGTTCATAGCGCTTCCCGTCCCCGATGGTTCTTCTCGGCTATCTTTTTCCGGCCTTCTCGGCCCGGTTTGCCCGAAGCAGTTCTCGCAACTTTATCCGTGCCTTATGTAATTGCGACTTGCTGTTTCCGATCGAGCAGCCAACCAGTTCTGCAATTTCGTTGTGTTCGTAGCCCTCTACATCGTGCAGTACAAAGATCGTACGATAACCTGGCGGTAGTTCGTCAACCGCTCTTTGCAGTTGCAACCGGTCAATTGAGCCGGCCAAACGTTCATCCGGCGCTCCGGGCTCCTTTCGTACCGCTGTGCCCTCTTCGTCCCCTTCGGCAGTTTCATCGATTGGGACTACCGGCAAGCCCTTCTTTCGCAGCTGCATCAGGACGACGTTGACCGACATCCGGTGCAGCCAGGTGGAAAAGGCAGACTCCCCTCGAAACGTACTGATTTTGCGAAACAACTGCAGGAAAGCTTCTTGAGTCAGATCTTCAGCTGAAGCGGTGTTTCCGGTCATCCGCAGGCACAGCGAATACACCCGGCGCTTGTGCAGGTGGTAGAGGAACTCGAACGCCTCTGGATCCCCCTGCTTAGCCTTTTCAATCGCCTCAGCTTCAGAGAGCTTATTACCTTGTGGTCGTTTCGCGTCCGTCAAGTCGCCTTTTCCGGCCGCATTAGGTCTGATGCGGCGCAAAGTTCTTTTCGTTGTACCGCTTGCGGCAGAGTAGCGGGTCGGAAAGTTACCCTGGTTCGCAGCCTAAAGGGTAGCGTAAACCGCGTCAACTGGTGCGGTTAGACTCGCCGAATCGGCCCCGGATATCGGCTCAGTAAGGAATCAGTTGTTAACAGGAGCACACCTTCCTCTATGGCCTGCGCGATTAAGAGACGGTCAAAAGGATCTTTGTGGATCGCAGGCAGGCTTTCAGTCGCAATCACGTGGCTACTCGTGATCACAAGCTCGTCATATCCGTGGTCAAGAAGGCCACGACGCAGGAGCATTGGGTCGGCGTTGAAATCCTTGCGACCCAGGCCCCGTTTGACCGAAACTTCCCAGAGGCTCGCGACACTGAAAAGAAGCTGGTTTCCCTCATCGTCGATCATCGCGCGAGCAGCTTTAGATAGCTTCGATGGCTCGCCAGCCGCCCAAAGCAGGACGTGGGTGTCGAGCAGCAGATTCACTCAGACCCTTCAAAAATCCGGGCAATTTCCTTGTGACCCATTTCATCGAAGTCGTCTGGCACCGAGATTTGTCCGCTCATGAACCCGAGGCGTCGCGGCTTGGTTTCGGTTGGCGCAGTGAGTGCCGTAACTTTAACCATCGGTTTTCCCGCTTTCGCGATCACGAACGATTCGCCCTTCGAGGCCTTGTCCACCAATTTGGAGAGTTGAGTCTTTGCCTCGTGGATATTGACTTTCTTCATAACGTTAAGTTTACTAAGTTTAGTCCAATTAGTCCATACGCTACGAAGAGTTGATGTCCGATAGGTTCTGTCCGTTTAGACAAAAGGTGGGTCTACGATACTCCCGCCATCAGTCGCTTCGTGGGTCTGACGAGGAGGAATACGATTACGGCTGCCACGAGTTCGACACCCAGAGTCGCGCCCAGCAGGGTCTTGAGCGGAATCGTGCCGTAATACGACCCCACCTTGCCGGCCAGCCAGTCACCGATACTGATCGAAAGGAACCAGACCCCCATGACAAATCCCATGGCGCGAGCCGGTGCGAGTTTCGTCATGGCGCTCAGGCCCACCGGGCTGAGACACAATTCGCCCACCACACTCAGAAAGTAAGAGAAAACCAGCCACATTGGCGAAACATTCAGTCCCGCAGCCGCCGGCACTAGCGCCAGAAAGCTGAGGCCCATGAAAAACAATCCTGCCGAGAACTTGGCGGGGCTGGAGGGCTCACGCTTGCCCAGACGGATCCACAACCAGGCATAGAGCGGCGCCAGGAGGAGCACAAAAGCTGGCTGCACATTTTGGAACCAGCTCGCCGGATACGTCTTGGATAGAACGTGGTCCGAAAAGAGATGTTGCAAGTGACTCGGCAAAAGCCCTGACACTGCACGATTCGTCTGCCGTTCGGCGAACAAATTCAGCGTAGACCCGGCCTGTTCATACGCACCCCAAAACACTGCTGACGCAGCAAACAGGACCAAAATGGCGCCAGCCCGCTTTCGCTCGTCTATGGACCATCCTTTGCCAACAATCATCCACGCGAAAACCGCCGTTGCAATCGCAAGCAGTATCCAGCCCAACGCGTTTGAAATCTCCTCGGCTGTGACCTGAATTCGTCCAAGAGATGCCAGCACCGCAAATACCGTCATCGTTGCCAGAAACGCCACGATAACCAGTGTGCCGTTGCGCTTCTGTGCGCGGTCCTTTTCGAAATTGCCACTGCTCGCGGGATGTCGGCCCGCATTGCCAAGATGACGGTTCGTCAGTAAGTACTGAATTACTCCGATCATCATCCCAATCGCCGACGTGGCAAATCCGAGCCGCCAATTTATCTTTTCGCCTACCCAGCCTACGATCACCGGCGAAAACGCGCCGATGTTGATGCCCATGTAGAAAATCGAAAAACCCGAGTCACGACGCTTATCACCAGGAGAGTAGAGCTGTCCAACAATCGTGCTGACGTTCGGCTTGAGCAGACCAGTACCGACCATCAGCAGTCCCAAGCCGCTGTAGAACGCAGTTAACGTCGGAGAAGCCAGACAGAAATTCCCTGCTGCGATCAACACACCGCCCAGCAGCACCGCCTTTTGTTGTCCGATGATTCTGTCCGCCACCCACCCGCCCGGCAGGCTGAGCAGGTAAACCATGGCGGTATAAAAGCCATACAACGAGCCGGCTTTCATCACCGTAAATCCCAGGCCGCCGCCCGAGACCGCTGCCGTCATGTAAAGAATCAATAACGCGCGTGTTCCGTAGTAGCTGTAACGCTCCCACATCTCGGTGAAAAAGAGCGTGGCCAACCCGCGAGGATGCCCGAAGAAGCTGGTGTCAGTCTGTTGTGGCAAGAGGTTGGTGGAGGGTTGTCCCATTCGCGACCGTCTGCTGGAAGATACCAGAGATGCAGATGAAGCGTACATTTCAAAGTGACGCGTTTCTAAATTGACTCGTTCGGATGAAATGTCTTGCGTGCGCACCTCGAGTTCAGTTTCTACCTTGTAAGCAGCGCACCTTAGAGCAAATACCGATAAAGACCTAGGGTGTTGCTGCGCCGCGTGAAACCCAACCACCCCTATCCATGCAGCATCCAATTTTCACCTGCTGCCCTGTCGAACTTAGCGAGGGAAAAGGCGCGAGCAGAACTAATTCTGAAGAGGAGACAAGGTTCAAATGAAACGCATTACGTGGTTAGCAATGTTAGCGCTGCTGATGGCAGCGCCTTCGTGGCTCGCGGCACAGGAGGCTGGGACTTACGATCACGCCAGCGTAGGTATTTTCGCCGACTACTTCCGCTTCTCCCCTGGGTCGGCCACTACGAATTTCGTCGGTTTTGGCGCGCGCGCCGGATTCCATGTGAGTCCGCACGTTCAACTCGAAGGCGAAATGAACTACGACTTTGAGCGTAACTTTACGTCGATCTGCAACACTGGTACTTGCGCCAGTACAAGCTTCACTACGACCAAGGTGCGCCCACTCACCGCGCTATTTGGTCCCAAATTCCAGACTCCCGGCCCGTTCAAGTTCTTCATCACGGGCAAGCTCGGGTTCGTCAACTTCAACACGACCAGTGCTGCCGTCACACCCGGAACCGTTGGCAACACGATCAAAGGAGTCGGAGGAAGCGGCACTCACTTTGCAATGTATCCGGGAGCAGGTTTCGAAGGGTTCTGGGGACCGTTTGGACTTCGCCTGGAAGCCGGCGACGAAGTTTATTTAAATAACGGGACATTCAACAATCTGCGCGTTACCTTCGGTCCTGAATTCCGTTTCTGACCGGATAAGAAGCGCGATGCAAAATAGCAGCCTGAGAGGGCTGCTATTTTTCTGCTTATTGAAGGGTGACTTCCAGTTTGTGCTTTTCACAGTGAACTAACAATACGTGCTGTGAGCCAGGTTCAAGGTCAGCACTAATCGTCTCGATCTGGTCATATTTGTCCTTCGGAGAAACGATGCGCACCTGGATCCAGCGCTTCCCCGGAGCAAACTGAACATTTAGTACTTGCCGCACTTCCACCGAGTGCAGAAAATGCTTCTCGTCCGGCCCGCGCAGCATTCTTGCCACCAGTAGATCATCGTCAAGCCAAATGGATGCTTTTGCTGAATCAAAGTGGTGCTCTATCTCAACTTCGACCTTGACTGGTTGAACTACAACAGCTGGCTTTGCTGCCGCTGTGGCCGTCTGCTTTGTGTTTTGAGACCGCAATCGCTCCCTTTGCTTTTTGCGCGAAGACGCCGGAGCGGATACCGCCAGTGACTCCGTTTCTGCCGCAGTCGAGGAGAAGACCGCTGGGACGTTCACGTGTACTGGCATGTCCTGAAGCCTCAACGCGCGCCACGAAAAACCCGAGACTGCTATCGCAACGATCACCCACGAAGACACCCACAACTGCCGTCTTACTTTTCGCCTGAGTCGCACTTGCTGCGCAGAGTTCTTTTCACCTTGTACTGCGTGGGCGAAGAACTCTGTTCCTTCAGTAGTTGTGGATTCTGTTTCTTTGAACGAGGCAAGGGCACGGGCGAGCTCCGCCCCGCTGGAGAAGCGCTCATCCGGGTCCTTGGCAATTGCACGCGAGACAATTGCGTCCAACTCTGGAAGAATTTCGCTCTGAAAACTGGTCACCGGAACAGGCTCGATGTTCATCACTTTGAAGCAAACTGTCTTGGCACTGTTTCCCTGGAAGGGCCTGAACCCCGTCAGCATGGTGTAAAGCACCACGCCCAGAGAGAACAGATCGGACCGCGCATCCGCCTGCTTGCCGGCCATCTGCTCGGGCGCCATATATGCGGGGCTGCCAACGACTTCCCCGTCGTGATTCATTTCCCGGTTGAGCCATGCCACTCCGAAATCGGCGATTTTTGCGTGTCCCGCATCGGTGATGAGAATGTTGGAGGGCTTAATGTCGCGGTGTACCACGCCTTGACTATGTGCGTAGTCCAGCGCTTCGGCAATTTCCTCAGCAAACTGAATCGCCTGTGATAAAGCGAGCTTTCGGCTGCGTGTCAGCATCCTGCTGAGAGGCTCGCCTGAAACGAGTTCCATTACCAGGTAGGGCTCACCGCTTTCCGGATCTTCACCGACGTCGAAAACTGTCACGATCCCGGGATGGGAGAGACGGCCGGCAGCGCGCGCCTCCCGCAGGAAGCGAGCACGATATTGTTCATCTTCAGAAAATTCCAATCCGCTGAGCGAGATCGTTTTGATCGCTACCGTGCGCCCGAGATGTGGGTCGTAGGCACGATACACAACTCCCATGGCGCCGCGTCCAATCTCGGCTTCGATCAGATATCGGCCTAATGATTGGTGGAGAGTTGTCACACGTAACTGAAATCTTAAAATCTATCTAATAAATGAGTCAGTAAGGAACCACTACAAAGTCCATTACGCCAGTAATAAGGGAGCACGGTGACTCTGGTACTTAAAAGCTGATGAGCTATTCCGGCCTGTGTACCAATCCGTTAACCACCGCCAGGGAGGCTGCATCGAAGTAACAACGCTTGCCAAAAAAAGTTGTAAAGGAGAGCAAGCAAAATGCAAGCAGCCGCGCTATTACGTCAAACCTTCCTCGTATTTCTTTTCTTTGTAACTTCCGCCTTCGCTCAGGAGTACCCCGCTGAGTTCCATCGGTTTAATTTCAGTGCCGGAGCGGGTGTGTCATTTCCAACTGCTGACGCTGGAGGCAACTTCAAAACAGGCTGGAATTTCGATTTCCGCGGCGGGCTCAACCTCAGCCGAGCCCTCCAGGCTGACCTGGATTTCTCTTATAACCATTGGGGGCTCACCAACGCCGCGCTGGCCGCGTTTGGTCAACCAGGAGGATTCGCGGATGTCTGGTCACTGAGTTTCACACCCGTGATCCGGATGGCTCCACATGCTGCAGTTGATCCGTATCTGCTCGTGGGCGCGGGCTTGTATCACCGCGGTTTGTCCCTGACTCAACCAGCCAGCCTCCAGACGATTTTCTGCGATCCCTTCTTTGGATATTGCTACCCCGCGGTGGTCGGAGTGGATCAGGTTGTCGCGTCATTCGGTACCTACAAACCTGGATTCAATGCCGGCGGAGGGCTGGAATTCCACATCGGCGGTCCAATGAAGGTCTTCGCCGAGGCGCGCTACAACGAGATGTTCACCACGCGAGGCCCGGATCTGACTTACGTGCCGCTTACATTCGGCGTGCGCTGGTAAGCGATACTGTAGTCCACCTTAAGCAGAGGCAACTCAGGACAGGAAAATAGCCTTCTCTTGTTATGTCTCGCACCGGAGGTTTCATGCGCCGAAATGCCTGTCTGCTCGCAGTACCCCTCTTCTTCCTGGCCGCGATGCCCGCGTTAGCTTTGCCGTGCCCTTTAAGTAAGACGGATCCCTCTGTCACTGTTTGCACCCCCACGCCGAACGCACTCGTGCAAAGCCAGATCAACGTGGTCGCCGGCACTACCGACTCTCATCCGGTGACGGCCATGCACATCTATGTGGACAGCAAGTTGGTATATCAGGTGAAAGCGACCTCGGTGAACACTTTTATCAGCCTGGGAGTGGGACATCACCTGGTGAGCGTGCAGGGGTGGGACAACACTGGAAAGTCGTTCAAAACCAGTGTCCCGGTTTCCATGCAGCCGCCTTGTGCACTGAACCCGGCAGACAAGACGGTAACTATCTGCTCACTAGCAAGCGGCTCGATCGTGAGCCAGCCTTTTCATGTGGTTGCGGCAGCTACGGACTCAGTTCCGATTAAATCTTTGAACGTCTATATCGACGGCAAGGGCCACGGCGGGATCTCGAATTCTGCGCTTCTTGACCTCTACCTCAGCAATTTCCCGCTAGGAACACACTCAATTGCTGTTCAGGCCAAAGATAGCACTGGCGCCTTGTTCAAGCAGAAATTCAATATCACGCTGACCGACCCAACGCAGGGACTGGCAAATCTGAAGCACATCATCTTCTTCGTACAGGAGAACCGTTCGTTTGACAGCTATTTCGGAATGTTAGGCCCGTACAAAGCCTCTGAGGGATTGGCCAATGACATTGATGGCTTGGACCTGAACACGACCCTGCCGAACACGCAGGACCAGCCGGTACACCCGTTTCACTATCGCACGGTATGCACCGAGGACCTCACGCCGTCCTGGAATGAAGCGCATCGCGATGTAGATGAAGGACTCATGGACGGCTTTATGAAAACCACAACCTCGATTCCTTCAAGCATTGATCCCACGGGAACGCGGGCGATGGGCTATTACGACCAGACGGATCTGCCTTACTACTACGAAGCGGCGGCCCGCTTCGCGACGAGTGACCGGTTCTTCTCTCCAGAGCTGACCAACACAATTCCGAATCGATTTTATCTGTTTACTGCCACCTCCTTTGGCAATGTTATTCCGCCGAGTGGCCCGCCCTCTGGAGGTTACACGCAGCCCACAATCTTTGATCGTCTGCAACAGGCTGGAGTCAGCTGGCGGTATTACTACCAGGGCAGCGCAACCAGCGCCCTGATCCAGCAATTTTCAGGGTACAAATCCGAAGCCGCGAACGTTGTTCCTATTTCGAACTGGAACAACGATGTGATGAATGACAGCACCTTGCCCTCGGTGATTTTTATAGAACGCATCGCTCACACAGATGAGCACCCTTCGTCCAATGTTCAAATCGGCGCGGCATTCGCAGCGGACATTATCAATACCCTGATCAACAGCCCATCCTGGCAAGACTCGGCGCTGATCCTTACTTACGATGAGGGAGGCGGGCTCTATGATCACGTGCGGCCTGCGCGGGCGATTGTTCCCGACGCTATTCCCCCAAAACTGCGCTCGACCGACAAGAAGGGCGATTTCAATCAGACTGGGTTTCGGTTGCCTCTTGTCGTGTTCTCCCCCTGGGCGAGGCCAAGCTTTGTTTCGCACACAACCCGCGATTACACCTCGATCCTCCGGTTAATTGAGGACAGGTTTAATTTGCAGCCCCTTACCTTGCGAGACGCAAACGCGGACAACATGATGGAGTTTTTCGACTTTTCCGTCGCGCCTCCGTTGCTGACTCCTCCCACACTCCCACCACAACCCACTAACGGAACTTGTGACCACAACAAGGAAAAAGCTCCAGGATTCTAGCCAGCTCGCACAGAAGTTTTGCGCTCTCCTGCCGGACTGGTTTGAATCTAGCTAGCTAACAGCGCTCGAATGCCGCTCTGCTAAGCTGCGAGCAGTGTCTCAAAATTAGACAAGACACCGTACGTGAGCCAGCAATGGAGCGCTTTGTCAGGTCGGACTCAGTTATTTCTCGCGTGGTGGCGGGAGAGACTCTTATTGTGCCAATCAGGAAAGGCGTGGGCGACCTCGCTGCTATTTTCAGCTTGAATCCCGTCGGGGGCGCGATCTGGGAAGCGGTCTCCGTTCCTCGCAGCAAGAACGAAATCGTTGGATTAGTCGCGCAGGAATTCAACGGCGAATCGCAGGACATTGAGCGCGATGTATATTCATTCCTCGCGGAACTTGAAAGTGCGGGACTTGTGACTGCGACAGGAGCCACTGCCGCGGTATGAACTCCGCCTCGTACAGCGAGTTCAGCGTTTCTCTCCATCGACATTTTGCAACTCAACGCGTTCCGCTGGAAGCCTCCCTGGAAGTCACGCGCCGTTGCCCCCTCGAGTGCCAGCACTGCTACAACAATCTCGAAATGGGCGATCTGGCCGCTCGCAATCGCGAACTGAGCAAAGAGGAATATTTTGCAGTTCTCGATGAACTCTCCCAAATGGGAGTGATCTGGCTCCTGTTTACCGGTGGTGAGATTTTCGCCCGCAAGGACTTCCTCGAAATCTACTCGTATGCGAACCGGAAAGGTTTTCTGATAACCCTTTTCACGAATGGCATCCTGATCAATGAGAAGATCGCCGATTTTTTGCGGGAATTTCCTCCGTTCGCAGTTGAAATCACGCTGTATGGCCGTACGCGAGAGACATACGAAAAGCTGACGAAGCTGCCCGGGAGTTATGACCGTTGTATGCGGGGAATTCGACTGTTGGTCGAACGTGGTTTGCCACTGAAACTGAAAACCGTCGCCACCAGCATCAACCGGCATGAAGTCTTCTCGATGAAAGCATTCGCGGAACAGGAACTCGGAGTAGAGTTCAGATTTGATTCACTGATTAATCCGCGTATCGACTGTTCTGCAGCGCCACTCGCGGTAAGGCTAACTCCTGAAGAGGTGGTAGCGCTTGAGATGCGCCTGCCCGCAATAGCCACTGAGCATCGGCAAGCTGTGGCTCGCGAGCAAGCGAGTCCGACACCTCCCTCGAAGACGCTCTACTCGTGCGGCGGCGGCGTTCGTGCGTTTGCTGTTGATCCGTATGGCTACATGAGCATTTGCGTGCTTTCGCACCGGGCAACATACGACATTCGTACGGGCAGCGTGCGTCAAGGTTGGGAGGAGTTCTTGCTCAAAGTACGGCAACGCGAGTCTCGCCAGCTCTCCAAATGTACGAACTGCCGTATTCGTAGCGTTTGCAGCATGTGTCCAGCGAATGGTGAACTCGAAAACGGGGATCCGGAATCTCCAGTTGAGTTTCTTTGCGAGGTGGCACATCTGCGCGCGATACTCTTCGGTTGCGAAATCCCTGAACATGGTGCATGTGAATTCTGCGCAGGAGGAACGCGCCACAGTTCCCTGCTTGAATCTGCGCGCCGGATCAAATCGCTGGAGGTTGACCCCGAAACCTGGATCACGCCCGACCAGCTTCTGCCTGTCTTGAACAACTCACCTGCCAACCCAGGCTGCGGCGGATGCGGCTCGTTGCGATAACCAGGTTCTTACTATGAAAGTATCTGCGTCAGATAATGTGGGGACGAAGCCCAGCCAACCGGTGTTACTTCGGAGAACTCCGCATTGCGCAATTCATCACAGTTCTTTCAGCGTAGGTGGAGTTTCGTTCGAACTTAGCGGTGATTCCGGGCAACATGTCTACACCGGCGATGAGATCCGGCAATTCCAGGTGACGTGCTCGGCGGCCGTTATTGCAATCGAAATCAATTGGGCCGACACATTACCGGCAAACCGAGGAAAGCAAGTCTTTGATTCGGGGGCGACATGGAAACTGTTTCGCAATGAGGGCGAATCGATTTTTGAGTTTGTTACTCCACGGCTTGGGGCACGGCCTTACAGGCAAATGCGCGTGGACCAATCACTTACTCACGCAGAAATATTCCTGAACCGCTCAGTCCTGGGAAATAGCGGAATCTCTCCTCTTGAATACCCGGTTTGCGAGCTCCTCATTACAAACTATTTGGCACGTTATGGTCTGGGAGTTGAAGTGCACGGCTGCGGCTTAGTCGACCGTGAGAGCGGCGGGCATCTGTTCCTGGGCCATTCGGGTGCAGGCAAGAGCACAACCGCCCGCCTCTGGGAAACGTTTCGCGATCCTGAAATTCTCAGCGACGACCGCATCATTCTGCGCGTTCACAATGGTGAGGTGTGGATGTACGGAACTCCGTGGCATGGCGAGGCAGCGTTCGCTTCACCGGGCAAGGCGAGGCTCAACCGCATTCATCTCCTGCGGCACGGAACGAGGAATTCATTTAGAGCGCTCCCAAACGGTCAGGCCGTTGCCGAGATCTTCGCTCGGTCATTTCCGCCGTTTCACAGCCCGCAGGGTCTTCAGTGCACGATTGAATTCCTGCAACTGGCGCTCTCTACGATTCCCTGCTACGAATTTCAATTCGTTCCGGACCGAAGCGCGGTCAAGGCCGTACTGGATTTCCAGCGATCTCAACTGCAATGATCCAAGACCGGCCCCAATCGCTCCTGTTCCAGCAATTCGCCGGCGAACTCGTCAAACGTGGGTTCAGCTTTCGCTTTCAAGCCTGGGGTCGAAGCATGATCCCGACGATTCAACATGGAGAAGTGCTCCACGTCCAACCCATAGGCGATAGAAAGCTTCGGATCGGCGATATCATCCTGGCACAAACCGCAGGAGTTTTGAAAGCGCACAGAATCGTCCAAGAATGTCGTAATGGATTCATCACGCGCGGAGATGCTGGTTGCGAATCCGATGACGAGATTACTCGCGACCACATTTTCGGACTGGTGATCGCAAAGGAATGTCTGCAGAGTGGCCGGACTATTCGGCTTGATGGCGTACTTGGCCGCTTTCGGTTTTTTGCCCGTGAGGCTAGACGGCAAGTCGCAGCTTGGCAGATGCGATAATAAAGCCTCAGTGGAACATCCTTGCCCTCGCTGTAACTCTCCTGTGGAAGATGGCTCTCCCTTTTGTCCTTCTTGCGGAGCGACGCAGGTGCGCTTTCAGGAGCGTGAGCCCACCAATGTGCGCCTCACGGTGCCGGCGTCGATCACAGCGGCCGAGAGTGAATCTCATGCCGGACATACTCACGAAACGAAAATTACACCGGCCGACCCACACGCTACTCTTCGGGCCGCGCTCTACGCCGGATTCATAGGCGCGGTGCTCTGCACCGTTCCGTTTGTGGCGAATTTCGTCCTGGCGCTACCTTTTGCAGGCTTTCTTTCAGTACTGTTTTACCGTCGGTGGACGCACGGTATTGAACCGACACGGGGCATGGCGTTCAAGTTGGGCGCGCTCACTGGGATCTTCGCCTTTGTAGGCGCCCTGGTTGCTATGGCACTCAGTACTCTCACCTCTCGAGGCCAGAGCGCGATGCGCGACACAATGCTTGAAGCCCTGCGCCAGCAGCGGCAGCGAGCCACTGAACCGCAGGCGCGGCAGGTGATCGACTACTTCTCCACCCAGCAAGGGATGGTTGTCATGATGATTGTGGGCTTTCTTTTCATGGCGATAGCATTTGTCTTGCTCTCTGGCGCTGGCGCTTCGCTTTCAGCATTCCTGCTCCGCCGCAAAGAACCGCCGATACATTAACTCCTTTATTTTCAGTAGTTCTTGCCCACAGGCACCCGGCCCAAGTATGATGCAGCGTTCATCTCTGCCAGCGCTTACCCGAATGCCAGCTATTGCACAAAAACTCGCTAGCCGACCTCCCGCCCGGGGATCGCTACTTGGAATTGAAGCTCTGCCGCAGGCTGAAATCAGCAAGCTCCTGCAGTTAGCTCGCAAGATGAATCCGGAGCGGCCGCGACCTCTCCTCCGCGGAAAGCGCGTATTGCTGCTGTTCTATGAAGCTTCAACGCGAACCCGGGCCTCTTTCGAAGTGGCGGCGAAATCGCTCGGCGCGACAACAACTCTGGTTTTCTCGAGCGGGTCCAGTATCGAGAAAGGCGAGTCGTTGCTCGACACTGCGTACACTTTGCGCGCCATCGGTGCGGATGTCATCGTGGTGCGTCACCCAAACGCCGGCGCGCCACACTTAATGGCCAGCCATCTGGATATCCCGGTCATCAATGCCGGCGACGGCATGCACGAGCACCCAACGCAGGCGCTTCTCGACGCTTACACAATTTTGCGGCATAAGAAGAAGCTTGAGGGGCTGCAGGTCGCGATTATCGGCGACATTTACCATAGCCGTGTTGCAAGATCGGCCATTCATCTTCTGAGCAAGTTCAAAGCGAATATTGTTCTCTGCGGGCCACCGGAGCTTCTGCCGGAACTGGCAACTACACTAGCGCCCGGCCTGCGCGTCAGCCGCAGTTGCGAAGAGGCGGTCCGCGGGGCCGATGTGGTAATGGTGCTGCGGGTGCAGCGCGAGCGCCTGGCTGGTTTGAAAATAAATCTCCAGGACTACATAGCGCGTTATCAGATGACCATGACCCGCTTGCGTCTGGCTAAGAACGATGCGCTCTTGATGCACCCCGGACCGATCATTCGCGGCCTCGAATTAACCTGGGATGTTGCGGACTGCCAGCAGTCCGTTATCGTCGAAGAAGTCCGCAACGGCGTCCCTGTGCGCATGGCCGTGCTGGCGAGAGCGCTGGGAAGGCTGAAATGAACTTGGGGACTTCTCTTTCGCAGATAAACTCGGATCAACGGGAATTAAGATACCGAGAATTGACTGACAAGCGGATTCGAATCTTTTTTAGCATTTACAACGAGCTTGGGCACCACAGCAAGGAAGTTGCTGGATGAAGCAAGGTTCACAATCTCATAGTCTTCTGATTCGTGGTGGTCGCGTCATCGATCCAGCAGCACGCGTCGACGCACCATTGGATGTGCTCCTGCGTGACGGACAGGTGGCCGACATTGCGCCGCCGAACAAGATCCGTGCCGGTTCTGAAGAAAAATTCGATGCTCGTGGACTGATCGTGGCGCCCGGATTCATCGATCTTCACGTCCATCTTCGCGAGCCCGGACAAAGCTACAAAGAGACCATCGCCTCGGGTACCGCTGCAGCCGCCGCCGGTGGGTTCACTTCTGTCTGTTGCATGCCGAACACGACGCCGGTGCTCGATTCGCCGGAGTGGGTCACATGGCTTCGCCAGCCGCAGCGCGGCGCCGTGGTCAACGTGTTTCCCATTGCCGCTGCGACCCAAGCCAGCAAAGGCGCTGTGCTTACTGATTTTCGCGCCCTGCAGCGTGCCGGCGCAGTCGCTGTCACCGACGACGGCAAGCCCATTCTTAGCGAAACCACCATGCGCGATGCCATGCGTACCTCCGCGGAAATTAATTTTCCCGTCGTGCAACATGCCGAAGATACTCGCGCGACTCAGAACTGTTCCATGAACGAAGGCGTGACTTCATTCCGTCTTGGGCTACGCGGAATGACCGATATGGCAGAGGCTTCGATTGTCGATCGGGACGTGCAACTCGCGCAGCAATTCAATGGCGCGCGCCTGCACATCGCTCACGTATCGACATCTGAGGCGTTAAAGTCCATCCGTCGCGGAAAACGCAATCGCGCCCGTGTGAGCTGCGAAGTTACGCCGCACCACTTCGCCCTTACCGATGCCGACGTGCATGGCTATGATGCCAATTTCAAGATGAACCCGCCGCTCCGTCCGGCCGCCGACCGCGAGGCGCTATTGGTTGCACTGACCGATGGCACCGTGGACGCCATCGCGACCGATCATGCGCCCCATGCTCCACACGAGAAGATCATTGAGTTCGAGCGCGCCGCTTTTGGAATCACCGGACTCGAAACTGCTCTCGGCCTGGCGATCGCGATTTTGCATCACCGACAGAGAATTCCTCTCGTGCGAATCGTCGAACTGCTTACTTCGGGACCGGCACGAGTAGTGGACTTGCGTGGCCGCGGAACGCTGCTGCGAGGCAGCCATGCCGACGTAACCATCTTCGACCCAAAGAAACGCTGGACGTTCGATGCCTCCAAGTCGCGGTCAAAATCGCACAATACGCCCTTTGACGGTTGGCAACTCACGGGTAAAGTGGTGGCGACGATCGTGGGCGGGAGGATCGTACACAGGGCAGGATAGCGCCGGTTCAGCCAATCGCCACTAACCGATATTCGAACGTCGACACTTCACATCTCTTCAGATAGCAAGAGTAAGGCAGGTGGTGCCGACGTAAGAATTCGATGCAGTGATGCTCATCGTGTACAAAGCCACTTCGTGGCAAGTGTCAGCAAGTACCCTGACATGCAGCCGCTGGAGCAAGACTTACAACTTAATTTTCTCGAAAGATGCAGGATTCGGTAGAGCCTCAGTCGGGTATCGCCTTGCCGTGCAGGTCGGTGCCATAATCTAGAGAATGGCTGAAAATAGTCCAGCAGCCACTGTTCCTGATTCGCCGGAGGTGCGCCGTTACAATCGCATTCGGCGATGGCTCGGCATTGGGGAAATGCTGCTCGGCCTCACCCTGCTGCTCGTACTGCTTGTCACCGGCTGGACGCACTGGCTGCAAAGCCTGGCATACGACGTCTCGGAGAGCTATGCCCTCGCGCTCTTCCTGTATGTGCTGATGCTGGTTGTTCTCAGCAAACTGCTTGGCCTCTCGCTCGACTACTACGGATTTCGCCTGGAGCATCGTTTCCAACTTTCCAACCAGAAGCTTCCCGCGTGGCTATGGGATGAAACCAAAGGCCTGTTGCTTGCAACTGTGCTGGGCGCGGCACTCGTCGAGCTTCTTTATCTCATCATCCGCGAGTTCTCCCAGCAATGGTGGGTGCTCGCATGGATCTGCTTCATGGTGGTCGCGATCTTACTGGCGCAGCTCGCTCCCGTGCTTCTGTTCCCGATCTTTTATAAATTCGAGCCTTTGCAAAACGAAGACCTCAAGCAGCGCCTGGTGCGTCTGGGCGAGCGCGCCGGAACGCGTGTGCGGGGCGTCTACAAGTGGCATTTGTCGGAGAAAACCAAGAAAGCCAACGCAGCCCTTACCGGACTGGGAAATACTCGTCGCATCATCCTTGCCGACACCCTGCTCGCGAACTACTCGCCGGATGAAATCGAAGCCGTCCTCGCGCATGAACTCGGACATCACGTTCACAAGCATATTTTGAAGAGCATCGGCGTGCAGACCCTGGTTACGTTCGTTGGATTCTGGGCGGCGAATTGGGTGTTGCATTACTCCATTAGCCGCTGGCACATGTTCGAAACGGTTTCAGATTTTGCCAATCTTCCCTTGCTTGTGCTCACCTTCAGCGTGCTTTCTTTCCTGCTCATGCCGGCGTTAAATGGCCTTTCGCGGTTTCATGAGCGTCAAGCGGACCGCTACGCGTTTGAGAACATCGCCGGAATAGGGCCCTTCATCTCCTCGATGAACAAGCTGGCCGACCAGAATCTTGCCGAGCGCGTCCCATCACGATGGGTGGAATGGTGGTTCCATTCGCATCCGGCGATTTCGCATCGGATTGCGGCCGCAGAAGCGTGGGCCAAAACCGCAGGATAGTATTACTGGCTGCTACCATCGGGGGAGTGGATTCTTCATCCCGTGGGAGTCGGGCACGAAGCCTAAAACCACAGCCTTTCAAGAAAGCTTAGAGACTTTGTTTTCTCAACGTCCTCGCGGGTTCCTACGCTCGGCGATCTCTGCGGTTAAATGCTTTTGTTAGCTCTTACCCTTCTTTAATACCTGGATCGCTTTGTCCAGTTGATCATCATGCTGCGGCGCAGATGGTTGCTCGACTTGCGCTGGGGCAGAGTCGCTATCATCGTCAGGGATCACGGCATCATCACTGGTATCAGCTGCTAGGATGTTGGGAGTTACGGCGCTGTCTTGGATCGCCTTCCCCGCCGGAGAATAGTACTTGGCCACAGAAAGAAGGAGCGCCCCGCCATCGGGCAGTTCGATCAGTTTTTGCACTGAACCGTCTCCGAAAGTCTTATCTCCGACAACGTCGCCTCGCGCATTGTCGAGTATCGCAGCAGCCACAACTTCAGCCGGTCCAGCTGTTCCTTTGTTCACCAGCACAACCAGCGGCAGTGAAGTAATCGCCTTCGATGGGTCTGCATTGAACGCTTCGCGCGGGAATTTCTGTCCCTGCAGATAAGTAATCGTTCCGTGATTCAAAAATAGGTTCGCCGTGGCCACACCTTCAGCTTCATCTCCCTCGGCACAATCCCGCAGATCGAGAATCAGCTTCTTCGCGCCCGCTTTCTGCTCAGCTTTAATTTTATTGGCGATCTCCTGCGAACGGCCCTTCGTCAATGCATCCACCCGGATTTGCTCGATCCCGTCCTCTACCATCTTGTCTTTCACCGGGGGAATCGTCACCACGTCCCGTGTGACCACAACCTTCTGTGGCTCGGACCTTTGCGCGCGCACAACAGAAAGCGTCACGGTCGAACCGGGATCTCCGGACAGCAGGCTGCGAATCTCGGCCACCGACATCTCGCGCGTGCTCTTGCCCTCAATCGCTTCCAGGATGTCCGTATCCTGCAGCCCCGCTTTGTCCGCCGGGCCACCGGGAATCACAGAAATGACCGAAGCATAGCCAAACCTTTTCGAAACAGCGGCGCCGATTTCCGCCTTCGCGCTCGTGTTGCGCTGTTTGAAGGTCTTGTACTGCTCGGCATTTAAATAACTGGAGTTCGAATCCAGCGACTCCAACAATCCATGCAGTGCGCCGTCAGTCACCGTCGGCAGATTCGGTTCCTCTACGTACTCGCTCCGAACCCGCGAGAGCACTTCACTGAAGACCTCCATTTGCTGGTAGGCATCATTATTGTTGGAGGCGCGAACGTGGCTGATCTGCCCAGCCAGCGAAAAGAGCAGAACGCCGGCGGAGACGACCAGTATGGCTGTTTTGATTTTGGTGGACATCTGACTCCCGGAATGTCAAGGCCGAGCTCTGGAGCTGAGCCGAATAGCTAAATTATATCTGGTTTGATGCAGCCCGCCCGAACTATGGTACTGGGCACAAAGGAACAGTGTTCCGACAGAATTGGCTGGCGCCAGGCTCCCGGAAAGCCTAAGCCTGGCACCAATGTTTGAGGCCTCGGCTTAGACTTCTCCCATTCCGCCGTCGACGCCAAGTTCCACACCTGTTATATACGAGGCGTCCCTCGAAGCCAGAAATGCCACGGCCGCCGCGACCTCTTCCGGACGGCCGAAGCGCTTGAGCGGAATGGAAGGGATGACTCCGTTTGCGAACTCATCCAGCTCTTGCTTCGATAACCCGTTGCGCTCGAGAATCGGTGTCTCGATCGGCCCGGGGGCTACTGCGTTCACGCGAATGTTTCGCCCTGCCAGTTCTGCCGCCAGCGATCTTGTAAATGACCTTAGCGCGGCCTTCGTTCCGGAATATACGCTTGCAGCCGGCAATCCCTTGTGGCTTACGACGCTTGAGTTCAGGACGATCGAGGCACCGTCATTCAGGTGGGGCAACGCCCTCCGGATCGTAAAGTACGCGCCTTTGGCATTGATATCGAATATCTCGTCGTAGTGGTCCTCTGACACCTGATCAACCGGCACAAATTTCGCTACACCCGCATTCACGAACAAGATGTCGATTTTGCCAAACCGCTTTTCGATTGCGGTAAAAAGTTTGTCCGCATCCTCCAGCTTCGAGACATCCGCCTGCACCACTAGTGCATCTTTGCCCAGCTCTTTCGCTGCTTCGTCCAATGTTTTTTGGCTGCGGCCGGAAATTGCTATACGCGCGCCCTCATCGCGAAACTGTTTAGCCGTCGCCAACCCGATCCCGCTGTTCCCGCCCGTTATGACCGCGACCTTTCCTTCAAGCCTTTTCATGTATGCTCTCCTTTCTCGCACTAGCTTCGGATCTCAGTCCTAAGCCAATTTAGACGTTTAGATGATTATCTAAATGTCACGGATGCATCTAATTTCTAGGTGGAATAATCGGGACCTATGGATCGGGAACAAATCGAACGAATCTCGAAAGCGCTGGGCGACCAGACTCGCCTCATGATTTATGAAGCGATCGCGGCCTGCGACCAGATGAACTGCAGTAATATAGCGTCCCTGGGGGGAGTCACTCCAGCCACAGTCTCGCATCATCTCAAGATGCTCGCCGATGCCGGTCTTATAGAATCCCGTCGCGAAGGCCAGTTCATCTATAACAAGGCGGTGCCGGCGACAATGGAGGATTACGTAAAATCGCTCGCGAGAATCGTGCGCGCGAAGCGAAAGAAGAAGTGACCTGCAGAATGACGCGGAACATACCGGGGCGGACGAGAGCGCTGTCCGCCCCGCTGGCATTAACAGCTAAATAAGGTTCTCCACCTTTAGCTCCAGACCATGCCCGTCCCAGTAACCGCGATACTGCTTCTCCACGAACTGGGCGTCATAGTCCCGGCCTTGCAGCTTCAGCGCTTCACACAACCCAAATAATGAACGCGGGTTGCGCGGATTCTGCTGCAAGTCCTCTCGAAAAACCTTCTCCGCATCAGCTGTTTTGTTCGCCTTCAGCAGCGCGCCTCCCAATGATTCTCGCACCGGGAAATACCAGTCCGGCGGCTCACCATAGTTGAGCTTGTCCTGCACCGCAACCGCATTCCGGTAATGAGAGATCGCTGCCTCCGTATCCTTCCGCGCCAAAGCAATCTTGGCCGCAAGCACATCGTCGGCAATCTGCAAAATATCTTTCGTCTTATTGTTAAAAGGTGGAGCATAGACGGCATCGTCAGGAGTCGCTTCTTTCACGGCAACAATCGCGCTGTGCTCCTTCTCTGCTTCATCAGGCTTTCCCGTTCCCGCCAGTGCCATGCCGCGAGCATAGTGCCAGAACGTAGTCGCGATTTTGAGGTTTGCATCCGGCTGCGGAATCTTCAGTACGTCGTTCCACTTTTCAAACCGAACCAGCACCGCCGTTGGAATAACAGTGAAGCCCTCAAGCATCGGCATGTCTTTGAGCATTGGCTGCACATGCGCCGAGAGTTTGTCGGCGGCCTGTTTGGCTTCCGTGAAGTTGCCCTTCATGCTTGCGGCAATTGCGATGAAGTGCAGGTTGTGGCTGTAGTACATCCCGGAATACATCGCTGGATGTACGCCATTTGCAGCGCTTGTCTTGATATAGGCTTCGTCTGCTGCTGCCGCTCTCTCATTGACCTTCACGGCCTCGTCGTAGTCGCCTGTACGGATGTACACATGCGCCGGCATGTGCACAATGTGGCCCGCCGCAGGTGCCAGCGCCGCCAACCGGTTTGCGCCAGCCAGTGCCCGCTCAGGACTGGGCGAAGCTTCCACCGCGTGGATGTAGTAATGCACCGCTCCCAGGTGGTTCGGATCACGTTTGATCACTGACTCGAGCGTGGACACAATCTCCTCCGTGCCCTCGCGCGGCGTACCATCCTTCATCCACAAACCCCACGGGTGCAGGTTCATTCCGGACTCAGCAAACAGAGTGGCCGCATCCAGGTCGTCAGGATATTTATTCATCACCTCGCGCATGGCATCGCGATAATCCTCGGCTGCCTTGCGACGGTCCGCACCCTGAACTGGAAACCGCTTGGCCATCGCTTCTATGTAATCACGCTCGGTAACCGACGCCCCACTTGAAAGACTTGACGCTTTCTCAATAGCTTCATGCGCCTGTTGAAAGCGTTCATCGCTCGCTGGATCGTTGTAGTTAGGGCCGACCGCTTCCGCGATGCCCCAGTATGCCATCGCCATCTTTGGATCGAGATCCGCCGCACGCTGAAAAGAGCGGGCAGCCTCATCGTGGTTGAACGCGTAAATCAGGCGCAGCCCCTGGTCAAAGAATTTTTGCGCCTCTGGATTCGTTGTTGTGACCGGATGGTGCAGGTCGCTGATGCCTGACATCAACGTCGCAGGCTTAGTTGCGGAATGGGCAGTCTGATGCTGAGCTATGGCCGGCACACAGACGCATAAAATAAGGAGCAGGGAACCCAGGTACCTCATCTGGATGGTCCTCCTTTAACCTGAATTGTTTTTGGACCCGAAAATAATACGCCCGAAACGGCTCGCGAGCACTGGCAATACTTTGCTGCGTCCCGCAGCAGCGGTTCCCTCATTCAAAGCTTGAAAAAGTCACTCCCGATCACGACCGAGTGCTGGGGCCTGGTCGATTACAAAGATTGGCCACTACTCGAATAGGACTGGATCAAAAACTTGTGCGAGATCGGAGTCCGCACCGCCGCCGCAACCGGCCGCTGGCGGGCCATCGCCACCAGTAACTTCTGCGGCCCGCAATTCGTCGGCATGTGGCGCGATGTAGATTGGCATAGGCGGATGACCGAGGTGATCCATGCGGCGAAGGTGCCGGCATAAGAGTAGCTGTGGGCGCGGACCTACCTGAGCGAAGCCGAAGCGGCCCCGCCCGCGAGAATCCCGCGGCCCTCGCCAGCGAGGTTCCGTGCCGTGCTTCGCGTCAGATACATCTCACGGGGTTGCCCCACCCTTGTCGCGCAGTTTGCGACAGGGTGGGAATTTTGTCTTGATTGATGTTGGGTGAAGCAAGTCTGGTCAGAATGCTCAGCTCTTCGGCTTCGACTTCCTTCTACTGCCCCTTACTCGCAGGTGGCACGATCCCGTTCATTCGCAGATACTCGACCATCTGGCCGTAGTGATCGAAACAGTGGGCGACGGCAAATTCAGCCAGACGCAGTCGCGGCGACTTACTGCCTTCCGGAGCCTGCAGCATATTTTCGGTTGTAAGTGTCGCGACGGCCTTGTGTCCTAGAGCGAAGGAATCTTTCAGGAACTTAATAATCTCGGCTTTGCTTTTCACGATGGCAGGACCTTCTTCCCCTTTGTAGTCCTCAGGAAACTTGTCGCCGGTCATCGGCGCCCAGTAATAGTAGTTAGAAGCGGCCACGTGTTTGAGCTGTGCCGCAAATGTGCGCACGCCCTTGAACTCCGAACCGGCAATGTTCAGTCCCTCAGGAGAAAAGCTGTACTTACTCTCGGGCATCGCTTCCGCAACTTCGATCAGTCGCTTTTCGGCATTGCTCAAGTCGCGGTCCACAACCGACGCAAGTGTCGCCGCCTGCGCCTGTGCAGCACCGGCCCCACTTGAATTCTGCGCCGACACATACCCTGAAGCGCATATTGCCAGCACAATCCCAGCCACCACGCAAACAACAGGCCTCGTTTTCATGAACTGATTCTCCTTCTCTGACCCATCTCCGAATTCCGGGAAGGCATAGTAGCACAGGGCAACGCTCAATATTGGTGCGAGCGCCCGATCCTTATCTCCGCGTCTTCGCGGAGATAGAGCCCGCCCTGAGCGAAGTCGAAGGGGCTGGGGATTTTGACTTTCAGGCATTCGTGCTTCGCCGGTACTTCCGTAATGCAACCGCCCCAAATTGATTAGGCCAACAGACGCCCCCGACAAATACTTATGTTATGAGGCATTTTTCCGCCCTGATCGCTCTGCTCTTTATCTGCGGCGTAGGAACAGCCAGCGCCCAAGACAATCGAGTCTTCGGATGGACTCCCGCCAACAGCGAGAGTATTCCTATGGAGCCCGCCAGCATGCACGCCGGCCGCGTCTATCATCCCGCAGCCGGAGGCGGAGACATGCACGTCGCCATCGACTCGCGATATCCCGTTACAGTCGCGATGGTCTGGGCCGACGAATGGAACGCGGCAATGCAGAATCCCAATGCGCCGGTGAATTTCAGCTTTCTCTGTGTCAAGGAGCACGTTACCAACACGATTTACGAATGCCATTTGCCGTCCGAGCGGCCGATGACCATCACCTTCCGCGACGAGCGCCGGCCGGAAAAGCCAGTCGTCGCGACCATTGGCGCGACCGTCGGCTCGATCCTGGGACCCCGCATGCAGCAATTCATTCCCACGAGCGACGTCCACATCCAGTACTACGCCTGGAATTGTGTGGACAATTGCGTTCTTCCCTGTTTTGAATGGCGGCGCATACTCAACGAAAAATATGAAATTACGTCTGTGCCCAAGGTTTACAGCCTGATGACACCCGACCACGACGACCAGAAACTCAGCGTGAAAATCAAGTCGCCGGTTCCGTTGACGGTAGCTTTGATGCCATCGCATCTCGCCGACCAGGTTTACGACAAGACCGTGAGCCTCACCGACGCGCTCGACCAAACCGGATGCAAAGAGCGCGGCGTGCAGAAGATGAGCTTCAATTGCAGCTTCAACGTCGCCAACGGCACGCAAACACTATTGATCCTTCCCGACATCTCTGTCTCCGGAAATAAGAAAGCCAGCGTCGAGGTCAATACCGTGAAGTGTGTGGACCATTGCGACCTGCT
>DATBIE010000149.1:0-28877 GCA_036557105.1 Terriglobales bacterium
GCCAATGTCACTGCTTTGCCCTGGAAATATCCAGGGCAAATTTGTTTATGGGCGAAGTTTTGGGTGCTATGTGGCGGCGGCCCAGCAGGCCTTCCGAATCGGTTCGACTTGGCGGCTTTTCAAGGTTGTACTTCTATCGATGGCCTCGTCCCTGTCCGGACCTCGCCGATTTCGGCGACTCGCACTCCTGCACCTCTAAGCGCGTTCTGCAGATTGTCTGCTTCCCGCTGCGCGACAGAAATCAGGAGTCCGCCCGCAGTCTGGGGATCGAAAAGGATCGTCTTCACTTGTTCAGTGACCTCATCCGCATAGTCGACCACGCACTCGGCGAATTCGCGATTAGCCGTGAGACCGCCGGGAATGTGACGGTCACGAATGCAATCGATAGCGCCTTCGAGTAAGGGAACTCGACTCGCGTGAATCTCAGCGGAGACGTTTTCTGAAGCCTGCAGCATTTCGCGGAGGTGGCCGATGAGACCGAAGCCGGTGATATCGGTAAGGGCGTGGATGGGAGAAGCGTTGTGCGTCGTACGACCCGCGTCGTGTTCCTCTGAATTGGTTGCACCAACCTCCTTTTGAGGAGCGTACGCGTTTTGCTTTTGACTTTCCGTAATCACCTCAGCCGCAGTTTTATTCAGAGTTGTCATCGACTGGACGGCGCCGTCGATCCACGATTGCTTTGCTACGCCTTTCTTGATTGCTGTGGAGATCACGCCTGTGCCAAGCGCCTTCGTGAGCAGCAGACGATCTCCAGGTTGCGCTCCACCATTCTTCAGCACTCTCTTCGGATCGATCAGGCCAGTAACTGAGTATCCGAACTTGGTCTCTTCGTCACGAATACTGTGGCCTCCGATGACTGTGCATCCCGCCTCAATCATCTTCGACAGTCCGCCCGCAAGGATTTGTTCGAGAATTTCAAGAGCTTCCTTTTCGGGGAAGCAGACTAGAGCGAGCGCAGTCAGTGGACGGCCACCCATGGCATAAATATCGCTCAGAGAATTCGTCGCCGCAATCTGGCCGAAAGTGTAGGGATCGTCCACGATGGGGGTGAAAAAATCGACTGTCTGCACCAGCGCTGTCTCGGGCGCGAGTTGATACACGCCGGCGTCGTCGGCGCGTTCGAAGCCTACAAGAACGTTCGGATCATGTTGCCGGGCTAATTTCCCAAGCACTTTGTCCAGCGCCGCCGGACTCAGCTTGGAAGCTCAACCCGCGGCTTTTACCGTCGCAGTGAGGCGGACGGTTTTGGTTTGAGACATGGAGAGATTGTAACCAAGTGCCGGCTCACGAGTCGCCGGCCAGATCGTCGTACCGCTCGTACACAAGTGCAGATGCTTGCTTATGGAATGAGGTGATGTGCGCACAACGCAAGCGCCGTCTTATTTCGTGCTCACTTCAATGATCTGGAAGTCGGGGTACGCCTGGTTCCATTGTGCACTGATGTGTTCGAAGGTCAGGCGAAACGGCTTGCTCTGCCCCGGCGCGAGCGGGGAGATACTGAGGCTCATGGTATCTGGATAAGGACCGCTCGTTTGAAGGGCCTTGATGGGAACTTCTTCGACCTGCGTTATCTGGCCGTACAAGTCTTTAAAAGTTACGCGGAGCACGGCGCGAGTCACCGTCTTGTCCCCGATATTGGTCAAAGTTCCGTCAATGTAGGTGACGCTGGCGCCCACAAAGTTTTGCGCCTGGCGCCTTGTCAGGTCAGAGATTTTCAGCTTCGCGGCGTAAGCCGGGATGGGCAGAGCAGCCTTCGGTGGCTCGCGGAGCAACAAGGCAATAATCACCGCCACTCCAACCACCACAATGGTGGCAATGACGATAAGTCGCCGGCTGGTGTCCGGCTCGTGAGACAGAGGCGCGGGCTGAATGAGACCGCCCATGTCAGGATTGTATTGGTTCGGCGGCGTTTCAGGCTATTTCTTGATAAGCGAGGTGTGGCTGGCCACACATTGCCACAAGTTGTTCTGAAATACCCAGGTGTCGGTGAATCTTCCCCAGTGTTCGAATGGTTTGCCTTTGTATTTGCCTCTAGTGTGATACGTGCCGACCACGATAGCCGCGCCTGAATATGCGTACACTTTCACATTCTCATTCGCAACAAGGCTGGCCTGATAGGCGGGATCCTGCAAGTCCTTCAGAAATTCCGCCTTGTTCATGATCGTGCCGTCGTAGTCGGTGTAGATGAATGACTCGGGAAGCAGGTGACTGAGCGCGGTAGCGTCATGCTGGATTTGCGCCTGGTTCCAGGCATTTTCCAGTGCGAGAATCTTAGTTTCGTCGGCGGTTTCAGCAGCGCCAGCTCCAGGGCAGATTGTGAACAGAAGCGCGAGTACGAGGAAAGGCGCGCAGGCTGACCTCAGAAGAAAGCGGTGCATGGCTTATGGTATCGGCGGGCCGAGTAGAAAGGTGAGCTGGAAGTAGTGCTAGATCATGCCGGAAGTCATGCGGGGTGGTTACTAACGCAATCTGCTATTCCGCTGACGCGGTGCTGATTATGACGTGCCCGTGGCACTGGCTTGCAGCGGGCCAGTTTCTTTGCGGGTGTGGAAGAACGCAACGAGAAATAGAACGCCAAATAAGAGATCCACACCGGCGAACAATAAGTCCGATCCATGTAGACGTGCTTGGAGGAAGAGGACTAGAAGGGAAATTGCATATCCGAATTTCTCGAGCACAGACGGAATCATCATAGGACGGAAGCGAACCGGATCTTTTGCAATTACGAAAAACGCCACCTGCCATGCCAGCCCGACGCTCACGAAGCCGTAATAGAAGCCAGGATGCGTAATGGGCGGCGGGTCCTGACGCCCAATCACATTGAATATGAAATAAAGCGGAGTGAGCGCCAGAAATCCCCAAATACCGGCGATCAGGAATACGACCCTGGCAAATTTCATTTGGATTACTCTCCCCCGACGGTCAGTCCATCGATGCGGATTGTTGGCGAAGCGACGGCGCCGCGGAACTCAAGATCATTGGCGATTTCGGAGATGTTCATGAACATATCTTTCAGATTGCCGGCGACGGTAATTTCTTCCACCGGGTAGGTGAGTTCGCCACCGGAGATCCAAAGGCCGGAAGCCCCCCGCGAATAATCGCCGGTTACCAAATTTACGCCCATGCCGAGAAATTCGGTCACGTAGAGGCCTTCTTTCACGTCCCCGATGAGCTGCTGCGGAGTTCGAGGGCCGGGCTGCAGGAAGTAATTTCCCGGTCCAATGCCAGGAGTGCCGGCGAGCCCACGCGAGGCGTTCCCCGTCGTCTCGAGGCCGAGCTTCCTGGCCGTGTACGTGTTGAGCAGGTATGACGCGAGGACACCCTTGCTTATTACGACGGTGCGCCGCGTCGGGATGCCTTCGCCGTCAAACGGACTCGTGCCAAATCCACCCACCATGGTGCCGTCGTCGATTACGGTCACGTTCTCAGCCGCGACCTTCTGGCCGAGCTTTCCTGCAAGGAAGGACGCGCCGCGATAAACCGAGTCGCCGTTAACCCCTTCAAAGATGTGGCCGAGAATTGAATTGGCTACCAGAGGATCAAAGATGATCGGGACTTGCTGGGTCTTCGCCTTCCTCGCGCCAAGCCGGCGTAACGCGCGCTGGGCGGCGATTTTCCCGACTTCTTCCGCAGATTCAAGTTTCGCCAGATTACGCGAGACGGAAAACCAATAGTCGCGCTGCATGGCCCCGTTTTCGTCCTGAGCAATGGGAACGGCTGCCACGGAACAATAGGAGCGGCGGTATTCGCCTACAAAGCCATGCGAGTTGGCCAGAATTTTGTGGCCGGTGGCGGCGTCAAACGATCCGCCTTCGGAGTTCTTGATGCGCGGGTCAGAATCGAGAGCGGCCTTCTCGGCGCGACGCGCGTAGGCGATGCGTTCCTGTCCGGGGAGCGAGTAAACGTCTGAAGAGTAAAGATCGAGATCGCCAGAGATGGAGCCAAGCTGATCGGGTTCGGGAATTCCCGCGAAGGGATCTTCGGAAGTAATCTTTGAAAGCTCGATCGCGGAACTCAACATGCGATCAAGTCCAGCGCGCGTAAAGTCGCTCGAATGAGTGCTGGCCGCGCGTTTGCCATTGAAGACCCGTATGCCGATGGACTTTGATCCCGATTCCTTCAGTGTTTCCACCTGGCCGAGACGCACGAGCGTTGAGAATTCGTCGCCTTCGCGGATAACGCATTCGGCGGCGGTGGCTCCGCAAGATATGGCACGTCGGACAAGGTCCTGCGCGAGTTCTTTCAGATCGGTCTCAGTTGTGGATTCGAGAATGGTTTCAGGCATAAATAAAAATCATTTCACCACGGAGACGCACACACACGGAGAAGGCAATACTACGATTCTCTCGGTGACTTCGTGGCGGAAACTGTTACTGCATGAAGCCACCGGGATCCTTCCGTGCCGTTCCACCCACGGTCATGCGATCAAGCTTCGTAGTTGGCATGCCGACGCCGACGGGTACTGCCTGGCCATCCTTACCGCAGGTGCCGATACCTTCATCGAGCCGCAGATCGTTGCCCACCATGGACACATGCTTCAAAGCTTCCGGGCCATTGCCGATCAAAGTTGCGCCGCGAATAGGGGCGGTCACGTGGCCATCTTCGATCATGTAGGCTTCGGATGCTGAGAAAACAAACTTGCCATTCGTGATATCGACTTGCCCTCCACCGAAGTTCACCGCGTAGACACCGCGTTTCACGGAACGAATGATGTCTTCGGGATTGTCGTCACCGGCCAACAGGTACGTATTGGTCATCCGCGGCATTGGAATGTGTTCATAGCTTTCGCGGCGGCCATTGCCGGTATTGGCCATGCCCATCAATTTCGCTGAAAGCTTGTCGCTTAAGTATCCCTTCAGGATTCCTTTTTCAATGAGGACTGTTTCTTGCGTCTGATGACCTTCGTCGTCCACGTTTAACGAGCCGCGACGCCAGGGCATGACACCGTTATCAACCACGGTACATTTTTCGCTCGCGACTTTTTTGCCGATCAGTCCAGCGAACGCCGACGTCTGCTTGCGATTGAAATCGGCCTCGAGTCCATGACCGACGGCCTCGTGAATTAAGACTCCAGGCCAGCCGGGACCAAGCACCACTTCCATTTCTCCGGCGGGAGCTTCGCGGGCGTCGAGTTGAAGGATCGCCTGACGAGAGGCCTCTTTCGCGAAATACTCGGGAGTCTTCTCGCCGAAGAAAAAGTCGAGCGCCACGCGCCCGCCTCCGCCGGCACTGCCCCGGGCGGAATTCGCGTCGGTCTTCGCGATGCAGGAGACGTTCAGGCGCGCCAACGGCTGAGAGTCTTCGGCGAAAGTACCGTCTGATCCGATGACAAGGATGTTGCGCAGTTCGTCAGCATAGTTGGCGCGGACTTCTTTGATCCGCGGATCATAAGCGCGCGCGGCAGAATCGGCGCGCATCACCAGTTCGACTTTGGCGGTGATCTCTGCATCGACGGACGGCAGAGTCAACGGATACAGGCTGCGAGCGGCAGTCTTTTGAAATCCTGCGCTGGGCGCTTTGGCCGGGCCGCTGGCGATCAAAGCGGCAGTACGGGCGGCATGAAGAATGCGCGCGGGCGAAAGATCGTCAGTGTAGGCATATCCTGTACGCTCGCCGGAGATGACGCGAACTCCGCATCCAGCAGATATCCCCTGCGATGCGGATTTGACCATCGATTCATCGACGGTCAGCGCTGTTGAAGATAGATACTCGAAGTAGATGTCGGCGTAGTCGCCTCCGGCCGAAAGGGCCGCCGCGAGATAGTGTTCGAGGTCGCGGTCAGCCAGACCGTAGTGCTCAAAGAAGAAATTGTTGTGATCCACAGTAATTAGATGACCTCTCGCAAGGAAGGACTCGGTGCGACTATTATCCCATACGATTTCTGGAGTTCGGCGCACGCATAGACCTGCAACTCAGAACTTTGTGACCTCAGTGAAGTTGAAGTTACGGACCTTCATCGCGGGTACTACCATGTCAAAAGACTCCTCGCCGCTAGTGCGAACGGGTGTGCTCATCTGCTCGACATTCGAGAGCATATCGATCAGGCTCTGATTGAAGCGAAAGTTGCGCACACCGCATACCAGCTTCCCGTTCTCGACCAGGAAGGTGCCGTCGCGCGTCATTCCGGTGAGAATCTTCTCGTAGGGATCGACTTCCCGGATGTACCAAAGTCGCGTGACCAGAATTCCGCGTTCGGTGTATTCGACCATCTGCTGAATTGTTTTTGGATCGCGCGGCGCTGAGAAAACGATGTTCATCGGGCCTTCACCCATTTCGTTGGGAATAGGGAATCCATGCCCGGTTGGCTCGATTGGCCCAACTCTGGCCGCGTGCTCTGATTTGCGCATCTTCTCCGCGGAACCGCGCGCATAGACCAGTTGCTTGACGACTCCATTTTCGACAAGATGAATTTTTTGGCGTTGTACGCCTTCGCCGTCAAAGGGCGCGCCAGATTGCAGTGGATGGGCAAAGTCGTCCCAAATGGAAATGATGTCGCCGAAGAGTTGTGTTCCGATTCGATTGTTGAGAAACGACCGCTGATCGAGGATTGCGAGCCCGCCGAAATCGAAGAACATGAAGCCAACCATATCAAGCACGGCGGCAGGGGAAAGAATCACGGTGTACTTGCCAGGCGCGACTTCGCGAGGATTCTTCGACTCCACTGCTTTCTTGGCGGCAATCTCGGCGAGTTCCTGGGGATTCAAATTCGCAACGTCGGGTGAATTCGCTTTTTGCCACCCGGAAGAGTCGTCGTCCAGCATGGTGATGGAAACTTCGGCGGAAGTTTGCGTGTGCCAGTTGCTCAGGCCCCGAGAATTGAAGATGCCCTCGATCGATTCCGAGCTGGAGAAAATGCCGGCGGTGGTGAGCTTGTGCTTTTGCGCGATGCCGACGATTTTCGATACGCCGTCCGCGCGCTGCTCGGGGGTGAGTGCAGCAGTCTGGGCAAAGTGACGGATGGGCACGTTTTGCGTAGGCTGTGCGCTCTTGTCCGGCTCTGGCACAGGCAGCAGATCAGAATCAGGCTCCTGGACTCTCGCCAGGTCCTCCGAAGCCTTGACGACATTGCGCAGGCTTTCATCATCGAACTTGTTTGTAGTCGCCCGCGCAGTGCGCCCGCCAAAAACCGCGCGGACAGAAACCCCGTAATTTTCTTCCGCGATGTTCTGATGAATCGTATTGTTAGCAAAACGTGTAAGTGCAGAGCGGCCGCCGTAGAAAAGACACTCGACTTCGTCAGCAGTCGAATGCTTCTGGATTCGAGCGAAGATGTCGGCGGCCTGGTCGCGAGTCAGCATTGAGTGAGTGCCTACTCCTCGGGCGAAAGTGTTCTCTCTGCTACGCACTAAAAGCTTCATCACAGAGGACACAAATTTACACAGAGCAACGCCACAGAGTCATGTTCCCTTATACGCACTGCCCACTTTTACCTTTCTGAACCTTGCCGGCGCAGCGCCGTGGCCGGTTCCCATCACCTGCTGCGGCTGTCCTTTGCCGCAGTTCGGCGTACCCCAGAGCGTCCATTCGTCGCGGGAACAGATAGCGTCCATGGAATTCCAAAATTCCGTCGTGATTCCGCTGTATGACGGATTTTTCAACATGCGCGCGCGCTTGCCGTTCTTGATTTCCCATCCGATCTCAGTGCCGAACTGGAAGTTATATCGCTTGTCATCGATTGACCAAGAGCGGTTTGTTTGAAACAGGATTCCATGATCGGTCGAGGAAATCAGTTCATCGAACGAGAGCGGCTTTTCTCCGGGAAGAATGCTGATGTTTGTCATGCGGATGATCGGCAGGCGGTTCCAGCCTTCCGCGCGCAAAGTCCCACCCGAGCGTTGCAGTCCAATAATCGAAGCGGTTTCGCGCGAACTCAAGTATCCGGTAAAAAGGCCATTCGATATGATCGGAGTGCATTGTGCGGGCACGCCTTCGTCGTCGAAAGCGAAGGTGCCGAGGCCTGGCCCGTGTTCCTGACGCGCATCGGCCACGACGTTCACGATATCGCTGCCATATTTCAGAGTACGGAGCTTTTCCAAGGTAAGAAAAGAAGTGCCAGCGAAGTTGGCTTCCATGCCAAGTACGCGATCAAGTTCAATGGGATGGCCGATGGACTCGTGGATCTGCAATCCGAGCTGCGAACTTTCAAGAATGATGTCGAATACACCTTGTGGGCACCGCTCGGCGCTGTGCAAGGCAACCGCTTCTTCACCGATTCGACGAGCGTTTTCAACCAGCTTAAGCTCGTCGATCAGTTCATAGCCCTTGTTTTGCCACTGGCCGCCGAAGGAGTTCGGATACGAGCGCTTCTGAATTTCGCTGCCCGCAAAGCTATAAGCCACATATCCCGCGCCGGTCGTGATTTTGGTCTGATGAATGTTCGATCCTTCGGACGAGAAGAACCAGTGCTCCTCGCGCCGGAAATTCATATTTGTCTCGGCGAGAGTTACGCCTCTGACGGAGCGCAGTTCGGCATCGATTTTCTGCAGCAGAGCGAGGTTTTGTTCGATGGAAGTTGAGAAAGGATCGACCTTATATGGAGTGGTCCACTCTGTCGTGACCGCCTTCTCGGGCACCAGCGCCACATCCTTCTGTTTCACCTTTGCCGAAGCTCGTGCGATGGCGATTGCTTGTGCAGCAGTCGCGTCGATTGATGTGCGTCCCAGATCGGCAGACGATGAGAATCCCCAAGCGCCGTCGACGATCACGCGAACATTGAAACCCTGGGATCGCGAATCGGAGGCATTTCCGATCTTGCCGTTCTTAGTTGCCAAGGCACGGCTGCGCTCGTCCACGACGCGCATGTCGGCATATGTTGCTCCGCGTTGTATGGCTGTATCGAGGGCCCACGAGGCGAGATCTTTCATGGCGGAAGTAAGAATCTACCACAGGATGTGAGCGGGAGCAGGCCATTACCTTCGTGCGACTTTTAATCAGCTCAGGTGTTCTAAAATACAGAGACATAGTGGGCTCGCGTTAGGGGGAAACATGGCAAAAATTATCGAGTTCTACATTCCCAGCAACTTTCGGAAAGCAGAAAAGGTGACGACGAAAACGCGCGGGCAGGTGATCGAGTTTGTTTCGGCGCGGAAGAAATCGGCGTAGCGCACAGTCCAAAGCGCCGGCTATGCCAAATCGAACAACAACACTTCTGCATCTTTGCTTGCGCGAACACTCAGCAGGCGTTCGTCGCTGATTCCCGCCCCATCGCCTTGCTTCAGTGATTTTCCATTCAGCTCTACATTACCTCTTGCAACTTGCAGCCACCCGAAACGTCCAGTCGCGAGATTGTGGGTGAGTTGTTCACAAGCATCGAGCTCGGCGACATATAGTTTCGCGTCCTGGTGAATTCTTACTGAATCCTCCGCGCCATAAGGCGAGGCAATCAGGCGGAATCTTCCTCGTTTCTGTCCTTGCGGAAACGACTTCTGCTCATACTCAGGAGCGTGGCCCTTTTTGTCCGGCTTAATCCAGATTTGCAATAGGTGTACGGTTCCTTTAGTTGACGGATTAGCTTCGCTATGCCGCACCCCGGTCCCCGCGCTCATGCGCTGGCTGTCTCCGGGACGAATGATCGAGCCGTTGCCCATGCTGTCTTTGTGCGCCAGAGAACCTTGCAAGACGTAAGTGATGATTTCCATGTCACGATGCGGATGCATCGGAAATGAACCGCCGGGCGCGACAATGTCCTCATTAATTACGCGGAGCGCACGAAATCCCATCCAGTTCGGGTCATGATATTGATCGAAGGAGAATGTATGGCGGGTGTTGAGCCAGCCATAATCGCCACCTCCTCGCTCATTGCTGGGCCGAATTTGAATCATAGGAACTGGATTCACGGTCAGGCATGGGGCTTCAGGCATCGGGCATTTTTGTCCCTGTGGGATCGCCTGAGTTATGAAAGCCAAAGCCGAATGCCTGACCCCTGAAGTCTGTCCTGCTTCTTGCCTTGTAATCATCCTTCTCACTGACAACCAGATTCCAGAAGGCGTAATACCTGTGTAGAGATTTACCAGTGAACAGACCCGAAATCTTGCCGATGAAGTGCTCAGAATCAGGAGTCTCTAGTGTGCACGCCAACTCGGCTTCAGGTCCTTCTCTGCTTACTCCTCGCCGGATGCGGCGCGCCAAGAACCATCGCGATAGGATTCGTCAATCAGACTGGGCACTCTGATGCTGAGTTATGGAATTTATGGATCGCAGCGCAGAAAAGCGTATCGCGACAGATCGACATGAATCCACTCGAACAGGAACTAAACAACACCTCGCCGAAAATTCTTCCAGGCGATTCGCGCGCGCTGAATGTTTCGCCGCATCAGATCGTTGTGTCTTCGGAGCCGGATGTTTTGGCCGCAACCCTTTACGTTGACTCAGGGATGAATCGTTCCGATCCGACTGGGCTTATTTCATGTCCTCAGCCCTGCAATGTGAATTTTGCCCCGGCCTATTCTCTCTTCAGGCAGCCCGCGACGTATTATGCAGCCTCATGGGAATTTACGGGCAACAACTTCGACACGCTGGTGGAATATGAGTTCGAAAATCACATCCTGCACGCGCTGGGATACGACTTAAGATGGAGATGAATCGAGTACTTGGTTATTCGTAGGCCAAGGCGTCAATCGGGTCCTTCTGAGCGGCTTTGTATGCGGGGTAGATCGCTCCGGCAAGCGCCCCGACGATGCCGATAATGATTGCGTTTATGATCCACGTTTTGCTCATCTCAACTGGCAGGGTAGTTCTTCTTTGAATGGCGGCGCTCGCGAGAAAACTGATGACGATTCCTAATACAATGCCGCATATCGCGAGCAGAGTGGTTTCACGCAAAATCGCATTCACGATATAAGCGCGCGATGCGCCAAGCGATTTCAGAATTCCGATCTCCCGCGTGCGTTCCATGACCGCGGCATACATCGCCTGAAGAATTACAATGAAACCAATCGTTACGGAAATCCCAATCACGATGTGAATGAACGTCGAAAGCATCGGAATGTTGTCGGGTGTGAGCGTCGAAAGATATTCGCGCATCGAGTGCACGATATAGGTTTCCATGTGGGGAACGTGTTTGATTTCATTCACCACTTCATCAGCATTGGCGGGAGTATCGGTTTTTACATAAAAAGCCGATGTTTTACCTTGTGCACCGTTCAAGTCTTGTAAGGTGCTGAGCGGCAGAAACAGGCGAGCACCCTTTCCATGCGCCACAATTCCACAAAGCCGGAAATCCTGATTGAATAGATGAATCGTGTCCCCGACCTTTACGCGCTTGCCATTGGTGTAAATATCGTCTACCAGAATGTCGTTCGGTCCTTGAAACGGGCCACCCCGCAGATAGTTGAATGGGCGCAACTCTTCGAATGTTTTAAGGTCGATGCCATAGATGGTTTGCAAACTTCCAGTCGTCGAAACTTGCATGAGGACCGGCGAAGCCACTGTGACGTGTGGCAACTTCGTAATAAGGTCTCCGATTTTCACCGGCATGGGAGAACCAGTCAGGCCCACGATGTTCGACGATCCAGGCGGCAGCACAATCACGTCAGCGCCGATCCCGGCCTGACGCGCGCGCGAATCGTTCAACATGCCGATGGAGAAGCCCACAATCAGCAGGATCAGTGTGACCTCAAGCGCGATGGCAACAATACTGATGATCGACCGCACCGGCCGATTGGCAAGGTTCGCAACGATCATCTTATTCATCATAGGAGGCGCTTAGTTTACGGGTTCAGAATCACACTTTTACCGGCTCAGGTTCACTGGTTAGCCCTCACAGCTAATGGGTACCGCCACCGCTCGATGGCGGCTGCTGTTGTTGATCGAGGTGGACCTCGCGTGCACCAGGCGGCTTCAACAAAACGAACTTGGAGTTATCGAGCGGAAGATTAATTTCAAGTTTCACCATGTGAAGGGTTATATCGTATTCCTCTTCTGGCCGGAGAATTTCGATGACGGACGGAAACAGAAAGGCACTATAGTCCTTGTATTCGCTGTACTTAGCTTCGGTCACCATGTTTCCTGACTCGTCATAGATAAGCTGCCGTTGTGGCAGAAGATCAACGCGGCTGAAAACAATCTTGCGGGACAGCCAGTGGTTACCATCGCTGTTGTGGACCACATCAATGATGTAGACCGGTTGCTGGAGCTTCTTTCCTTTTTCGCCGGTCACGGTTTCCGTTCCGTTTTCCAGCATGGCGAATTCGTCCTGTCCGATTGCCCGCAGCAACAACGCGTCATAAATAATTTGGGGACGCAGGCTTTCGAGCGGCTGCTGCGGATTGGGCGGCGCCATGTCGTTACGTCCGACCACGAACCGATTCTTCGGCGGGATTGAAAGCTTGAACTGGTGACCGTCGCTTACCATGTCGAATGCAGTGTTGCGAATGATCGGGAGCAGGCCAATCATGCGTAGCATGGCGGGCTTGCGGGCCAGAACATACCCCCGGATCTCCCGATATTCGGTGACCTTTCCCTTTTTCGCGCCTCCCACGGCCGTGTCAATGTCGACAGTCGCCTGCATGGTCTGGATTTTTGCAGCCTGGGAGTTGATATAGGACACCAACTCAGGTTTGTTGGCGGTCTTCAGCGTGACCGGACTGATGTTCTGTTCCACTCGGTGAGTCCGGAAAAGACAACCAGTGGACGGCAAAATACTGATAAGAAGAAAAATTATAGAGTAACGGCGAAGTGACGGCATGCAGATATATGAATGACAGTATATAGAGATGGCGGCAACGTGGAACTCGGTTCGCGGAATTTGGCCATCCCGGGTTGCCGTTTTCGATAATAGATAATATCAGGGCTGCGGGTATTTTCTTGCTACGGCCCGGCGCAGAGCTGCAACGTTCCGGTTGTGCTCCTCGAGGGTGTTTGAGAAGCGATGGTGGCCGTTACCGTCGCTCACGAAAAAAAGAAACTGGGTTTCGGCCGGATGCATGGCGGCTTCGAGGGAAGTCCGTCCCGGATTCGCGATTGGCCCAGGCGGCAGGCCAGCGTAGCGGTAGGTGTTGTACAGGGAATTAAAGCTCATGTCGCCATGGTGCAGCGCACCTCCATATGCGCCCTGCAGCAACTCCGCGTAAATGACGCTGGGGTCAGCCTGTAGCGGAATGCGGCCACGCAACCGATTCGAATAGACGCTGGCCACCTCGGGTCGCTCTTCGGGAACGCCCGTTTCCTTTTCAACAATTGATGCCAAAGTCACGATGCGCGGGAGGTCCTGATTTAAGCCGATCTCCGCTGCGACCTTGCGAAATTTTTTCACCATTTCCGTCGCCATGTCATGCACGCTCTGTGTGCGCGTGAACTCGTATGTGTCGGGAAAAAGATAGCCTTCGAGGGAAGTGGCGCCCGGAGCAAGGTCCGAAATCAGCGCCGTATCGTTCGTCGCCACCTTCAGAAATTCCCGGCTACTGCCGAGCCCAGCATTCTGAATTGCGGCCGCGATGTCGAACATATTGAAGCCCTCTGGTATCACGACTGTATGGAAATAGACATCGCCGCGAGCCAGGCGCTTGTGTACGGAAATTGCGCTCGCATCCTGTTCGAATACGTACTCTCCGGCTTTCAGCGAGGGACGCCGATGTAACGCATGCCAGAATACGAACGCCTCCGCATTGCGGATCACACGCGCTGCTTTCAGTTCCCTGGCTACACGTCGAGTGGAGTAGCCGGGGCGGAGCATTACAAACGTACGTCCACCGGGCGAGAGAGGCAGCCACAAGGCCCAAGCCAGCCAGGCGGCCACTCCGAGAAGCAGAATCAACACGAATGCAATCAGTTTTCGCATTCTCTTTTTAGTTTAGAGGAACTCGGAGAAAAAGCACGTATACGGAAGGGAAACGCGGAGGTAACTTCTGCAGCCGAATTCACTAACTCCAGATGTGCCGGAGCCGCCTTGCTGGGAAACAATTACCACCTGGCAATTGTGAGATCGGCTTCTGCGTGTGAAAATGGCTGTACATGCCTGAGCCGATTTTCAAACGAGTCCTGCTGAAGCTTTCCGGCGAAGCCCTGGCCGCAAAACAGGGCTTCGGAGTCGATCCCACCCGAATTCATGAGATAGCCGCCGAACTCGCGGAAGTGCACGCGTTAGGGGTCCAAATCGCAATTGTCGTTGGCGGCGGGAATTTCTTCCGAGGCGTGGCAGAGCAGGCGCGCAACATGGACCGCGTCTCCGCCGACCATATGGGCATGTTGGCCACCGTCATCAACGCGCTCGCCCTACAGGACGCGCTCGAAAAGCAGAACATCTACACCCGCGTGCAGTCCGCGCTTGAAATGAACCAGGTCGCTGAACCGTTCATTCGCCGCCGCGCCTTGCGGCATTTGGAAAAAGGACGCGTGGTTATTTTCGCCGGAGGTACTGGCAATCCCTACTTTTCGACCGACACCGCCGCTTCGTTGCGTGCCATGGAAATCAAGGCAGATGCGATTTTGAAGGCCACTAAAGTTGACGGCATTTACGACGCCGATCCCATGATCGTCAAGAACGCGCAAAAGTTTACGCAAATTTCCTATATGGAAGTCTTAAAGCGCGGGTTGAAGGTGATGGATTCAACCGCGATCTCGCTCTGCAAAGACAATAATCTTCCTATCATCATTTTCAATCTCAACCAGCACGGAAATATCGCGAAAGTCGTTACTGGTGAGAAGATAGGGTCGCTGGTAAGCGCATAAGAAGCATTCAGCAATCAGCACTCAGCAGTCAGTGCTTTAGCATCAGCATCCAGCTAACCCAAGCCCAACCTCATGTCATTCCGAACCGTTTTAACGGTGAGGAATCTGCAGTTGAGAAAATGTCGAGCAGTGGAGGAAAAATGCAGATTCTCGGACGAAAAAGAACCTATCCTGAGCCAAGCCCGAAGGGTCCTCGGAATGACAGCACTTAGGGGTTTTACTGAGTGCTGATTGCTGACTAGTTCACCCATCCCGACTTCGACCCGCCATTCTTTTTGTTTGCATCCTCAGGAGGAATGTAGTTGCCGTGTTCGTCAAAGGTGACGGTGCGGTTGTGGTCGCGCATGTAGACTTCAAATTTGCGCGCGGCACGGCGACGCTTCCAGCGATAGTAGGAGTTTCGCAGGCTGAAATATTTCTCGGAGAGGCCGATTGAGGTTCTGCGTGTCAGGAAAAGGGCATACCATACATATCCCGCGCCCAATCCCAACAGGAGAACAAAATCGAACAGGTCGAAATGGTGCAGTAGTAAGTACGCGGTCTCAATGCCTGCGATTCCGATCACCATCCATTTCACCGGGAACTGGATGGGAAGCGGAAATAGCATGATCGGCGCATTGCGATTGAACAGGTAAAAGACCATCAGAATTGCGTTTACTGCCGCTCCGCAGCCGGATGCGCCTCCCTGTGCAACAACGCCCGAAAGCGAAAGCGCGAAACCGACGACGCCCGAGAGGATCGTGCTCCCGAAAAACAGCGCATAAAAGCGACCTGGGCCAATCCGTTCTTCGACCGCCCATCCAAGAAAATAAATGCCCAACATCGACAGCACGAAATCGATGGGATCAACGTAGATGAATGCGTACGTGACGAACTGCCAGAGCCAGCCATGACGGATTGCTGCCGGGTTAAGGGTACCCAGAACGACTAAGGCCTGACCGCTCGCAGGCGCAAAGGACATGAGAAGGAGTATGACTACATAGATCACGGCGCTGGCGATAATTAGTTGCCGCGTTGCCCCGCGAAACGGCGGGAATCCCATGTCGAAATTGACGTTACGTGCCATTGGTTTTGAGTGGCCGGGCCTGGAGGGCCGCCCATTACATACTCAGTGCTTATCCTAGCAGTAGCTAGCGCTCGGGCGTAGGCACGATAGGCTCACTACGGTGCCCCGCCTCATCAACCGCCTGCACTGCAAAAATAACGTTGTCCTTAGAGATAGGTAATGTCGCCTGGGTCGAATTGCCGAAATGTTGCGAGTGCTCCCACTCCGGGGCGCTAGTTGCTCTCCACAGCACTTCGTATCCGGTGGCCCGACCGTCCGCCGGCGGCTCCCAATGCAGAGTTGAATCGTTCGTCAATTCTTTGGTTTCGATTTTGACAGTTCGCGGCGGCCCCGGAGCTGCCGCCAAGGACGCCAGCGTGGCGGCGTTCACTCGCGCCACATTCGCCACGTAGTCGAAATCAACAAATTTGGGAAGGTCGCCGTACTCAATTCCATTTTCGGTGCGGACGTTCTGGTGCTGATGATTGAAGTTCTCGCGGAATTCTGTCAGGCGGACAGCTGTATAGCCCTGTTCGCTGAATGAAATATGGTCTCCTCCACGCAGATAGCGGTCACGGCGGAATTCCAACAGGGGAGAAATGTCAAGCTGGTAGGTGCGGGCAGTGTCCAAGATGTAGCGTGCCAATTCGCGGGCAGGCGAATCGTTCTCGCCACCAAGCGCCCGAATTATTCTGATGTCGCGGTCCGTGGCGGTCGAAGGAATACTCTCGGAAAAAACGCGAACGACTTTGCTGTTTTGTCCGGGGCTCTTGTCTCCGCCAACGATGTCGTTGTTCAGGGCCGCTGCGATGTCCCAGCCTTGGGATTTAGCGAATTCGGCAAAATGCTTGCTGCCGTCCAATCCCTGCTCTTCGCCCGCCACAGTGAGAAAAATAATCGTGCCGGGCAACTTGAGATGGCTGAGCACCCGCGCGCACTCCAGGCTCACGGTTGTGCCGCTGCCATCGTCGTTCGCGCCGGGAGCAAAACCGGTTGTGTCCATTACATCGGTATCGCGGGAATCGTAGTGCCCGGTCACAAGCACGATCCGTTTAGCATCTTCTGGGTTCGTTCCTTTGAGCACGGCATATACATTCGTGAGTTGAGTTGGCGCAGGCACCCGTTCGCTTATTGGCTGAGTGAAAGTGTCGGTCTTCACTTCCAAGCATCCGCCGCAGTCGCGCGAATATTGCTCAAATTGGCTCTTGATCCATTCGTGGGCTGCGCCAATTCCACGTCCGGCGTGGATGGACGCCGGGTCCTGCGCTGATAGCGTATTTCGAGTGTGAAAGCTGACCAGCTTTTCGATATCGGATTGCACTTGCCCGGCGGAAATCTCATTCAGGGCGGCTTTGATCTGCGGGTCGGCGCTGGCGGAAGTCGAATTTTCTACCTGCTTCGCAGCGGCAAACGATCTCAATTTCGAGACCAGAAATCCGATCGCGGCCAGCAATACCAGCAAAACTGCAAGCTTTCGAATCACGATGAATCTCCTCAGCAGTATTCCTTTGCAATTAATAACATTTTGAGCGTCCGCTCGCGAGAATGACGGGAGGTCGTGACTTTGACTTGGATTATGTCCAACAATCCCGGTGTAGCGAGTGCCAAATTGCAATCGGTCGGTATACCGCAGATTCAAGGACGGATCGTCGAATCACGAAGAACACTGCAATCAGTACTATCGCCGCGACGATGAAGATCCACCGATTCCAGTCCGTCCTCTCATCCGGCGGAGACGTTAGATGCTTTGCCAGCACGGCTCCGAGCACCAGGCCGCAAACCAGTCCTCCCATGTGCGCCGAATTGTCGATTGCAGGAACTACGGCGCCGAACGACAAGTTATAGATGGCAAATAGAACCAGGCTCTTCAGAGTGGATTTCAGCGCGCGAGGATTGATGGGTAAGTGTCCGAGATAGAGTGCCGAGATTAGCGCTCCAGCCAAGCCGAAAATTGCCCCGGAAGCCCCCGCGCCGTATCGATGCGGATGCAGGCCAAGACTCGCGAGACTGCCCGCGATTCCACAACAGGCGTAGGTGAGGAAGTAAGTCCAGCGGTCGAATATTCGCTCGGCCAATACACCCAGACTCCAGAGGCACCACATGTTCAGAGCAATGTGGATGATTCCTATGTGAACGTAGTTCGACGTCCACATGCGCCAGGGTTGAGCGATCAGAGTTTGGAGGCCGGTGTTTGCGCCCCATCTCGCCAGGTCCGCAGTGCTCGGATCCATGGGCGATGCTCCTGAAAGAGTCATCGCCAGATAGACCAAGACGTTCGCGCCAACAATCGCCGATGTGACTGGCATGGCCTTCATCATCGAGCGGCTGTAGATCGTTCGGCGATTGGCTTTCGCCTGCTCATGCGCTCGCACAGTTGCCATAGCACGGCATTCGGGACAGATGTTGTCCGGGTATCCTTCCGGTGGAAGTTCCCGGCTGCAGCTTACGCACGTCGGCATTCTGGATATTCTACGATGTACGGCGTAGTGCTCCGCACAACAGCACACAGTTCACTTTGCGTTCTTCGCGAGTTCTTCGTGCTTTTTCGTTAGCCTTTTAACAAGAGCGAAGATCTTAACCACAAATGAGGAGGACGATTTACAAAGGTCGCGAAGAAGATCTTTGAAAATCAAAAGATGGGAACGTTAGCCGTCAATCTCCGGTCGCTTCCACCGTTTCGAGCCTCCTGGTTTTCTTGCTTATGGTCGCGCCAGTGACAATAATCACCGATGCGATAACGATTATGCTGCCGATTGCTACATAGCGATTGATCGTTTCATGTAGGACCAGCCAGCCGAGAAAAACCGCTACGACTGGATTCACATAAGCATAGGTAGAAACCTTCGCAGTAGGAGCGTGGCCCAGGATATAGATATAAGCGGTGTAGCCGATGAGTGACCCGCATACCACCAAATAGGCAATTGCACCGACACCGCTCTTTGTCCAGGTCACACGCGTGAGGTCATGATTGAAGAGAGCAAAGATGGAGTTGCCTACTCCGGCGAAAAACACTTCCCATGCAGTCGCTGCAAATTCAGGCGGTCCCGATTGCCATTTCTTCGCAAGCACGGATCCTAGTGCCCAGCTCAATGCACCGCCAATCAACGCCAGTGACCACTGCAATTCACGATGGCCGATTTCTCCTGTGGCTCCAAGCTGCGGCCAGAGCAAAACCAGAGTGCCGGCAAATCCCAGAGCCAGCCCGGCGCTGCCACGCATTGAAAGCCGATGATGGCCGATCAGAACAGAATCCAAAATCAGAAACCAAAGCGGCATGCACGCGAGCAGCATGGCCGCCAGCCCGCTGGGGATGTACTGCTCTGCATAAGAGAGTGTGAGATTACCACCCATGAGAAGCAGGTTCCCTATAATCGCGAATTGAACTAGCTTTTGTGCGCTGTAACGAATGTTGTTTTTGCGGACCAGGCAATAGCCGAGCATGATCGCGCCTGCGATTGTGAAGCGCGTGCCGCATAGCAACGCCGGCGGAATATGGCGGATGGCAATGTCGATGGCCAGATAAGTCGATCCCCAAAACAGGTAGACAAGGCCGAAGTTGAAGGCCAGCTTGAATCGCGATGGAGATGTTGATTGCATTTTACGGTAAGAAAACGGCGGTACTTTAAAGACGATCTGAACGGATCAGTCGATTCAGAATTGTGTGAAGCGAAGCGAGTCAGAAATCGCCCGGATCGAAGGAATCAGCTAGGGGATTAGAGAGCCATCGGTTGCCAAGAACGTAGGTAACTACTACTGTCGGCCGACCGCTTATCGTTCTTGATCCCGACGGCTATAATGGATAAAGATACACATGCAGTTTAGAAACCCCAATTCGCACTTGCCCGCATGCTGGCTGCACATGCTCGTGTGCCCACGGAGATATCTGGCAGTGCTCCCCTCGCAATTGCGACCCAGCTTGTTCGGTAGCGACTAATCCTTCCTCCTTTCTTTTTTCATATAGGCAGTACTCCGCCTGCGACGGCCAATCAAGAAGACAAAGATCCACAGCTGAATTAAGGAGGATTCCATGCCGACCAAAACCATGCCCGTGATCGATGGACCAAAAATCAAGACAGCCCTGCCCGGGCCAAATGCCAAGCGCGTGCTCGCGGGCGACGAGCGCTACATTTCGCCTTCCTACACCCGTTCCTATCCGCTGGTGGCGAAAGAAGGGCGCGGCATAGTGGTGACAGATGTGGATGGGAACGAGTTTTTCGACTTCTCATCCGGCATCGCCGTTACCTCGACCGGACATTGCCACCCTGACGTGGTTGCCGCAATCCAGAAGCAGGCGGGTGAACTGATCCACATGTCCGGGACCGACTTTTACTACGAAAGCCTGGTTACGCTCGCCGAGCGGCTGTCGAAGATCGCGCCCATGACTGGCCCCCATCGCGTGTACTACGGCAACTCGGGTGCTGAGGCAATTGAGTGCGCGCTGAAGCTGGCCCGGTATCACACCGGACGGCAGCAGATCATTGCGTTCTTTGGTGCCTTTCATGGGAGAACCATGGGCGCATTGTCCCTGACCGCGTCAAAGCCGCAGCAGAAGCGACGTTTCTCACCGCTGGTTCCGGGAGTGACGCACGTCTCATATCCTGATGTTTATCGGAAGGGCGAACAGGATGCTCTTGCATGCGTGCGCTTTATCGAAGAGAAGCTTTTCAAAACCACTGTGCCGCCCGAGGAAGTAGCTGCAATTTTTGTTGAGCCGGTGCAAGGCGAAGGCGGGTATGTTCCTGCTCCCAAGGTCTTCATGCAGGAACTACGGCGAATTTGCGACCATTACGGCATTCTGCTGGTTGCCGATGAGGTGCAGAGCGGTATGGGCCGCACCGGAAAGTGGTGGGCCATCGAGCACACCGGCGTTGAGCCGGACATTGTTTGCAGCGCGAAGGGCATTGCTTCCGGTATGCCGCTGAGTGTGACGCTCACGAAGGCCGACATCATGAACTGGGTGCCGGGATCCCATGCTTCGACTTTCGGAGGGAATCCGGTGTGCATTGCGGCCGCACTCGCAACGTTGGATGTGATCGAGCGGGAAGGTCTGCTTCGCAACTCGGAAGAAGTTGGCAATCACATTCTGCGTCGCGCGGCAGACTGGCCGAGAAAGCACAAGCTGGTGGGAGATGTTCGCGGGATGGGGCTGATGATCGGAGTCGAGTTAGTCAAAGACAAGCAGACCAAGGAACGGGCTTCCACCGAGCGCGATCGCGTAGTCGAACTGGCGTTCGAACGCGGAGTTCTGTTCCTCGGCTGTGGCGCAAATACAATTCGCATCGCGCCCCCGCTGATCACAACCAAAGACCAAGCCGATGTCGCGATGGATGTGCTGGAAGAGTGCTTGCAGACTACAGCGAAATAAATAGCCTCTGTGGATTTGCTCTGTGCGACTCTGAGTTCTCTGTGGTTCAAGCCTTTGAAAATCTTAACCACAGAGAACACGGTGGTTCACAGGGGAAAATCCACGGAGGTGTGGTTTTGATACTCAACTACTCCACCGCCAATGGCCTGCGATTTCTCATCCCGCGTTTCCGCTCCAGCAGAAGCTCCAGTGCATGCCTTGTTTCCGCCGATAAATGGTACGACTCGCTATCCGCTGGATATTGTCTTGAGGTAACATCCGCCCGATACGCCTGCACCGCTTGCGTGATCTCCGCGGCAATATCCGCGTACCTGCGCACAAATTTCGCCGGCGGCCCGAAGGTCAGGTTCAAGATGTCGTGGAAGACGAGCACTTGCCCGTCGCATCCCGGGCCAGCGCCGATTCCGATCGTGGGTGCGCTGACTTCGCTGGTGATCATCTCCGCAACTTCGCGCGGAATTCCCTCCAGGAAGATGCAGGCAACACCAGCCTGATCGAGAGCCGTGGCATCGCGCATGAGTTGCTCGATATCCGTCAAAGTCTTGCCCTGGACCTTGAACCCTCCCATACGGTTAAGCGACTGCGGGGTAAGGCCAATGTGGCCAGCGACCGGAACCTCTGCCTCGATCACCTGACGAATGATGTCCGCGCGATTTTCGCCGCCTTCCATTTTCACCATCTCGGCGCCACCTTCCTTTACAAAACGCGTGGCGTTGCGAATGGCCTCTTTCCTATCGACGTGATAAGAACCGTAAGGCATGTCGGCAACGAGCAGTCCCTCCTTCACCCCGCGTCGCACCGCCTTCACGTGATGCAACATTTCATCGACAGTGATCGAAAGTGTGTTCTCGTGGCCGAGCATGGTCATGGCGAGCGAGTCGCCGACGAGCACCAGGTCGATTCCGGCCTCATCAACCAGGCGTGCGCTCGAGTAGTCGTATGCGGTCAGGCAGGTGACCGGTTCGTGCTGAAGCTTCTTTTGGCGAAGAGATGACGCAGTGATTTTCTGGCGTGAAACGCCAATCGGGGTAAGACTCACGATGTCCTCCAGTGCCCCTCCGCCTGTGGTGGATAGAGCCTGCACGCGGCCTTACATAGCCGCTGAAACTATTCTAGTCCGCCAGGAAGGGTCGGTCGAGGGGGAAAGCGTAGCTGCAAAACGATCTTTGCCAAAGACTTACGCGCTCGCCGCTTCGGTGCTCCCCAGTGGCAGGAAGTACTGTGTGCCTTTGATCGGTTCGGAGACTTTACGCAGCAGCTCCTGCAAGTCTTCGTTGCGCTCGACGAAATCGATCTCTGAAGTATTCACGATCAGCAGATCGGACGAGGTGTAGTGAAAGAAGAAGTGCTCGTAGGCCTTGACCACTTCTTCAAGGTACTCTTCGCTGATGCCCTTTTCGCCAGCCGCGTTTTTCTTCTTCAGCCGTTTCTTCAGTACCTCAGGCGAGGCTTGCAGATAGATCACAAGATCGGGTGTGGGCAGCTGATCGCGAAAGTAGTTGTAGTACCGATTGTAGGTGTCAAGCTCCTGATCGTTGAGATTTAGGTAAGCGAAAATCTTGTCCTTCTCGAAGATGAAATCGGAGACGACGACTTTCTGTGAGGGCGCCGCCATGTCTAACTCGCGCAATTGCTCGAACCGCCGCACCAAAAAAGTGAACTGCGCCTGAAATGCCGCGCCGTGCTCACCGTCATAAAACGGTTTAAGAAATGAATTTTGTTCTGGGTCGGTCACTCGTTGGGCATTGAGGCGTTCGGCAAGGATTTTCGAAAGCGTGCTCTTGCCGACGCGAATAGGACCTTCGACTGCGATATACCTGGGGAGATCGAAAAGCTTGGCCATGAGGTGAGGAGGTCGACTTTGAGAATATCCCGAGCGCAACTCCCGCGCAATTGAAGAAGGAGTTAACAGGGGAGGCAAAATTTCGGATTGATGGATTCAGATTGTAGGTTGTGCGGAGTTTTGCCATTCTGCAATCGAAAATCTGAACTCCGGAGTTTTCTTCGCCTTCCTTTACAATCCCACCATGCTCGGGCTCGCGGTGGCGGCAACTGCAGCGCTGGTGTCGGCTGGATATCAGTCGATGGCCCCAACAGGCCAATGGTATGGCCGCGCATTTTGCCGTGGGCCGCGCGATTCGAAACAGATCGCGCTCACCTTTGACGACGGCCCTAACGATCCGCACACGCTCAACTTGCTCGACGTGCTCTCGAAGCATAATATCCGCGCCACTTTCTTTGTGATCGGAAAGTATGTTCGGCGGCGGCCGGATATCGTTCAGGAGACCGCCCGGCGAGGGCACGTGATAGGGAACCACACATTTACTCATCCTCTTCTGATCTTTGAACCTGCGAAGCGAATTCGCGAAGAAATCATTCTGTGCCGCGCCGCAATTAACGATGCCATCGGTGATCATTCAAATCTGTTTCGCCCGCCCTGGGGCGGGCGTCGTCCTCAGGTATTTCGAACCGCGCGCGATCTTGGGCTTGAGCCGGTCATGTGGAATATCACCGGACAAGATTGGAAGGCGCCTTCCGCGGAGTTTATTGAAGAGAGAGTCACGCGCAAATTTCGCGGCGGCGACGTTGTGCTTCTCCACGACGGTGGGCATGAAGCATTTGGAACTGATCGATCACACACAGTCAAAGCGGTCGATCAGTTGCTCGAGAGTTTTAAGAATCGGTATGAATTCGTCAGCATTCCGGCATTCAGGGGAAGGGAATAAGTTTGAGCCACGGCCCCGTTCTCCTCGTCCACGGCGGCGCATGGGCCATTCCTGACGAACTGGTCGAAGCTCATCTGAACGGAGTGCGCAGCGCGCTTTCTGCAGGGTGGCATGTGCTCGAAAAGGGCGGCTCGGCGCTCGACGCAGCCGAAGAAGCTGTTGTCGTCATGGAAGACGACGAAGCCTTCGACGCCGGACGCGGTAGCTTCCTGAACCGTGAAGGCAAAGTGCAGCTCGATGCTTTGATCATGGACGGTGCCACGCTTCGCGCAGGAGGCGTTGGATGCGTGGAGCACATAGCTAATCCAATCCGTGCGGCGCGGAAGGTGCTCAGCGAGAGTCCGCACGTGTATTTCGTTTCCGAGGGCGCAGAACGCTTCGCGCAGGAGCACGGAATTCCGCTCTGCAACAATGAAGAACTGGTTATTCCCAGAGAAGTCGAGCGGCTGCGCGCATTCCAGACCAACTCGGGTGGATTAAAGCAGGAGCTCTTTGCGCCGACCGTTTCACACGACACAGTTGGAGCGGTTGCCCTCGACGTATCTGGCAACATTGCCGCTGCAACATCCACGGGCGGAACTCTGAACAAAGCTCCGGGGCGGCTCGGTGACTCGTCACTGATCGGATGTGGTTGCTACGCGGACAATCAGAGTGCGGCGGTCTCCACGACCGGTTGGGGTGAGCCGATCATGAAACTCGTGCTCGCGAAGTGGGCCGCCGACCGCGTGGCCTCCGGCAACGTTCCGCAGTGGGCTGCCGCCGAAGCCATGAATTACCTGAAATATCGTGTGAACGGCCACGGTGGGATTATTGTTTTAGACGCGCATGGCCACTTCGGAATCGCGCACAATACGCCGCGCATGGCTTGGGGTATTCGCAGCATCGACAAATCACAATCCGGAATTCAGCGATAGCCAGAGGCTCCACTCATCTGTGTGGCTTTTTCTCTGAGGAACACAGTGCCCTCTGTGGTTCAGTTTTAAAAAAGACCCACCACAGAGAACACAGAGTTGCGCAGAGAAAAGCCACACAGAAAGCCGCAGAGTTGGCGAATGCATGCCAATGGTTTTTGGGCCGTAATGTCCTCTTCTAACTAACAGTTCCGCAACGTTCTTGCTTGATTTCTCACTATCAGGTGGGGTACAAACCAGCCAAACCTTCGCTTTCTAATAAACTCGCGTTCAAGCTACGCCGGTTACGCCGGCCTGCGGCACGGAGAATTCTCGCTCGGAGAGTCCTAATGCGAATCCTCAAAGTTCTATTGCTCCTGATCTCAACGTTGGCTATCTCATCTCTGACGTATGGCCAAGGGGTGGCTACCGGCGACCTGCACGTTATTGTTACCGACCCGCAAGGCACGCCTGTAGCCAATGCGACGGTGACTGCGCGTAACGGCTCGCAAGGTATCGTGCGCGAGGCGTCGGGCAATGGCGAAGGACAATACAACCTGCTTTCCTTGCCTCCCGGCTCTTATGTGATCACGGTCAACGCTCAGGGATTTGCCAAGGCCACAGCCCCGGACGTAGCTGTCACTGTCGGCGGTTCGCTCGAATTGCCGGTCACGCTCAGTGTGGCCAGCAACGTCGAGATGGTTGAGGTTAACGGCGCAGCTGAACTGATTGAAACCACACGGACTTCAACGACCGACACGGTCGGCCAGAGGCAGATCAACGATCTGCCTATCAACGGCCGCAATTACATCAATTTCACGCTGACGGATTCTCAGGTGGTCCGCGACAATGCGCCCAACACAGGCGCAGCTCCGACCTCCGGACTCAATATCAGCGGTCAGCGCGCTCGTTCGAACCTGGTGAACGTGGACGGCGCAGACGCTACGGACAATTCAGTGAACGGCGTCCGCTCAACCGTTTCGCAAGAGGCGGTGCAGGAATTTCAGATCATCACCAATGGATACAATCCTGAGTACGGTCGAGCCTCTGGTGGTGTCGTAAATATCGTGACCAAGGCAGGCTCGAACGGCTTTCACGGCGATGTATTCGGATATTTGCGGAACCGAAATTTCCAGGCGGTGAATCCCTTCAGTACGGTCTCGAATCCCGCATACACGCGCGTGCAGGCGGGGGCGGCGTTCGGCGGGGCGATCAAGAAAGATAAGACGTTCTACTTCTTCTCGTACGAAATCACGCGCCGACATGAAACCGGATTTTCCAGCATCGGAGCAAACAACTTCGGTTTGGTGCCCTTTGATACAGCCACGACGGCAGGAGGATTAGCGCCGCTTCCGCTCGGAACAATCGAGACAACTCCCGAGCAGAAGGCGTTTCTGCAAGGACTGACTCCGGTGCAGGTGGGCGCGATTGGCGTCCCCAACCTACTCGCTTATGAGGAACTGCTGGGAGGATCGTCGGGGATGGCAGTGAATGGACGATGGCCGGCCGCAATGGGAGGCCAACCTGGCTTTATCACGTCGTGTGCCAGTCCTGGAACATGTTTTGTACCGGCGTCTTACCAGACGCTGGCCTCGCAGGAGGGAAACTTCCCCGTCTTTGAAGGGACGAGCTTGTACTCGTTTCGCGTCGATCACAACATCAGCAACAGCAACCGACTCACCTTCCGAGTGAATGCCAGCCCGAGCACGGTCACCGGGATCGAAGTCAGTGGACAAGACCAGCCGTTCGGCCAAAACGCATATTCGCGCACTTCGGAGCAGACGTATCGCGATGTCGCTGGCGTTGTTCAGGATACGTGGACAATCAGCGGCAACAAACTGAATGAATTTCGTTTCCAGTATGCGCGGCGCGGACTGCAGTACTTCTATAACACCGCCATTCCGGGAGGGTCGGATCCGGCGGTCAACATAACCGGCTTTGCTTATTTTGGACGCGAGCCTTACTCCTACATTCAGCGCACCGAGCAGCGTTACCAGTTCACCGACAACTTCTCCTGGACGTTGGGCCAACACAATACAAAATTCGGCGCCGATTTCAACTACCTTCCCCTGACTGCAACTTTCACGGTGAACTATGGCGGCGTCTATGATTTCGGCAGCTTTAGCGCTGCAAGCCTGGGCCTCCCAAGCAGTTTCCCGGGTTTATCGCCCGTGCAGGCGTATGGTGCAGGCCTACCAGCGACCTTTGTGCAAGGTCTTGGTAGTCCCCACGATTCATTCCGCAACGTTCCTATTGGATTGTTCTGGCAAGACTCCTGGCGCGTTCGCCGCAACCTTACGCTGAATTACGGCCTGCGTTACGACGTTGAGATTCCACCCAAGTTCAAAGCTCCGACCGGGCTTGCTGCGACCGGTTATCAATTCCTGGGACTGCAAAAAGGAATCCAAACAGACACAAACAACTTTCAGCCGCGGGTTGGATTGGCGTGGGATCCCAAAGGTGACGGGAAGACTGTTGTCCGCGCGTCGTACGGAATGTTCTACGATCACCCGCTGCTCGGCCTGTACTTTCTCGGCGATGCTTCTGACGGGTCAACGAGCGGCCAGCTCGCATTCGGCGGCACGGGTCTTTGCAGCAATTCGTTCGGCGTCGGGAATCCCGGAAACTTGAACGCAATACCGATCTTCCAGGGACTTCCGATCAACAACTCGAATCCGGCGAACCCTTGCGCTGTTTCGGTCAATCCAGCTGTGACGAGCGCTCTGGGTTATTTGCCAAACCAGCAGCGTTTTCAAGCTCTGAATTTTCCGCAATCGGTTTTTCTAAACCAGAATTATCTGACCGCTACACCTCTGCCCCTGGGCTTCCAGCCATTCGGATATCCGCAGGCCAACAATTTTGTCTATGCTTACGCGCAGCAGGCGAACCTGAGCATTGAGCGTGACCTCGGTCATGGCTTTGCGCTCGACCTGGCATACAACTTCAACGGTGGGCGTCACTTGAATCGCCCCATCAACGCGAACACCATTCGCGGCGATCTGATGGTGGCGAATTTTGAAAATGCACTTGCCGCTGGCCAGACGCCGGCAAGTCCGTTCACTGTTTCAGGCTGCGGTGTGACGGGCACCGGCGCTCCCTACGTGGATGCTTCGCTGATGAATTTCTTCCGGCCCAGCGGGATCAATCCTTCGATTGCGGGCCTCTATATCAACGGAATCCCCGGCGGAAGCGCATGCGTCGGCTTGGCCGAGCAGGTACTCCAGACTCTACAGAGCCAGGGATTCAATACGGCCTGCGATCCGCTCTCGGGATCACTGAACGGCTGCGTTCCATTCGGTGACATGGATGCTAACTTTTCTAACGGCAGCTCGGTCTATCACGGGCTCAGCGCCAACCTGCGCAAGCGTTTCAATAACCACTACGAGTTTCTGGCATCCTACACTTGGTCCCATGCGATTGATGACTCAACTGACCTGCAATCCACGCTGACTCCGCAGGACAGCTACTTCCCCGGACTGGACCGTGCTACGTCGCTATTTGATCAGCGGCACCGTTTCGTTTTCAGCGGTGTCTACCAGGTGGGCAAAGTTGGTGGCGATGGTTTCGCTGGAAAATTGCTCAGCGACTGGACCTTCGCTCCACTGATCGAATTCGGGTCGGGGCGGCCATTCAATATCCTGACCGGCAGCGGCGATAACCTCCAGCTATCGTCACTAACCAGTCGCCCGAATACATTCGTGAATCCCGCCTGTGGGAACGGAGTCAGCTCGAAGTTCTCGCCGACCGGCGTCTTCCAGGAGCCTTGCATTGCCAATTTCAATGGCACGCTACTTTCGCTGGACGGCAATCTCGGCCGCAACGCGGGCATAACTCCCTGGAGCGTGTTTAACGACATCCGCATCGGACGACGTATTGACCTCGGCGAGCGCATGAACCTGGATGCCTCAGTGGATATCTTCAACATCGTGAACCGGTACAACGTGGCTGCGGTCAGCCCACTGTTCACCAATGCGGGCGAGCCGACTGCGGCTTACGACCCACGCCAGATTCAGTTGGGGTTAAAGGTGAACTGGTAACGCGATAGAATCCGCGTAGACCGGAACTTCTGCTGCTCCGCTCAAGGCGAATTGCCCGGCTTTTTCTTCGCGGACGTAAAAAGCTTTTAACCGCAGAGTGCGCAGAGGAACATCCGCAAAGAACGCAGAGGCGCTTGATCGAGCTTT
>DATBIE010000150.1:0-29084 GCA_036557105.1 Terriglobales bacterium
GGATTTCATCTTCCAATCGGTGCTAGCGGATGCATGCCTTCCAACCGGACCGGCTGCCGCCGACGCGTTACCGCCAATTTTGAATTTGCTCGAAAGCAGCGCGTCCATGCCTTTTTGGTTCATCACTAACATGACGAGATCGATGGCTTGTCCACCGAGCTGCAGACCCCAACTACCGCCCGTGATCGTGAGAGGCGCCGGAGCGCTCCAACCATGTGCGGTTCTGCAAGTGGCCACGCCCTTGCCATGGCTGCCGCCGAAACCGATCGCGATTTTGACCATGGAAGGAACTACGGCCACACACTTCGCGTTTTGCATAATCTCGTCGGGAATAGCTTTGTCCTTCACTCCCATAATTTCATCGAGTACAGTAGCCGAATTCCTGATTCGCTTTTCAATATCCGATTGGTTGTCTTCGGCCGTTTGTGCTGCAGCCCAGCCTACGCTCAACACGAACATCAGAATGACGCTTATGGTCACAAGCGACTTTGTGACGGACTCTCTGCTTCGTTTCATAGCTAATGTCCTCGTTTTTGTGCCCACAAAGGCAAACTGGCCCTCTCAACTCTGATCTTACGGACAACGATGAGCTGACTACTATCCAGTGAACTATGTAATTGAGAACAAATGCTTACTGATAAGAGAAGAAGGACAGAGGAGCTAATAAAAATTGATACAGTCAGCGGGTCCTGCGCGGTATTTTTGCGACCACGATCAGGCGCTCCGGGGCGGGGCCAATGGCGTGTGGTGGATAACAGGTAATTAGCGTCAGCTCAGGATCTGCAGTAGCACGGAGCACTGAGAGGTCTGTTGGCTGGACGACCTTCTTTCTGACAACTACAAAGTGAAAAAGCTTGGCCTTGCGTTGAATGTAAATATCGTCACCAATTTTCAAACGGTCGACATGACGGAAGAAAGTGTCGCGGTGGCCGGCAATTACGGAGTTGCCTTTGGTTCCCGGTAAGGCCGTGCCGTTCATGTGCCCGGGTCCGAGTAGCAGAGAATGGTCGGACGTGCCTTCAAGCACTACCGCCCGCAAACCAATCTGGGGGATGGAGAGCTTGGTTAACGGTGGGCCCGGCGCGTTGGGCGTACCCTCAGCCTTCCATTCGCGGAGCAATTTTTTCTGCGTTAGATACATTCGACCATAGCTGCCGGCGACATAAGTGCACAGGACGCTACCCGTCGCAATGAGCAACACTGAAGCCACACGACGACGTCGACCAGACTTCCTGACCGGCAGCTTAGGTTTTTCGCGCTTGGTTTGTGATCGCCATCGTGCTGGTTGAACCACCAGCGGACTAAATCGAATCAGGCGACGTGTACGGTTTCGAGTGCTGGTCCTCAGGACCTGCATAGAAATTCAACGTCTTGCAAAAAAGCCTGCCACCAAAGATCCCAATCCAATCAAGCCAAGCAGCGGCAGAATCGTGGAAGTCTGTGGCAGTTGACCGTTGCTCACAGCTGGAGTCTGTTCATTGGGCGCAGTCGTCCGGGAATCAGGCTGACTCGGCTGGGAGGCGGCAGTTGATTGTGATGCATTATTGTTGGTTTGCTGAATGTTAGTTTGTTGAGTTGCCGAATCCTGTTGTGGAGTGTTCTGTGCTCCTGCCCCAAGCGAGGCCAACACCATGATGGCAGCGAGAAACAGCGTTCTTCTCGTCATTGTCAAGCCTCCGAAGTGAGCTTTTTTCAAATGTAAGCGGCTGCTCATGAGGCATCCATCAGGTGATAGCAGTAACTTTCCAGGGGTTTTAGGGTAAGCACACTAGGAGTTCTGGATTTTCCCCTAAAGTGTTGCAACCACATCAACTTCGCCCTGTTTTTCCAGGACCTGAACGCGCACGTTGTCGGCTTGGCGCTCAAAGAAGAGATCGACCGAGGCATTACCCACCCGCAAGCCGCCAATCGAGAGCTGTGTAATGCCTTCAGGCAGACAGGGTCGCTCAAAAACGACCCGATTCAAGGCGCCCTCGATTCTTAGCCCCAGACAGGATTGAATCAGCAAGAACGGCGCCGCCGCCGCCCATGCCTGCGGCGAACAAGCAACTGGATAGAGTGTCGGACCCTCGCCGGTTCGGCGTTCCAGGCCACAAAAAAGTTCAGGCAGCCGATGCAGGTCCATCAGGCTGCTGACGTCGAGCAGGGCGAGCATGATTTTTCCCGCCAGGTTCCGTAAACCATAACGTCCGAATCCGCTCGCAATGAGGGCGTTATCATGCGGCCACACCGAACCGTTGTGATATGAGAGTGGATTGTATCGGGGTTGCTGAAAACCCAAAGTACGTATTCCCCAGCCGCTGAACATCTCGTTCCCGAGCAGAGTGTTCGCCGTTTGTTTGGCGTGCTCAGGGGTGGCGATACCGTTATAGAGGCAATGCCCCGAATTCGAAGTCCGAACCTGGCAACGCCTCTTGCGTTTGCTGCCATCCAGCGCCAGGGCATACAAGCCGATGTCGTCACACCAAAACGCCTGCTCAAATCTCTGGCGTAACTCAGAGGCTTGCGATTCAGTCGCCGCACTGATGTGTGTCTTACCCAACGCAGCACTCATTACGGAAGCGACGACTTTGGCCTCATAAACATAACCCTGCACTTCACATAAAGCGATCGGCGGTACGGCGAGAGTCCCATCCGCATGAAAGACCGAATCGTTCGAATCCTTCCATCCTTGTTGCACTAGGCCCTTGTTTCCATGCGGGGCATATTCGACGAAGCCATCACCGTCGAGGTCTCCGTAGTTGTCGATCCAGTCCAGCGCGGCCTGAATATTGGGCCAGAGTTGCTCAATGAGTTGCCGGTCGCCTGTACGCAGGAAATATTTCCCCGCGAGCACTACAAACAGCGGTGTGGAATCGACGCTCCCGTAATATCGCGCAAATGGAATTTCTCCTAAATTTGCCATCTCTCCATGGCGCAGTTCGTGAAGTATTTTCCCCGGTTCCGCCTCCCGCGATTCGTCCACCTCGGTTGCTTGTGTAGTGGCGAGGAATTCCAGTACTCCTCGAGCGATTGAAGGATCGATCCACAGGGTCTCGAGCGCAGTAATGATGCCGTCACGGCCAAAAACCGTACTGAACCAAGGCACTCCGGCATATGGATAGTTCCGTTCACGGTTGCCAATAGTCATCATCTGGACGTCGGCAAATGAGCGTTTCATCCAGTCGTTAAAGCGCGAGTTGGAGCTGTGGATTTGCGGGAATGACTGAGCTGAGGTATGCATTTCGCTGTAAGCGCGGCGCATTGCCTGGGGGTAGGACGGGGCTTTCCTCGTGCTACCGTTCCGGCACTCCATTGAAATGTGGAAACGCTGTTCCTGTTTGGGTTGGAGCCGCAGTTCGAATCTCATCTCCGGGCCTACGATCCTCTCTGGCGGCGGGTCGCACTGAATCCGCATTGTGCGGTTGATCCCGTCCAGGCCGGCGTAGGCCAGAAGAATGAAATTTTCTCCCGCATCCTCGTGCAGTTGCATACCTTTGCGCTCGCGGGGAGTGCCGCGCACTTCGAAAATGTCGGCGAAGTCCGCAGCAAAAACGATGGAAACGGGCAGGTCGACTGGCGCCATTCCGTAGTTTACGAACTGGAGTTCCTCATAAGCAGTCGCGCGCCAGAGAAAGCGTGAGCGAAGCATGTGCAGAGTCCCGCGATGAATAACGACGTCGCCTCCACGGGAAACGTCCAGGTTTGTGAGATCGGCTGTAAACAGGAAATTATTGGGCTCAATCGTGGAACTCAGCAACAGCGGCCGCTCGTTCCAAAGGCGTAATCCCATCTCGGATAAATAGCGGGTGCCCTCGTAAAAAATCCCCTGTTCACCCAGTCCTTCACGGCTGATGTCGCCCAGGCGGTCAAAGACGGCGAACATTGAACCGTATTTCAATACACGCGCGCGATCATCACTGGGAGCGGATTTTGTGGCTATGTAGTACTGCTGCTGGGTGAGGGTAGCTTCATCCAATTCAGAACTCCGCTGGAAGCAGTGAGCGGAACTTTCTTCCGGTTCAACATGCGTTCGTAGATTTTCAAATAGTCTAACGCCATGCGGTCGGCTGTGAAGCGCTGTTCAAAATGTTTTCTTACCGCCTTGCGCTCAATCTTGTGGATATTTTTGATGGCTTCAACTGCGGAGGTCTGATCAGAGACTATGAAACCGGAGACGCCGTCCAATATAACTTCTGGAACCGACCCGAATGGATACGCTATGACCGGCGTCCCACAAGCCATTGCCTCAATCATTACAATGCCGAAGGGTTCAGGCCACGAGATCGGGAAGAGAAGCGCCATCGCATTGCCGAGGAAGTCATTCTTTTCCGGATATCCGATTTCACCAACGAACTCAACATCCGAGGTTTTTAACAGCGGCGCGATAACCGTGTCGAAATACTCCTGGTCCACTTTATCGATTTTGGCGCCAATTTTAAGTGGGATTCCTGCTGTTTTTGCGATTTCGATTGCGCGATCCAAACCTTTTTCCGGGGACGTTCTCCCCAGGAAGGCCAAATAATCCCCCGCCCGGCGATGAAACTTGTAATTGTCAACCGGTAATCCATGATGAACAGTCCCTTGCCAGTTCAAATGGGGTAGAGGTTCGCGCTGTGCATCTGAGATCGAAGTCACTGGCATTTCTGGATACATCTTGTAAAGCGAAACAAGATCGGGAATATCTAAACGACCGTGCAATGTCGTGAGGTGAAAATAGCGCTCACGCCGGCTGAGCGCGAAATGCAGATAATCGATATGAAAATGAATGAAGTCGAACTCGTCCTTTAATCGAAGAACATGCTCCAAGAGCAACATGTGATGGGCGAGTTGGTCAACGCACTCCGGCGAGAGCCGCAATGACTCAGGACAAACCGGAACCAAGCGTGCAGCTGTCATGGAGTCGCCGCTGGCGAAAAGCGTTACTTCGTGCCCTAGGCTGACAAGCTCCTCGGTTAGCCAGGAAACCACCCGTTCAGTCCCTCCATACATTTTGGGCGGGACACTTTCGTATAGGGGCGCGACTTGGGCGATTCGCATTGATTCCCTCAGGCGCCATGCAGGGCGCGGATATAGCACCATTTGCCTTGGCTACAAGTATCTTTATATCAATAGCTTACAGCCAATGATCGTATTGTTCCATCAGGTATTTCATGTACGCTAGGGTAGGATGACCACGGGTTTTACCACACGCCTTTGTCGCTGCCCGTAAGCCGGAAAGCAACGAGAGCAGAGACGGCGAGTGGTGGGAGCAAAGGTAGGCGCGAGATCGCCCGCAGGTCACCGTGTTTCCCGGCGTTGAGCAGCTGCGAGCCGTATAGACCTGCGGCTGGCTTCATCGGAACGCGCAGAAAACCGCCACGGAATTGCACGTTGAGGTCAGTTGCGCGCGCCGCTTCAACAACTTCGCGCGGCAGGGAAATCGAACCTCCGAAGCTATTCACATAATTCGAGACGATGACTAGAAAGCTGGCGACGCCTGGCCAGATTCCCCCGAGCTCTGCGCCGCGGCGAAGTTGGTAAAAATCGACAGCGCCACTTGCCAGGAGAGTAGCGAAATCGGCCATATCGCAAAGTCGAAAGTAAAAGTGCCGATACATGCGCTGTAAGGTTGAGATCAGAACTCGTTCTTCCGGCGCCGCGACCGGGAACGTGTGTCCGTTCACTTCTTTCCGTACGCTGCGTTCGATTACGCGCTCGGCCATTAGTTTCTGTTCGCCAGTTTGGCCGAGGTATCGCACGTGAATTTCAATCAGCTCTTTGAGTCCTGGAATTTGGAAATTCCACTTGTTTGCCAGCTTGTCTCCCCAACTTCGGGCCTCCAGTTCGGCCTGCAGCTTTGACTGCATTACCTGCACCACACGGTCGGGGGTGCCGCTGCTATATAAGTCGAGATCGGACCCGAGATCAGGCCAATGATCGAGAGACTTGATCACTGTGACAGGACAACCTGAGTCCTGCAAGGTGTGGACGATCACGTGCAGCCACTCGACTGCACTCGAGAGCCGGGCACTTTCTGCCGCAAGAGCTTCACTGCACCATTCCTCGACGCGTGGCTTCTGGCGCTTCACCGCCTCCTGCTCGACTACTCGCAACGCGCGGACAAGCACATGGTGGGTGTCGGCCAGTTTCAGAAACTCGGCGAACTGTTCTTCGCTCATCTCGAAGATGGCCTGGAGTTCGGCAGCTAGGGACTCCAAGTCCGCACGCGGAGCGCTGTAATCAGCACCGTAACCCTGGAACATCAGCCTCGAAAGCAGCTTCATGTAGTGCGCGTCGGAAACACTGTTCATGAACAACTCCTATATTTGTAACTGGTTTAATTCGATGTGAGCTGCGCTTTGCAGGTTGGTTAATGCTGCAGTTGCTGCTGCTTGGCGAGCTGGTCCTTGTTGCATTCGGAAACCCCGGACTCGATCTGCGTGCCTTCCTCGTAGTCGTTCCACGTAGCGATCAATAGGAAGGGCATGGGACGCTCGGGGTCATCAAACTCATGAAATATCTTAAGCGTGTCTTCGAAGGTCTGGCCGCATCGTCGGGCCATGTGGCGATTCAAACTCCATGAAGCTTTCGTATCGTTGAAGCCGGGCCAGATTGTTCCGACCACGATCTTGCCGGAGCGGCTTTGCATCTTCTTGTAGAACCTCTGAAGATATTCTTTCCCCCAGTCGCTACCGTCGGCTTTCCAGCCATTGCTGGGATGCACCCATGCGTAATAGCCATCGAAATCCTGCACGTATTTGGCGGGCGGCTCGTCTTTGTATATCAAAATCGGTGGATGCTCCCACTGGTCGACGGCGGCACGCACCCGGTCCCAATCGGTACCGCCACGCTTTGGAAAGATAAAAATGATCGGACGGCCTTGATAAGTAACGTACGCCGTACGCCACGGAGCATTGGGGCCGATGTAGGAGCGATACGCCTTGTCGAAGGCGTCCAGTGCTTCTTCGGTTGCCTGGCCGTTATTTTCCTGTGTTTCGTCGTACATCAGGCAGATGTGAAAATTATTTTCGGCCGAAACCTGTTGCAGCAGAGCATAGCTCTTGTCCTCGAAGGGCCGGCGGCTACCATACCAGTCCACCGCAAAGGCATAGATGCCCATCTCTTTCGCCTTTTGTATTTGCTTGCGAAGCACTGCAGGATCAAGCGTAGAGTAACCAACGTTGAGATGATCGGGCGACCCGAACCACGGCTGGTAATCCGCCAGAATGCGCGATGACTCGTTTAAGTTGGGCAATTTGGACGACTGGCGCACGAGATTATGAGAGCAGCCACTTGTAATCAAGAAAAATCCCGCTACTGCCCCCACGACGACAGAGAATCCTTTCATACTGTGCACTCGTTTCTTCATTTTTGGATGCGGAGCAATAGCGCTGAGTGGCTGCTTAGGAGGTCTCTATGGTTTCTTCCCGTCTGTTGCCTGGAGTTGACGCACGAGCCAACGGTCGGCACCGGGAGTCATCAACACGATGAATTCGGCGTTTACCGGCTCTTCGTGAATCACTTTGCTACCGTCGAGTACTTGAATATCGAATTGTGCATGATCGCGTAATTCCATTGCATCGCCGGCCGGAGAATAAAAAATCCCTTCCAGCTTGTGACCACGATCGATGTATCGTGTGCGTAAGCCGGACTGGATCTGCGTCTTAACGCGCTGTATCAGATCTTGCCGTGCCCGACCCGTGAAATACGCGTCGAGCAAGCCGGAACGATTCTCAGCCACTGCCTGCTCCATAGTTTGCCATGCGAGTGCGTAATCGCGTGGCACACTCTTGCTGGTGAGGTCTTCGATCGGCCGGGGCCCCATGTTATCGCTGTTGAGCTGGACGCGCGGCAGTTCGCTATCTGCGGTCGCGCCAAGATGGTAAGCAACAAAGCCGAGCAGAAGAACCGGCACGGTAATGACAACAGAGGCGTACCGAAATAGTTTCGAGATCATTCCGATACCTCGAGCTCGTTCCCTGTAACCACGCCGGAAGCGACCCTGATCTTCGCCCTGCCCTCGATTGGCATTTCGACTTTCGCCACACCGCGTTTCACTGGTGCATCAACTGTTGTTTTCCCGGCTGCGTCGCTTGCCGTGAAGCTTACGACTGTGCCATCGGGAACCGGATTTCCCGCGCAATCGTGGACTGGATCAGTTTCGATCAGGACCCCTCGTTTGTCGCGGGTTGCCTTTATGCGCAGGTTGCAGGCTTCGGCGGCGACCTGTTGCACTACTCGAATTTCGTCGGCATGGCCGATAGATGCACCCAGTTTGGCCGCGCCTTGCTTACGGGCGGATGTAAGGCGCACCCAGGCAACGCCGTTTTCAGAGGCGCGCGCAGCCGATATCGACTTCTCCCCCGCAGGCATCACGGAAAACGTTACGTTCTCGGGTTTTAGAACGATGTTCTCAAAATTGTCGCGAACGATCGCCATCGCGATGATCCCATTAGGTGTGCCGACGGGAATACGCGAGGGATGAACGATGAAAGCCAGCTTGTTGGCCGCTGCTGGGTGAACAAAGAAGTTCGACGATGTACATCCATCCGAGGCACACAAAATAGCGACGTAGCGCCCGGCATGATCGAGTTGGTCGGCGTCGACGGGGATATTGTTCCCCGCCTGGACTTTGCGCTTGAGGGCCTCATTGGGGCCGATCAGATAGAACGTTGCATCACCTGATCCAAGTGTAGGGATTGTGATGGAGGTGCCTGCGGCTACTTGCGCGGGCGGATGAATCTCCGAGGCAGCAACGAGTGTCGTAATGAGTAAGGTGAACCCGATTATAAGTAGGGTACGCATTAAGAGGCTCGATCGTAGTGGTTCACGACAACGCGATAACTCTGCACGTTCTTGGCGATGTCGGCGGGCACGTCTACCGCAAAGGAGACAGGCACTTGTGGAAGCAACGCCTGGTCTACGTAACCGTCCGAGACCCAGATCACTTTCCCATTACTGTCGTAGTACGCGGCAATCACATGCGGTATTTCTACCACTTGGCCGCCTTCATCTATTAACTGGCCACTGAGGACTTTCTTGCCCAGCGGATCGGTTTCGAGCTTCTGCTGACTGATTTCGATCACTGGATCAGCGCTGGCTGAAACCAGGAGCGCCTTTGCATCCATCCGCACATTTTTGATTTTTTCCAGCCGCATGTTAGGGAAATCAATGCGGTAGGGTGAAACCTGTTTCGGCAGCAGCTTGTGATTGATTTTATCGAAGCTGCTCTCTTGCGCGATCTCGTTACCATTCGAATCCAGCAGCGTCGCTCCAACGTTAATGAAAGCAGGGACGGAATCCTCGTTAACGATCTCGCCGACCAATACAACCCCATCAGGCCGCTGGATTGGGTTCATCGAAAGAATTCGAACCTGGGGTGAGTCAACATTCTGTACGCCCCAGGCATCGCCTGCGCTACGGCCGATTACATCCCAACGAAGGTAGTTCGTCGCAATCACCTGGGGAGGAAGCTTGGTGGCGTTGTCCACTGGCCAGACCACTTTCCAGGTGTCCCCCGCCTTTTGAAGTTTGAAATCACGAACGTCATCCATTGGGCCGACAGCGGTGGAATAGTGCAAGCGCGCGCGAAACGATGCCTGATCATCGCCTGCGTGCAACCCCCGAATGTCGAAACTCTCGAGCGACGAATAGGTAAGCAGGCTTCCGTAACTTCCAGAGAACTCGCGAACAAAGCTGTTTCTATCCACATCGCTGCGATTGGCAAGCCGCGCATATGCGGCATCAAAATTGTGCGCTTTAATCTGCGAGAGCATCAGACGGAGCGCCTGCTCAGGCGTGACGGCTGACTGCATTTCCCGCCGTTGCACGCCGCCGGAGTTGAACCATGCAATCACGACCAGAACTAACGTTATCCCGCCGATAACGATTGGAAGCAGGTATTTCATTATTTTGCCTCCCGTACCAGCGCGTTTTCATCTTCATGCTCCGGGAATGGAACCACAACATCGGCGCTGGGTCGCACTCGAACGCGGTCCGGCAGCATGAACGCGAAAAGAATGGCCAGAATGCTGCTGGCCAACGGCAGCGTTCCCCACAGCAGCCCTTCCAGCGCTGTCGGCATTGCGTCGGACGGAATCGGCCGGGCAGGAGGAATGTCTTCCCGCGACCACACGGTGATTGAGCCAGAGTCATAACTTTCGACTTGCTGCCAGCCGGCAAAGCTCACCAGTGGCTCATAGAACGGATCGTGGATGAAAATGTACTTCAGTCCATAGTGCGAGGCGTGGCGCAGCATCATTCGTAAGGCTTCCATGCCAGCGGTGCCGAAGTATTTCGCGCTGGTCAGCTGTGCCGTACCGTAATGTGTGAACTCGGGCAGAAGGCGGGCGGAGTTGTATTCGCCGTCGACGCTGTTGGCATCGGTATAGGTTGAAACCTTCGGCAGGGAATTGCCGAAGCCGAGAGTGAGATAGCGATAGCGGTCATGATTGTCGCGGTTCAGGAAACTATCAACCGAATCAACGTTGAGGTTAGCATTCGCCGAAAACGGGCTGACTGCAGTCCACGCAAGCGGCAACACAACCGTAATAATTGCCGCGAATGCCAGCCCAAGGCCGGCGCGCCTTGGATTGCGCTCCAACAAACGTTCGGCGATCAAACCGATAATTGGCAAAGCCATGAACGCAGCCGAAAGGGTAAAACGCTCAAAGGTGAGAATTTCAAAAGCCCGGCCTAGTACCCATTTCGGTATCGGAGTCGTGCCACCCAGACCGAAAATAAAGGTGACCCAGAAACCAAACATCAAGGGACGAAGACGCCGGTGTGCGGACCCGTAAATCACAATGAACGGCAGCGCGATCACCAACATTCCGTACGGCACGAAGAAGTAATTAGTGAGATAAGTAAGATTAAGCAGCAGGTTTGAACGGCTGGCGTGGGGAATCGGCATTTGCTGAATCGGGTGCTGGATGATTGAAATCCAGTACGGCAGCAGCACAATGCCAAGCCCAACGGCAGCCACAACACCAAAAATAATTCCGCGGATGACCACTGCGCCCGCATTGCGTTCTTCGCGATCAAGCACTGCCAGCCACAGCACAGGAATTGCAAACAGCAACGAGCCAAAGATCAAAGTTACGTGGTGGACGGCGCCGGCAGCGAGGGTCAGCACAACGCCCTTTAGCAACGCGCGGCCATCGGAGGACCGAGACCAGTCGTAAAAATAGGGGATGGCCAAAAGATACAAGGGTGCGGAGAGCGTAGTCGGGAGCTGGCCGGCGGAATAAACCAGGAATGCCAACGCTCCCACAAACACACTGAACAGTGCGGCATAACTGCTGGCGCGTTCGCTCACCCACAACCGGGAGTAACGGTAGACCCCGATGGGAACCAACAGGATTGCTGCGAGTTGCACCAGAAGATAAGCCCAGTGCAGACCAAAGATAAATGAGAGCAACGCGATCCACTGCTGCGCTAAGGGCGGGTATGTGGTTTGAGAAAATCCGGCAAACCACTTCGGGTTCCACGGATTAAACCAACTATGTGCGTAATGCGACGCAAAGAAGATGTGTAAGTTTGCGTCGTAGGAGTTGGTCAGCGGCAGCTGCATGGCCAGCAAGGGACCATGGATGACCAGGGCGAGCAGCAGGATCACTCGTAATGGAATCGGCCGCGAGAAATAGCTCTTTTCCACGGTGGTATTTTCCTCCCCGCACGATTGTGAGCACCCGCTTGGATTCACCTAGTCCGTCTAAGGTTTGCTACTGTGTGGACGCCTCCGTGACCGAGGCAACTACCATGGACTGTGGATTTTAGCCGTCAAAGGTGCGGCTCTGAATCCAACCGCTGCTACTCGCAATGCATCTGAGCGTTCGAGCGGCGGTGAAGTATTCGGGAGCAGTTCAGGAAGGCATCCGCGCGCTCAACACTGCACCATGCGCGGAAAATACCTTTCCATTGCAATCGCGTTATTTCTTTCGCTCGCAGTTATCCAGCCGATTACTGCGCAGACCTTCGAAGTGAACCAGCCTCCCAGTTCTAAGCAAAAGAAAACGAAAAAAAAGGCTCCGGCAAAAAAGCAAGAGAACGGGATTGGATGGGGCTCCGGAATAGAGACGGCTCGCGAGGCGCGGGCTGTCAATCAGGCATTGCAGAAGGGGGACTACCGCGCGGCAATTGCATCTGCGAGTCGCGCCGCCCATTCGGCGCCACAGAACGCGGATTTATGGTTTCTACTCGGCTATGCGGCGAGACTCGGCAACGATTACAACCTCTCGCTGCAAGGTTATCAGAGAGGATTACAACTGAAGCCCTCCTCAATTGCCGGGCTTTCGGGAGAGGCGCAGACCTACGCAAAGATGGGCCGGACGCAGCAAGCACAAGATCTACTAAAGCAAGTGCTGGCCGCCAATCCCAAGAGCGCAACTGACCTGCAGCTTGCGGGCGAACTTGCCCTCAACACTGATCCGAATACAGCGCTCGACCTTCTCAAACGCGCCGACTCGGTCAAGCCGGATGCGCGTACAGAATTGCTGATCGCTCGTGCTTATCAGAAGCTAAACCAGGGGGATGCGTCGAAGCAGTATCTGGATAAAGCCGTCCACCGTGCGCCGAATGATGCGAACGTCCTCCGCGCAGTGGCAGGTTACTATCGCGATACCGGGAAGTTCGACGAAGCGATCGCCACGTTGCAGAGGGCGGTGAAGCGGAATCCAGATGCGTTGAGTGAACTGGCATACACGTATGGGGTAGCTGGAAAGAAGAAAGAAGCCGCCGATGCATACACGCACGCCGCCGAGCGGCGTCCCAAAGATGTCGGGCTGCAATTGAGTGCGGCACAGGCTTTGGTGAACGTCGCGGGCTTCGAGCAAGCTTCGAATTTTCTAAGGCGCGCTGAATCTTCCGATCCCAGCAATTACCGCTTGCATGCCATTCGTGGACAAATGGCCGCGATACAGGATCACGATGACGAGGCGATCAATGAATACCAGATCGCAATTCGAAACACACCGGAAACGCCGCAGGAAGGCCCACTTTATCCGGTCTCGCTGCGCCTGAGTCTTTCGGAAATTTATCGCCGAGTGCAGCAGCCAGACGCAGCGAATAAAGCCCTGGCGGATGCGCGTGATGCGCTTAACAGGATTCCGGGGACCGATCAGGCTTCGCAGCCCGACTATTTGCGTCTGCGGGCGCTCATTGAATCCGGTTTCAATGACACTGCGGCGGCCGAACGGGATTTGAAACAGGCAATGTCGCTGGCGCCAAAAAATGTAAATATCGCACTGAACTACGCGAATTTGCTTTGGAAGATCGGACGCGAGCAGGATGCGCTTGCGTTATACAAGCACTCGCTGCAAATGGATCCCAACAATCACGCGGCGCTAACTGCCCTGGGATATCTCTCGCGCGACTTGAAGGATCCGGTTGATGCCGAGAAATACTTCCTTAAGCTGGCAGATGCGTATCCGCAAGATTATGTGCCGTACTTCGCTTTGGGTGATCTCTACACTTCAACCAAGAAGTTTGATCGCTCACAGGCGAACTACGAGAAAGCGCATCAGCTGGCCCCGAATAATCCGCTGGTAGTTGCCGGAGGCATCAACGCCGCATTGGAGACCCCCGGCCACGAACTGGCCATTGCAAAAACTTGGGTCGAGCGGGCCGCAGCCAATCCAAAGATCAACGACAATCCACAAGTCATGCGCGAGCGGCAGCGGTATTTGACCTTCACGGGGAGTTATCAGGAAGCTGCCGATCTTGGGTATAAGGTGATTGAGAAACTACCGAATGACGCTGAGGCACCCGATTATCTCGCGTACGATCTGCTCTTTCTGAATCGCTGGGACGACGCAGAAAAGATCGTGCAGCGCTTCCTGCCTTCGCGGCCTCACGATAAGGATTTACCGCTGGTTGCCGGCTATGTTCACGCGCACAAGGGCGATCCTCGGGCGGCGGACGCGGATTTTTCACGCTCGTTGGCGATAGATTCAAATGATGCGACCGCGTACATGAACCGCGGATTTGTACGAAACGATCTTCGTGAGGCCAGCAAGGCAATCCAGGATTTTGAAGCCGCGTTGAAATTGCGGCCGAACTATGGCGAAGCTCACTTGGGCATGGCTTTTGCCGACCTGCAGCTCCACCGCTCGAAACCCGCGCTGCGCGAGGCTGATCTCGCTGCCAAGACATTACCGGATTCGGCTTCCATTCATCTGGCGCGCGCCGAAGCCTACCGTCAACAGATGGTTTACCACAAGGCGGAGGGCGAGTATCGCGCGGCATTGAAACTCGCGCCCAACGACGTGAATGTCCATTTGGAATTAGCAGAGGCGTTGTATCGCCTGCACCGGTATGAAGATTCGCTCGAAGCGCTGCGATCAGGGATCGGAGTGACACCGTTAGTTAGGAACCCGAATTCCCAAGCATCCGTCAGCAATAATGATTCAATCCTGTACGCCGAAATGGCCCGCAACTACGCCCAACTGCGTCAAAAGGATAATGCTTACAAAGCGATTGCGAATGCGGAGAAGCTCGGGCAAAGCACCAAGGTCCTGATGGCAACCGGGGAAGCCTTGTTGACCATGGGCGACAATCAGGGTGCGATGCACCGATATTCGCGTGCCCTGGATGCGCCAGGCGCAAATCGCGTGGAAGTCCGTCTCGCGCTGGCCAGACTGTTTGCGCAGGCCGGACGCCATGGCGATGCGCAAGACCAGGTTGCATTCGCCATGGCTGAAGCCAGGGTCGGAGAAGCAAACGCCGTCACGGCGGAGAACCTGATTGAGGCGGGGCAGGTCCTGGTTTCAATCAATCAGTTCGAGTTGGGCAAAAAATATTTCGAGCGAGCGCAGGCCGAAGGCGCGGACCAGGAAGCCGTCTATCTCGGACTGGCAAACGCCGATCTTGCACTAGGGCAGACAGAGAGCGCGATGACGCTGCTTCAGGCGGTGGGGAAGGACCCCGATGCGGCGCAGGACTATGAATACCTGGTAACACTGGCCGGTGCTTATCAGCAGGAACACGACAACACACATGCTCTAAGCATGTTCGCGCGCGCGAACGACATAATGTCGGGTAATGATTACGCCCGCGCCACAGAACTTCGTCTTGCGGAGCAGGAAGGGCGTCAAGTTACGGAAGAAGTGAATGCCTCACCGGAGCTGATGGTACGGCCCGTTTTTGAAGACATAAACATTTATCAGCTCGACGCGCGAATTCGCGGCCTTGAATCAGTGCCCGCCTTGCTTCCTACGCCGCGTTCCACGATGGAAACCCTGGGAACTGCGCACTACCGCCTGAACTTCAAAGGCTGGCCAACGATTACCGGACTGTTCCAGGAGCGGAATGCGCGCGGTACAGTGTCCTTTCCAAGTGAGCTGCTGATTCAGTACCGGAACACATACGACACAAGCTTCAGTACCGGTATTAACCCTGTGTTCCACCTGTTTGGGTCGACGATCAGCCTGAATCCCGGCGTGCAGTTCACGCTCCGACGCGATTCGGCTTCTCCCGTTGGTATGAACCAGAACTTGTTCCGCCAGTTCCTATATCTGTACACGAGCTCGTTCGGGAATTGGGTTTCAGTCAATGGCAGCCTGATCCACGAATCCGGACCCTTTACGGAAATGAATCTGCACTCGCGCGACGCGGCGGGACGCATCGAATTCCTGGTGGGGCGGCCCTGGGGCAAGACTGCTCTGATCACCGGATACGAGGGGCGTGATGTTCTCTTTCGCCCCTTGGTTCGCGAATACTACACGACTGATAGCTATGTTGGTGTTCAGCACAAGTTTGGATCGTCGTGGACGGCGGCAGTTCTGGCTGAATACCTTCGCTCGTGGCGGGTGCAAGATACTTTCTTCGCCACTGCCCAAGCATTGCGGCCGGGTTTTCGGCTGGACTATAAGCCGCTGGTCTCGCACTGGGCGGTACATGCGGAAGGCACCTGGTCGAAAGGCGAAGGCTTCAGCGCGTACAACAACGTCAGCAACGAGGTGATGGTTTCATGGACGAAGGGGCTGCAAAGACCACTTCAGGACGGCGTTGGCGAAGTGCCAGTTACTTATCCCTTGCGCATCTCGTTCGGCATCGCGCAGCAAACTTTTTATAACTTCAACGGACAAAACCGGAATACTTTTCTGCCTATCATACGTTTTAGTGTCTTCTGATGAACTCCTGCGCTGACGTGCTTGGTTTCGGGATCCTCCACAATGAGCGATGAAGCAATCGAAACAGCTACGCTGACTGCCGCAAACTCGGGGCCAGGTTCCACCAAACATTCCACCATTGGCGATTTGCGGCGCGGAGTACTGAGCGGCAGCGCCATCATGATCGTGAGCTCGGTGCTGGTAGGGCTCATGAACCTGGCCTACAACTTTGCCGTCGCGCATGAGTTAGGGGCGGACAACTTCGGTCACGCCAGTGTCGTTTACACCATCCTGATGTTGCTGTCAGCAGTGACTCTTTCGTTCCAGTTGCTGTGCTCGAAGTTTGTTGCGCGCAGCCAGTCGCAAGCAGAACGACTCTCCATTTACCATTTGCTCCACCGCAGGTCCTGGCTGGCGGGCGTGGGTGTCGGGTTATTGCTTGCGAGCAGCAGTTCGCAGGTCGCGCGTTATCTGAATCTTCCTTCAAATCTGCTGGTCCAAGTGCTGGCAGTCGGCACGGTGTTCTACATACCGCTAGGAACGCGGCGTGGTTTCCTGCAGGGTACCTATGACTTTGTTCCGCTTGCCCTGAATTATCTACTGGAAGTCGTGATCAAACTGGCCGGCGCGTTGGCGCTGATATCGGCAGGCGATGGCGTTCCGGGTGTTATCACAGCAATTTCGGCATCGGTGGTCGTTGCTTACTTTGTAGCCATTCCTCGCAAGCACCACGTCAGCGAAGTGCCACAGGCCAAACTACGCGCGGGAATGGGCGAAGGCCTTCAGGCACTGACGTTCTTCATTGGCCAGGTCATCATCAACAATCTGGACATTGTTCTCGTTAAGCATTTCTTTGACGCCACGCAGGCGGGGGTCTATGCCGCCATAGCGCTGATCGGCAGGATTGTTTACATGCTCACCTGGTCCATAGTGAGCAGCATGTTTCCATTTTCCGCTGGCAGTTCAGAAGAGCGAGGAGGAAGGGCAGTCCTCAGCACGGCATTGTTCCTGGCGGTGGGAATTTCATCAATGTTTATTTTTTGTGTATGGGCGGCGCCTGCCAGACTTTGGCCGATTTTGTTGGGCAGAGGATTCCCGGCTGAGAGTCATCATTTCTATTCATCACTCCTGGTGTTGTACGCGGTGACCACCGCTATCTATTCACTTAGCGTGGTGCTCATGACATACGAAATTTCCCGCAAGATCGGGAACGTGAGCTGGATGCAACTTTGCTTCAGCGGCGCCATTATCGCAGGCATCTATCTGTTCCATGGGACATTGCAGACGGTGATCCTGGTTCAACTGGTGCTGATGATGGCGTTGCTTTTCTCTGTGTCAATGCCATTTTTACGGAGGCCTCAATTGTCTGAAGCCTTGGGCCCGTCTTCACCCCATGGTCTTTGGACTGGATTACGAAAAATCCGGCGGGTGAATGAAAACGAAGTCATGACGGAATTCCTGCGCGGCGAATTCTATCGGGATGAATTCACACCATACCGCAAGCGATTCGCCAAGCTTGTGACCCAACCCGATTTCGGTAGCGAGCGAGAGAATTCCCTCCGGCGTGCTCTTCTATACCACCGGCGAGGCCGTTTGTGGCAGGAGTTACCGGCAGACACTGAGTGGTGGGAAGTTGAACTCACCCCCAGAGAGATTTCGCGCACCCGGGTCTTTCCCCGGAATCAATGGCTAAGGTATGGCGTGCCCAGCTTTCTTCTGGCTGAAACCGTTGAACGCATACGCACACGCATTGCATCAGGCTCTAAGGACGGCTTTATTGACAAGCTGCGTTCGCTTAGTCTTGAGTTGAAAGGTCAGGAGAGCTCGGAATTCGATTCCGTGATCCTGATCACCATCGACGAAGGAACACCTCTGACCATCATTGAAGGCAATCACCGTATGGCCGCGGCCGTGCTCGGTGTCCCGAATAAAGTTCATCGGCGTTTTAGGTTCATTTGCGGATTCTCTCCTCATATGTCGGAATGCTGCTGGTATCAGACAGATATCTCTACCTTGTGGCGGTACGCGAAGAACACGGTTGCATTTTACGTAAAGCTTCGCAGCAAGATCACCGCTGAGATTGCGGCCTAAAAGGAATCTGGATGACGAGAATGTTCCTATGACCACGGTTGAAGCGCCGCGTTTTGTATCGGTACTCCCTCCGGATTTGCACTCACAATCACAACTGCCAATTTATTGTTGCTGGCTGGAATTTGTGGATCCGAACTCAATGTTCCTCGCGGAATAGCGATCGCCTTCGAAAATGGCTGATACGTTAACGTCCGCGCCTTCGCGTACTTGGTGCAATACGCTGGGAGCGATTGCATCCATATGTACGTCATATTTTTTGCCGTCACTGCGGTTGTCGATGGCAATCAATTTTTGCGAGACGTCCACATAGCTTACTCTTCCCGCGAAGGTGAAAACACTGCCCGGCTTAGCCAGAACTGTGACAGAGCGGAGGTCGCGTTGGGCCCCGAAATCGACATTGACCAGTGCGCCTTCGACGAAATCACTGGGTGAGCCGGCCTGGTTCCCTTGGTGAACTACCGTCGAGGATGTCATTTGCAGCTTCACTGGCTGATTAGTGAGTTCATCGCGTACAGTCAGCAGCTTCTTCTGGGGATCGTAGCCCATGATTTGGCCTCTTCCCACGCCGCTATCAGAAGTGGTGCGTATCCAGATGCTCTTCGCAAAGACCCTGTCGTGGTCGAGCATGGTGTCGAGATAAATGCGCTGCCCACGTTGCATTTCGCGTTCCGTAATCGGCTTTCCATCCTGATAAAAATGCGTGCGGGTATCGAAGTGCACTTCAATCTTCTGCGTGGTGCCAAAGGGCTGAAAAGTCATTCGATTCATGACTTCGTTGGTATTAACGATGACCCCGCCCATCAGAGTGACGGTATTGTGTGGCAACGGAGGAAGATCGAGCAGGGGATCATAGTTTTCGCGCTCCGCGGCTGCGCTTTGTGGTTTAGCGTTTGGGGACGACGTGGCGCTCAAGCCTGACTGATTTTGCCCAAAGCCGAGCGTGGGAAGCGTAAGGCAAACAAAAAGTGTGTAAGCAAGCATGGAATACGTGCGCATGGTTTTCTCGCAAGTTGGATGCTTAGGAGGAGCATTGGGTAGCCAGAGCAGCTGCCGGAGGCAAGGCAAACGCGAACTGCTGAATGGCATCCAAAGCAGGATGGAAAGCTCCAGCGAACATGCTCTCATTCAATAAATTGCGGCTTCTCGCTCTTTGTTTGGCAGTCCTCCTCAAGGGTACATTTGCGTTTGGCGGCGGTGTTAGAATTACCATTCCGAAACGTTCTGAAATTACTCCCGTCCAGAAGCTCAATCGGCAGGGAGTGAAAGAAATACAGAAACACCAGCTCGATAAAGCCAAGCGGCTGTTTTATCGCGCTTACCTGATCGATCCTAACGATCCATTCACACTGAATAATTTGGGGTACATTTCCGAACTGCAGGGTGAAATTGATCGTGCGCAACGCTACTACCAACTGGCGGCGCAAGAAAACAATTCTCAGACCGTGATCGATTTGGCCAGCACCCGGAAGATGGAAGGTAAAAAACTGAGCGAGGTTACGGAATCGTACGGAAGCCTCGAATTAAGAGTGAATCGTGGCAACATTCAAGCCATGAGTTTGCTACAGCAGGGAAGAAGTCCTGAGGCTGAAGACGTGCTTCGCGAGACACTGAAGCTCGATCCGCGAAATCCATTCACGCTCAACAATCTCGGGTATGCCATGGAAAGCGAGGGCGATCTCAAGTCGGCGTTGCACTACTACAACCAGGCATCCTTGACCCACTCAACAGAGCCGATCGTAGTTTCGGTAGATCCGCATCTGCGCGGCAGGTCGATCAGCGACGTTGCTTTTAAGAACGAGCTGGCGGTACGACAAAGGCTGGCGTCAGAGAACAGCGAGCGCGAGCAGGCAGCGCGCTTGCAGGTTCAAGGAGTGTCAGCACTGAATCACAATGACCCCGACAAAGCGTATCGAGATTTCCGCGAGGCTTATAAGCTTGATCCGCAAAGCGCGTTCTCGTTAAACAATATGGGTTTCATTGCCGATGCGCTCGGGGACAAGGAAACGGCTAATGAGTTCTACAACTCCGCACAAAGTGGCTATGAGGCTGGCACTCCGGTGAAAATTGCTAGTCATCATGAGATGGTCGGGGAAGCGGTCGGGCAGGTTGCTGGATCGAACTCACAAGCCAGCCAAGCCGATCTGCAGGCCCAGGCGGAAGCCAAACGCCGCAGCAATGCTCCGATCGTGCTGAGGCGGCGTGACAATACGCCGGTTACGACGCCTGAGGTTCAGAATCCCGCACCACATCCGCCGATCGACAATGCTCCGGTGGAAAACACGAACCCGGGTCCACAATAACGAACTTACCTTTCAAAAAGCTGTGTTAAGAACCCTTGCCAAAGTGTGTTCGAGTTAAGGCATTCGCCTTATTGTTGGTTCGTCTTGAAGACAACTATGCTTCTGCCCACAGCTACTCAGAACCGCGGCTAGGGTGCCCGCGGTCATATCTTTCGCGGAGGAACAATGGGGAAAAGTATAGGGCTCGCCGTAGTGTGTCTTGTGCTGGCAGGGTGTTTGGGGTTTAGTACGCAGGTTCAGGCAGAAGCGACTATGAAATGTCCAAGTGGGACATACGACATGCTGGACTGGATGACCCTTGATCTAGCGTTGCGTGGGGTATATCACTTGCAAGGAAACGCAAATCCGCTTTATTCAAACCTGCTAAACGGAAAGTTTTACTGGACAAAAGGGGCAAATGGAACGCCTTGGGACATTCAGTTGTTCGACGGCAAGTACATCTATCTCTGGATCACGGAGTACGACTGGAACAACCCTCAGACTTTCAAGAAGTTTACGAACAATACCAATATGCCGCTGGTGCCGCGGTGTGCCAAAGGCGGTTTTCCGGGTTCAACTATTAAGGTGCCGAACACCTCGTATCGGATTTATACCGATTGCACTCACTATACGACGCACGATCTATCAAAGGGCGTAAACCAGGTTTGGGGGCCGTATAAGATTACGCTCGGCGGAGCACTACCAAAAAATCTGCCGGTGCTGGTGGCGAGCTATCGCTATAACTGCGATTCGAACTACAGCAGCTGCCGCGATAAAGAAGAGTTTTACCTCGCCCAAAAATATGGACTGGTGCAGTGGGTGCACTATAGCCTTGTTTCTGGAAAGTACCAGGTGAGGCAAACAACAGTTTTTAACCACCTCGTGAAGGGAAAGACAACACCATCTTTCACCTGTTTCTAGCACGTTGATCTGGCTTTGGGAGCCAGTTGCTATTCGGTTCCGGTCCTGCGGTGCGGCCTATCCTCTTCTGAAACCGAACTTGCGATATACATCACGCTGGTTGCGGAGCCGCCGGCCGCGGCTGCAGAGGCGCGTTGGGACTCAGAGCGTAATAACATCTTCCGCGTTTTCCGGCGCACGAGCATGTCACGCATCGGCATCCAGTGAGGCAGCCTTCGAAGCGCGGATAGCGTGCGCATGTGTTCGAGTTCCTGCCGCAGCTCGAAGGTCTTCAGATATTGGCGGATGATCTCAGGCATGCTCATACGGAGCGCGGCTGAGACATTCTGAAGCGCCATTTCTACCTGACGTTCGCGGTCCTCAAGCAGGACCAAAAGATGTTGTGCGAGCTGATCGATTTTTCCAGCGGGGAAAAAATCAATTGCCAGACTTTCTTCCTCTGCCAGTCTACGAAAATCTGGAATATCGGAAGCAACGATCGGAACACCGTAGGTGCAGGCCAGGTGGGCAATGCCGCTCGATCCAGCTGAGGAAGTATAGGGCAACACGACAAGGCTGGAGCTTTGGAAGAGGCCGGGGATGTCATCTTCAGCGACATAGCCCTTGAAGATCACGTCGGAGCGGTCGCCAAGATGCTGCTGTACCGAACGCAAGTAACCAGGAGTTTTTGGGTGGTCGGTGCCGGCTACAACGAGGCGAGCCTTAGGCATTTCGGCGGCGACAATCTTGAACGCATCGATCAGTGGCTCGAGCCGTTTGTATGTTCCCCATTTCCCAAACGCCAAAATGCGGTGTTCGGGGTTTCCGCGCTGTGCTAAGTCGGGATATTCCGGGCGGGCTGAAAAGATTCCGTGCCGGCGAACGTATACGGCACCTCGGCCATATTTCTCGACCAGCACACTGCGGTATGCAGGAAGCATGACGGAGACGGAATTGGCGAATAGGACGATGTGCGTTGCGAGAAATCCGCCGGCGCGATAGAGCAACGGGAAGCGAACGCCGGCGTCGTTCAGATCCACCGTTTCCATCAATTGGTGCAAAGTGACGTGCGTGTAATACCCCGCCATTCGCGCCAGAGCGGGGACGCCAATCCCGAGAAAAGCAGGTGCCGCCTTTCCGCCAAAACTGGCGAATCCGAGATTAAACCAAACTACATCTGGTTTCTCACGTCTGATTCTTCCCAAAAGTCGCCATGGATTGCTCAGACTGTTGAACGTCCAGCAGCGAGTTACGGAAAATCCATCGAGCTCCGGCTGAGGTGGGGAAAATTCATCGCCCAGCACCTTGAGCTCAATGCCAGGCATGCGCTGAAGCTCGCTGGCAATATGGAAGCCATATTCGTTCAGCGCGTCTCGGCTGGGAGGAAACGATGTTACCAGGCAAATCTTCATTGTTGTCCTTGTCCGAAGAATGCATGGCGCGAAAGCTTTCCCAATAGGGCGAAGTAGTGGAGAGCGACTTTGAAATCTGCCTTGCTTTTTCCCGACTGTCGCGTTGCAAAGCGAAAAGGAACCTCGCTCGCGTTGCGAATTTTTCCCTTGACTAGAATCTCGAGGAGAATCTTAAAGCCCTCTGGCTGCAATTTCAGGGCGTCGAGGCATTCGCGACGAACAACGAAATAGCCGGAGAGCGGGTCTTTCACATTGAGCCCGCGGGTGCGCAGGGGAGCAGTTGCTAACAATGTGCTGCAGCGCGAAACAAGAATCCGGAACTTGTTCCAATCGCCGAGACTTTCCCCGTTACCGGAAACATAACGACTGGCGATCGCGATATCACTTCCACTCAGGACTCGGCCAATAAGTTCGGGCAGTAGCTCGGGTGGATGTTGCAAGTCAGCGTCGATCACGCCAAGCAGGTCGGCATTCGTCTGGGCCCACCCGTGAATAACCGCCCCAGCAAGTCCCCGCTCATGCTCGCGAACGAACACTTGAACTCGCGGATCTGTGGCGGCGCAGGCGCGCGCAACATCACTGGTACCGTCCGTGCTGCCGTCATCAACGATGATGAACTGGCAATCGACCGGTGCGTCTGCAACCGCATCGCTGAGTCGCTGCAAAAGAACAGGAATATTTCCTGCTTCATTGAGGGTCGGAATAACGAGGCCTAAGGTGGGTCTAACGCCATTGTTCATACTGGGATCCCTTGGTTCTAAATGCGAAGTGGTCACCTGCAGCGCAAAACTTGGATGTTCCTGAACACAAAGGTGTTGGTTACCAGCAGATCAGAACTGCTGTAAGAAAGAAGGAGAAAAAACCTGAGTTGTCATGCGGCAATCACTGAACTTAGTTGCGGCTGCAGAGAATTGCTTATGCACCTCTTCAGGTGAATGAGAATGGCGTCGTATACCGCTTCCGGGTCTGCAGGAGCAATTACGGTAATTGGGGCAAGCTGGCGCAGGACGAAATAGGAATTACGATATTGTTTCATAAATTCCAGCGGATATTCGGGCTTTCGGGCCCGGGCTTCTTCCGGGATGGCATCGAGCAGGAACGAAATATCCGTCTTCGGCGTGAATCCAAGCACGAAACGTGCGTATGCACGGGCCAGCCAATTGTGCAGGGGAAGCGCTGCCAACTGGTCGTACATGAAGCGATCGAAGATCACGACGCCGGTATTCGAACGCCGCGCCCTACGAACGATTTTGCGAAGCTGGAATACGTCCAGCAAGTGCAGCAACGAGCGTCCGGCAAGCAACGGAAGTGACTGGCTGTTCTTATCGTTGCGATTTGCTGGTTTTTCCGGAGATCCCACTTGCCCGTCACTCTGCAAGACTTTGCGGCTGAAACCCGAACGGAGCGAGGAGAGGACAACCACATTGTCCCAGAATGTCAAAATCTTTACTGGGATGTTTTGGCTGGTCAGGTATTGCTGCAGCTTTTCAATCTGCGTGCTCTTACCCGCCCCATCAATTCCGGAAAAGCTAATCAGTAAGGGAGTCAATTCTGTTCAATCCTTTGAAAATCGGAGCCCAGAAGTCTTACCGTGGACTGTTTGGTACGCGTCCCGGGCTGGCCGCAGAAAGTGCTGCCACAGTTCCCAAGGCGATTCCAGCGCCTGCAATGAAGCCGAACTTGATCAGCCATGAACGCACCTGGTGCTGCTTTGGCGGAGCAATGGCTACACCCGCCGGTCTCGACGCCGCGCTGCCACTAACGGTCACTGACGGTGCTACCGCTGTACCGCTTGGCTGATGAGATGGTTGCGGAGCGTTGTTTTGAGGCGCACCTGTATTTTGAGTATTCGCCGGAGCAGCCGAACTCCTTCCGGGGTTTTCGGGCAGTTCCACCGGCGGTTGGGTAGAATTTTGCGCCGGCTCGGTTGGCGGCGGAGGCTGTTGAGCAAACATTGGCTCTATCGTGATACTCAGCACAAAAATCAGCAAAGTACCAACGGCCCGCAAGAACATCGGCTTCATGGTGCGCTCCACGGACTATGCTGCAACGGGCTGCGGCTGAGGAACTTTTTCCGCAACGCCTTCTTTTTGAGTGACTGGTTGCTCGCTCTCGGGCACCACCTCTTGCGTTGTAAAGTTGGCCGCGATATCGAAAGCGGGAAACTTCTGAAATAACCGGTCCATCTGAGTCAGTTCGAGAATCGTGGCCGCCTCAGGCGAAATGTTTCCCAGTTGCAGGGCGCCATCGTTCTTCGCCACCATTTCCATGCAGTCCAAAAGACCTTCAAGACCTGCCAGGTCGATTTGGCGCACCCGCGAAAGGTCCACCAGTACGCTGGGACTTTCAGTTAGCATTTTTTGTTTTAATTCCTGCCCCAGCTTTCGCGCTTCTTTGCTGCCAAAAACCTCCGGCAGTTTAATCATGATTGCGGACTGCGTATTCATGTCACCTTCCCTTGGGTTCTGCAACGACGTGCAGAAACTTAAATCCAGCTAGTTCTTCGGTCTAGATGCACAGCACTCTTGCCTCTATACAGATGCGAGTTGTTAATAACAGGTTTACAGCTGGTTAACAGGTTTACAGATGGTCAATCTGTAGACTTGTTCAGCTGAAATCTGCCAAATTTCGCGACCGACTCGCCGAGTGACAGCTGGCGAATGGCGCCGATTAAGCGGCGATCATTGATCGCAACTTCCGTTCTGCGGTCAAGATGAAAAATTTTCCTGTTGCTAACGATGGTTCGGCGGACGTTTAAGCCAACGCCGATATACGTGTTTTGCAGAATCCACGAATTTTCGATCGTAGTACCCGTGTCAATTTTGCACGCCTGCTCGATCGCGCTGTTTCCGCCGATCGTGCAGCCAGCGCCAATTCGTGTTTCTGCGCCTATAAATACAGGGCCGCTGACGGTACAGGAATCATCCACTTCCGCCCCTGCGCCCACCCAAATTCCAGCAGCAACTTCGGTTCCAACCGGCAACAAATTGCAACGTCCGTGTAGGGCATCTTCGATCAGCTGCATAAGTTCCAGTGGCTTCCGAAGGCGGTTTACGTAGCCTTCGTAATAAAAGCGTCCCTGTTGCGGAACCAGATGGTCGAGAATGGCGTGGTATGTTCCGTTGCCATTGCGCAACGCGGCACAATTGATGATCGCGATATCCAGCGGACCGGTCTCGTCATATACCTGAGTAAATACGGAACCGCGTTCCAGATGAAATCGAAGCAGCTCGTTGTAGTCGAGGTCGGTGTATTCTCGAACGCCCAACAAAAACAAGGCATCCATTTGCTTCGCGAGGCACTCCGAAACCGCACGTTCCCACGCAAAAGCTCGTCCGCTAAGTTGCCGCGATAACTTGCTACTGCGAGTAAAACCTTCCGAAACCATTAAAGGAGAATTGATTCCAGCATCGCGAAGTTTCCGCATCGCCAGTTCGAGCAGATTATTTCCAACAACTTGCAGTTTATTCACCGGGATTTCGGTAAGTGGCCCCACCCGCGTACCAACGTGGCGGGCATCCAACTCCGAAGAATCGGTTTCCTTCTTGTCACCGCTCGTGGTCAGAATTGCCCCGATCTGCACCCTATTCTCCGTTCTAGTTCCTGGTCGCCTGTGATTTATTGTGCTAACCCCGACTCAGGCGGCATTACTTGCCGGAAGTTGCGAAACATTCGAAAAAATTGTGGCTCGTGTAGGAAATTCCGGCATGAACTCTTCCGCGTTCCAGATCACAGCATCTTTGTCTTTCCGCACGCGTGCCCGGTGCGGCCTGCCGGCCGGACCAGCCTCATTCTGCTGCTGCGTGCGGCCGAGCAATTCGCGGATGCGAAGTTTTGCTTTGTGTAGTTGTGATTTGGAATTGCCTACTGAGCAATCCAAAAGCTCCGCGATTTCCTGGTGTTCGTAACCTTCGACTTCGTGCAGAAGAAAAATTGTACGATATCCGTCTGGCAATTCTTTGATCGCGCGCGCGAGGGCGATACGATCCACGCATCCTGTCAATCTATCATCACGGCTGCCGTATTCCCGCCGAACAACTTTTGCGTCCTGGCTGTATGGTTCATCAAGTGAAACCTGGCGCAGCGCTTTCTTACGAAAGTGCATGAGCACTGTATTCACTGCAATACGATACAACCAGGTGGATAACGCGGAGTCGCCCCGGAACGTGGCGAGTTTGCGGAACACTTGCAGAAAGGCATCCTGCGTGAGGTCTTCTGCTTCGGCTGTATTGTTGGTCATGCGGAGGCAAACGGAATACACCTTTGCTTTATGCGCATGAAATAAGGAAGCAAATGCGTCCGCATCACCTTGCTGTGCGCGCTTTACTAGCTCTAGGTCTGAATTAAATCGTACGATGGTGTCGGTGTCGGTGGTCACTGAGGCTCTCCTTTCAAAACGCCTATCTGTCGTGGGTTTGGAACGAACTGGATTAGCCGTGTTCACAGTTATGAGGCTAGAGTTGTTGGCGAAAATGGTCTATCCGGTGAGGTCTGTATGCCTCAGGTGATGTTCCTGTACCGCTTTGACTTATAAGGCTTTTCGCGCGTAGGGGTAACAAAAGTTGCAACTAGTCATTAGAACTTCTGAGTAGAAATACAATTCACCGAGCGGGACAAAACAGCAACTTAACTGCGAAATCCCTCATTGGAAAAAGGTTTGCATCCGGGGAAACGTCTGGTGGATGATCTGGTGGGTGAATTGAAACCGGGTAAGGAATCGGAAGCACGCAATTGCTGATCGAGGCTAATGTGGCAGAAAATTCATCTTCTCTGCTACAGGAAACTCCTCAGCAGAATTACAGAGTTCGCAGGATTGTTCGTAGCTCGCGTCCAGCCTATTCTCAGGCCATGAAAGTTGCCCTCAACTTCCCCACCTTTCGAGCAGGCGCCGGCATACGATAGCGGCCGGCTCCTGCTTCTCGCCTTCAGGTAGATCAAGAAATCAAGAACACGAGAAGAAATTGATGGATTCAGTCCGCACCGCATCCGATTTCGGCCATCTAACTCCCAAAAATCTTTTCTCGGAGGAAGAAAATGGCGGTCGAATCCTTAAATGATCTTTATGTAGAGCAACTACGCGACCTGTACGATGCGGAAAACCAATTGATTAAAGCACTCCCCAAGATGGCAGAAGCCGCGAACTCAGACGAACTTAGGGAGGGAATTGAAGAGCATTTGGAGCAGACGAAAGGTCACGCTCGGCGCATTGAGCAGATCTTTGAAGAGATGGGGGAGAAGGCCAAGGCCAAGAAATGCAAAGGTATGGAGGGCGTAATTAAAGAAGGAAGTGAGACTCTCGACGAGGACATGGACGCCGATGTGAAGGACGCCGCCATTATCGCCTCAGCTCAGCGGGTCGAGCACTATGAAATAGCGGGCTACGGAACGGCGCGTACTTATGCCAATCTGCTTGGTGAACGTGAAGCCGCATCCTTGCTTGAACAAACGCTTCAGGAAGAAAAGGACACGGATGCCAAGCTGACACAGTTAGCGGAAGGAATCAACGTTGCCGCCGAGAGCGGAAATGAGACCGTATCAGAAGAGCTCGAGTCAGAAACCACCAAGACGCGGCGGAGAAAACCAGCCGCCTGATTTATTTGATCGAAAAAGAGAACGGCAGCTTCTGTAGAAGCTGCCGTTTTTTTTTGCATATGGGGAGCTTATTCGATTCCGGCCTGTACGACGTGGACGATGTTGTTGCGTACCGCGTAAAGAACCAGATCACTTACTGAATGCAACTGCAACTTGCGCATGATGTTGGAGCGATGGGTCTCCGCAGTTTTCACGCTCAATCCCAGCGCGACCGCAACCTCTTTCGTACTCTTGCCCTCTGCCAGTAATTGGACGATTTCACGCTCGCGAGGAGTCAAGCGGTTACGGCCGGGTGTCGGGACAGGCGCTCCGGGCGTTCCGCCTTTGAGGTAGCCTTCCAGGACCATTGTGGCGACCTTTGACGTAAAGTAGGTTTTGTCGCGACGCAGAGCTTCAACTGCCGCGACGAGATCGCGCGCGGCATCGGATTTCAACAGGAATCCACGCGCGCCCGCGTTCAAAACTTCGCGAACTACCTGGTCCGAATCGTGAAGGGTGAGAATTAGTACCCGCGCCTGTGGATTCGTCTTTAAGATCTGTCGTGTGGCTTCCAGGCCATTCAAGCTTGGCATGCCGATATCCAGGATCACGACATCTGGCTTAAGTTGCTGCGCCTTATCGACAGCTTCGCGACCATCTGCCGCTTCCCCGCACACCTGCCAGTCATGTTGAGACTGCAGCAATGCGATTAGCCCTTTGCGGACTACTTCATGATCATCTGCAACTAGAATTCGAAATGC
>DATBIE010000151.1:0-14665 GCA_036557105.1 Terriglobales bacterium
GCGCTCGATTGGCCGCAGTATCGGGTCGAGGAACGTTCGCTCGCGATTGAAGACCCGGGTCATGAACTTACCCAGCGGCTTCGTAACCAACAGCACGAGCCCAAAAAACAGCAGAATTTGAAACCAACCGTTAATGGTCATCAGAACTTCTCCGGACGCAGCAGCGCATAAACCAAATAAGCCGTCATGAATGCGCTGACTGCGAGCATGACGATCGATTCAAGGCTCATTGCACCCTCACTTCATCCGGTCGCAGAACTCGACGTATCCGATTGAGATCGCGAAGAATGCGACTGTCACTAAGATCCAAAGCACATCCTGCATAGGAACCCTCGTCAAAGCCTTTTTCGTACTCTCAGTTGTTTCTCAGGACTCAGCCGGATCAACTTGACCAGGTGTGGTCGGCTGGGCAGCTTTGTGATTTCGACTCGTTGCCTTTTCCTCGTCCTGTATTCTTCCCGCAACAACGCGTACAGGAAATACAGCAGAAACGTGCAAGCCGCGAGCGCGATTGCGATGAATACGGGTACCGCTCCCATGCCTGGCCTTTCTGAAGCTTTTGGCTTCCGAACAGCTTCATTTCAGCATCGCGGGCGTAAGGACGGACTAAAAGGTTCGTAAGAAATATATAAAGGCGTGGAGGGGAAAATCCTCGACCTGATTGGCAATCTTGTTGCTTTTGCAGAGACGGTACTAGTTGAAGTTCCAGCCAAGTTCTACGAGGAGTAAGTGGTTCCCATGCGAAACGTCCGAATTTCCGATTTCGTACGCCGCATACAGCGTGGCTTTCGAACTGAGCTTGATGGCCGCGCCGGGAGTGAAATATCCAGCGGCGTGGTGCCCGGTAAACCAATCTGCGGCAAGCGTCACGCGGGTATTGAGAGGCTGCTCGATCCCAAACTGGCCTCCCGCCTTGTTGCCGGCAGCGAACACGTGTGACGTACAATCATACGTACCCATTGTGAGGCGCATCTTGCTCTCGAAGGTTTTTGTCACTTCAGCGTAGACGTAGTTACCTATGTCGTACGTCTTGTTCTGCACCGGCACGTATAGATGATCACCCACTAGAAATGCCCATCCATTCTTGTCATAGACTCTCCACTTGATTGTCGGCGTCGGAGTTGCTTGCGAAGAGCCGGGAGTGGTGATGCCGTTTACATTCATTCCAATCTCGACCTGATGACCGATCCCCACGACGAAACGAGGCGTGTAAGTGCCTGCACTTGCATTCCACAAATAGGCAAAATCAAATTCTCCATACGTTTTGCCTTTGTCGAGGACATCACCACTTGGAACATTGAAGATTGTTTCCTGTGCCACGGCGGTACCTGACAGCAGCGACCCGAGTAGAAGCAGCACGATCATGCGAAACGTTTTCATGGGAACTCCTGCCTCCTTGGGGAGGTGTCTGGGACCGCAGACAATTGGAACAGCAACGGGCGTAAAGGAGAACTAAGAAGCTCGTAAAGAAATTGCAAAGAGCGCCGGGAGGCGGATCGCGTTTAATCCTGCTGCGCTGCGCCGTGGGGTTCGAACCGGTAACCTACCCATGGCTCTGTGAGGATGTAAGAATGTGAGCCTTTTTCCTCAATTTTCTTTCTCAATTGTCCAACAAAGACGCGCAGATACTCAGGCTGCTCCGTGCTATTGGCGCCCCACACTGCTCCCAACAATTTGCGGTGAGTGACTACCTTTCGAGGGTTTCGGGCGAGATATGCGAGCAGATCGAACTCCTTCGGTGTCAACTTCAACTCGCGGCCACGGACCGTTGCCGTATGCGCGTCGAGGTCGATATGAAAGTCTCCGTCTTCGACGACACCCCCGTAGCTTTCTTCTTGTGGCGCGCGGCGCAAGTTCGCGCGAACACGAGCGAGGAGCTCATTCATTCCAAACGGTTTTGTGACATAGTCATCCGCGCCTACATCGAGCGCCTGCACTTTGGTGCGCTCTTCGCCTTTGACCGAGAGCACTATGATTGGCGCTCTCGATTTCTGCCGAAAACGACGGCATAGCTCCAGTCCATCCATCGCCGGCATCGAAAGATCCGTAATCATCAGATCGGGTGGCCAGTCATGCGCAATCTGAAGCGCTGTGTCTCCATCATTCGCTACGCGAACATCGTAAGCATGAGAATCGAGGGACGTTCGCAGCACACGCGTGATCTGTGGTTCGTCATCGACGATCAGAATTCGCCGGTGATCACCGGTTTTCTGTTCGGCTGGACTCACTTCGCCTCCTGCGTCACAATGTGGACGTCAATGGACGGAGCATTGCGCAGGAATCTCTGAATGACTGTAAGGTAAAGATACTTGCGCCAGCCTTCCTGCGCGGAGCGTCCAAACACTACATGGGTAAGATGCTTTTCGCGCGCAAACTCGGCAACGCGATCTGCCACGCTTCCACGCGGCAATCGAACGACTGTGGCACCTAGGTTTTCTGCGAATTGAATGTTCTCCTGAAGTGTGCGACGGTGCTCTCCGTCGTGATCTGCTGGCGAATCCACATAGACGACGTAAAACTCTGCGTCGATTCCCTGGGCCATGCGGCTGCCGCGAGCAATGAGATATTGTGCGATCGGGTTCGAGCTTATCGCAACCGCAATCTTCTCCCGCACAGCCACGGCGGGCTGGAGGCCCTGGCGCGTCCAGTGTGCCTCGAGACTTTTGTCCACGACCTGTGCGACTTGCCGCAGCGCAAGCTCGCGCAGCGCAATCAGGTTCCCGCGGCGAAAGAAATTGCTCAGCGCTCGATCTGCTCGATCCGTCGGATAAATGTCACCCCGGCGCATGCGTGTCTGCAGGGCTTCGGGTGTAAGATCGGACATTACGATTTCTTCAGCGCGCTGAACAACCCAGTCGGGCACTGTTTCGCGCACATGCACGCTCGTAATGCGCTCGACCATAGGGTTCAGGCTCTCAATGTGCTGCACATTGACAGTAGATACCACGTCGATTTTTGCGTCCAAAAGATCAGTCACATCCTGATATCTCTTAGGGTGTTTGCTGCCCTCAATATTCGTGTGCGCTAGCTCATCGACCAGGACAACCGCAGGTTTGCGGGCAAGAATGGCGTCAACGTCCATCTCGGTGAAGACCGTTCCCTTGTATTCGATCTGCTTTCGCGGCACGACCTCCAACTTCGCGACGAGCTCGGCTACACCCTTGCGCCCATGTGTTTCGACGACGCCAACCACAACGTCCTCGCCCCGGCTGTACCGGCGAATGCCTTCACTTAGCATGCTGTAGGTCTTGCCAACGCCAGGTGCGTAGCCGAGAAAAAGCTTGAAAATCCCTTGCTTTTTCTCTGGTGCGACTTCCTCTAACCATTGCTCGGGGCGTTTCTGCACGCCTTTATTGTGATCTGAGAAAAGCTGTTTGTCGAGAAAACGGGTCTGGAGGACCTCGCCTTGTCGAGCACTGAAGCACGAATCTCCCCGCCCCACCCACCAGTGTGGATTACAATTTGCACGTGAAATCCAGCAGTGGAGTTGCTATTAAGGCCGTCGTTTGTGCCGGGATCGTGCCGCTTATCGTGCTGTTGTACAAGCACGGACTGCACGCCAATGTCACGACCGTTGCTCTAACTTTCTTGTTGGCAGTTCTGGTCGTCTCAGCCAACTGGGGTTTTTGGTACGCTGCGGTCGTCGCAGTGTATTCGACCTTGGCCTTCAATTTCTTTTTCCTTCCTCCGTTTGGGACATTTACTATCGCGGATCCTCAAAACTGGGTCGCACTGTTTGCATTCTTGGCGACCGCTGTCATTGCGGGCCAATTGTCGGAGCGGGCACGACGAGAGACGCTAAGGGCTACCCAGCGCCGTCGTGAGATCGAGCAACTCTACGCATTCAGCCAGCGCTTACTGACGCTGGAGAGCGTACCTGAACTGCTCAACCTCGTTCCGCGTCATATCACCGAGACGTTTGGCTGCAGAGGAGCGGCCGTCGTCGTTTCGGACAGAACCGATGTTTACCGCTCGGACGCTGAAACGCGCGAGATTGACGCGCCCCGCATGCTCTCTGTTGCGAGCCGAGGCGAACCGGTCATCGACCCAGCGCACGCTTTGGCTTTTATACCGCTGCGGTTAGGAGTTCGAACCGTTGGTGCAATTGGAATTTCAGGTACAACTTTGTCACACGAAAGCTTGGAGGCGCTCTCGACACTGGTGGCAATCACGATTGAAAGAACTCGTGCGATAGAGAACGTAGGCAAAGCTGAAGCGGCTCGGGAAAATGAAAAGCTGCGTTCGGCGATCCTTGACTCCATTGCCCACGAATTCCGCACGCCCCTCACGGCGATCAAGGCGTCCGTTACTAGCCTGCTTTCTGGTGGTTTCGAGGCGTTGCAAGAAAATGAATTGCTCACCGTGATCAACGAAGAATCGGACCGCTTGAACCATCTGGTTGAAGAGGCTACTCAGTTGGCGCGGCTGGAGGCGAAGCAAGTCGAGCTCGATCTGGCGCCGTATGATATTAGCGAGGCCATACACGCGGCGCTGGAATCTGCGAAGAAAGTCCTTGCAGGTCACCCCGTGGAACTGAAGAAGGACGGTGAACTCCCGCCCTCTGCGTTTGATCTCGACCTAATCAGGAACGTCGTTTATCAACTCCTGGAGAACGCGGCGAAGTACTCGGCCCCTGGCGCTCCGATTCATGTCTCGGCCGAGCACACTGAGTCTGACCTCGTGGTCAGCGTCGCGGATTGCGGGCCCGGTATCGACGAGCTTGACCAGTCGCTGATTTTTGACAAGTTCTATCGTGGAAAGGACAATCGCTACTCGGTTCAAGGCACGGGCATGGGCCTAGCGATCGCAAAAGCTGTAGTGGAAGCGCACGGAGGCACGATCGGGGTGACCAGCCAACTGGGTCACGGTTCCGTTTTCTCTTTTACACTCCCCTTGAAGACGGCAAACGTAAGTTCATAACTTCCACATTCAGCGGCCTTTCCATTCATCTTTATGACTTATTTACGCTCCGCATGCTGCAAATGAATGTTTTATGCGCATTTCTAGTCCCGTGAGAACCGGAGCGAGTAACCCAGCAGCACGGGTAGTAGTGGCGTCGAGCGCAATGCTCGCTTTCATCTCTTTCTGGCGCGTCGCCCCTATCGTGCTTAATGACATGGGATCCTCGGCGTTCTACGCCGGAGCAATCTCAGAACATTTCATCGGTAAAACGGCGCCATGGTTTGTGCTGGCAATCATATTGCTTACCGGCACAGTCGCGGCCGCTCTACATCGAGAGCTGCGGGATGTTCGTGCGCGGCGGCGTGTACCGCGTCGTAAAAGAGGCGATGGGAAGCACGCTGGCAAAGTTCTCGGTATCGGCGCTGATGTTCGATTACATCCTGACCGGGCCCATTAGCGGCGTCTCTGCAGGACTCTATCTCGTGGGCTTGCTGAACGAGTTGCTTCAGCATGCGCACATTCGGAGACTTCCCATGAACGCCGGCGCAGCGGTCTTCGCCATCCTGGTGACGCTCTATTCTATTGGGAAAACGTCAAGGGCATTCCCGAATCGAGCGAAAAAGCCCTGCGCATCATGTATGTGACCACGATCATGGTCGTCACGTTGGTGGGTTGGTGTTGTTATACGCTCTGGGTAGCTTCACCCGTTGTGAAAACACGCTCCAACATCGGGCCGATCGTTTCCCAAATTTCACTCCAGCACTTCTGTCCCGACTGACCCAGAAAGATAGGATGTTTTTTGCTGCCCAAGAAGGAAATGTACGCATCGTTTTAGAACTGCGTCAGAGCGGCTCTTCCCCACTAAACCACAATAGGGTTACGCGAGCCCAGGCAAATGCGCACCGTAGTTTCCAGCGACTCCGGCCAACGATCGACTGAACCAAGAACGGTTTTTGACCAATCAAGCGAGCGAATTCGCTCGCCCATTTCACCACCACCGGGAAGATGGATTCGTCCGGATTGCGCTGAGATGGTGGCGGAGAATTAGGAACACATGCGACAGGTTTTCTCTTTTTACCTCCGCTCTCGCTCGCGGAGCTCTCTTCAATTCGTCGCACACTTATCTCCGGCTATTGGAAGAAGACCCGATCGGAAGAATCAGAATTCAAGCAACCGATTCTATTTAACTGATTGCCCCAGCAAGAGCCAGGACGAATTTCCCCCTAAATCTTGAAGGCGTATATGAGCTCTCGGTCGCGGTCTATTAGTTTACTGAGGAGCTACTCTGGACTGTAATACAGTGAAAACTGTATGGCAGATGTCGACTCCAGTGAATTTTACTTTTTCGACGTGATAGGACGGGTCGTGTATTCCGCCGAACAACCTCTCTCGCCATGTCCTCCACTGCTCGTCCGACTTCGATGACAACGAAGCATTGTGAGCGTAACGTCATTCTCGTACTCTTCAGAGGTTAAACTCGCGGCAACACTTCCTAATATCAGCTACTCTTTTGCGCAAGGGTGATTATTCTTGAAAGAGTTTCTGAAACCCAACCTGTTTGCGCTCACTATACCGGCCGTGGCGCGCGGCATTAAGCGTTGGATATACGCCCTTGGTGGGCTGGGTTTTATTCCTCTTGGGTTACTAGACAACTCCGTGATTCCGCTTCCGGGAAGCATGGATATATTGACAATTTTCCTCTCCGCTCGAAGGCAGCAGTTGTGGCTTTACTATGCCTCGATGGCAACCGTCGGTTCCGTGATAGGCGGTTTCGTCACCTATCGATTGGCGCGCAAGGGCGGAAAAGAAACACTGGTGCGCCGGTTTCCAGCGCACAAACTGACGCGGGCATACGAGATCTTTAGCCGGTGGGGTTTCGGAGCCATCGCGGTCCCTGCGTTGTTGCCGCCGCCTTTGCCTATGGTTCCATTTTTACTGGCGGCGGGTACCATGCAATATCCGGTGAAAAAATTCGTTTTCGCGCTCGGTCTAGGAAGAATGGTTAGATACACTCTCCTGGCATTTTTGGCAGCTCGTTACGGACGGCAAATACTTGCTTTCATTGCGCAGCATTCGTATCCGGCACTCTTCATCATTGTCTCTCTGGTTGCTACAGCTGCCGTGGCGGCCTTCCTGATCTTTGTGGGTAAGAAACAGCACACGAGGGATTAACGATTTGCTCTTCTTATTAGAAGTGCTTATTCCACTTCGCGGGAGACTGTGTGAGCGGATCAAGAGAGACGCAAACTCTTCAGTGATGCGCGAGCAGCCCCACCGCTGATATCGGGCACAATGATCAGCTCAAGTGCGTTGACTTCTGAGAGCTCCACTCGATATTCCTCGCTTTCGCGTGTCGTCGCGGGAGGACTAAAGTTCCATTGTTGGCGCACAATTTCTTGAAACTTCCGACCGCCGTCCGAAGACCACCGCAAAGCAAATTCTTGAGTACGCGAGGTTTCATTTTCCTCAAACGCCAGAGAAATTCGTCTTAGTTCCTGGGCCTGATCAAAAACTAGGCGGATCACTTGACTTCCCGGAAAAGCGGCGCGCCAACCGGCTGTTTCCCTCAAAATCAGGGCAGACTCAATTGGAAAGTTGGCATCTTCCGAAGTTACCTCGACCACAGCTGCACGTTCCAAGTCGAAAGAGTCTATGCTGCTCAGTGGATCGGTTTCGGGTGATGGCGTCAGTAGTCGCTTACGCATTTGAGAACTCCTGTCTGGGTCCCGGAGGCTTACCAAAGAGCAGGTTGCTGGGTAAAGCAGATGCCATACTGATGGCGACACGATACCCACGGTTTGCTCATCACGCGTGATCTTTTCAGATCAGACTCACTTCCGCCCGATTCCGGTTCTTAGGGAAGCACACGAAGTTCTTCCCCGACCGACGCCGCCTGCCTAGTCGTTTCGGACCTTGCTTGGCCAATCTGACCAATCCTGATAGAGGCCTTAAAAATTGCTCCAATTGGAATGATACCGCCGAGCTTGTGCGACGCAATGGCCGCCAATCCCATCGACGCAATGCATCCACACGAACCGCAGTCCGGATTTCCCCCGAATTGACAAGGTACGATCTTGGTTTTCAGGTCCGCTGAAAGTGTTTGGGTAGTGAGCGCAAAAACACAATCTGCGGGACTAGATGGAGGCATCGCGAACTGTCGAATCATCCCCTCCGGCATGTCGAGCTTGGAGAATCTCTTGCGCAACGCGAGCATGTCGGTAATGGCCTGCCGCCGCTCCTCTGCTTGCAACACTTCCGGAAGACGATCTCCCACTTGTGGAGTGAACAAGCTGAACCATATCTTGCGGATCTCAGGCCTGGGCGCCCAGTACTCCAGGAACTCCTCAAGGTAACCTGGCCGCTTCATCATTTGACCCGTTACCGTGCAATGGATCGTAATCTTCTGGCCATCGATGTTCTTCAGGATTCGATCGTAGGTTGCCGGTGCGCGCCGAATATCGTGCTCCGGCTGCAGTCCGTCAATCGATACGACAATGTTCATATGAGCAAGCCTTGCCCAACTGAGCGGCAAAGGCCGGAACGCACTGGTGACGATCTGAACGTGAATTCCCCGATCGAGCAACACCGGGACCATCAACTCCAGCTCGCGATACCGAACAAGCGGGTCGCCGCCAACGATCGAGAGGTGCAAGGGCTTGAAGCGGTCGACCACATCAAGAACACGGTCAATCAGTTCTTGCCCTTTGTAATCATGGAGACTTCGTAATGCGATTCCTCCACCTAGATGCGCGTCATCGTATGCATAGCATCCCGGACAGCGCAGCGGACACTCGCGCGTGATCTCAATGGAAAGAGAGGGTCGCTCTCCTCTAAGAATCTTGCGCCATGCTGTGATGATTGCCGAAGTTCTCAAATTTAGACCTCTTTCCTTTTGCGGAACCCCGAAGCGACCGCAAGACTTCTAATGGAAGCGCTTCCAGCTATTGATAAAAATGGATTGTGCGCTTGGGCCAGACACTCTCAGTAAAAAAGCGCTGTTTCGCGCTTGCACGGCTGGGGCATCAAGCTTCGAGTGACGGAGGGGACGGATCGGCGGCAAATCGCATTATGGCAACGCAATAGATAGTAATATTCGATTTAGATGACGCCAACGCAATCCGGCGTACTTGCAGGTGAGAAGTGCGGAATGCCGAGAAGCTGAGGGGCGGCTGACGCGCCCCGCCATGTGCCTCACGCACGCGGGAGCAGATGCTGGGTCTGTGTGGATTCACCGCTGGAGGATCTGGCACGGTGTCGAGCGAAGCGATCCCCATTACCAAGCCAAGAAAACAGATTAAGGACGCCTTCCATTTCATTTCTGTCTCTGCTCAACACCATTTACGCTGCTCAAATATGCATCAGCCCGAGTATAACGATTGCGAGGCCCGCGCCGCCAGCAATTGCCCAATAAAGAATCCGTCGCGGACGTTCTTCTGCTTCAATCCTGCGCCATTCCGCGAACTTAGCGCGAGCCGCTATTCCGGCACGTTCTTCGGATGACAGACTTTCTTCGGGGCGTTTCAAAACATCTGCTTGTGTCATTGTTCCTCGATTGCTCCTGCGGGGGCATACTTGCCAAATTCGTAACTTCAGCACGCAATTCTCAAGGACTAGGCAGTTGCCGGCTGTGTCCAAAAAGAATCGACGAATGAACGTGCCGTTTTCACGATACCCACCGCTGTGTCGATCTCATTCTGCGTTGGGTCTTTGATTTGCAGCAGGCCTGCGCGACCGAAGTTTTGGGGAGGCGAAAATGCAGCCTGGTAGCGCAATATAAATTCCAGATTGCTCGACAGATCGGTGCTCTTGCAGCAGTCTTCGAATTGAATGCAGCTGTTGACCTTCGTCTCAATTCCGCAGAGAAGTCGCCAACGTCCGCGCACGGTCGACAACCAGAGCTTGAGTGTGCTGATATTTCCTTCTGTGCCGAAAACGTACTCAACGTGAATTGACCCTGGCCTACGATCCGGTAATAAATCGACCCAACTTAAAATGACTGCGGATTCAAGAATCTGATCGAAGCTTGGTCGGACATTCTGCTCCATAGTGACTCACGCCCTTTAAACGCTCGTATCATCAGCCATTCAACTTCGCGCCCATTCCGCATCTCGTTGCTCCGTTCTCCGTTGCTGGAGGGTATCCAGGCGCAAACCTGGCTGTAAATGACGCCAGTGTACGGAGACAACGGTATAGGAAATTGCAGCAAAGCGTTTGGTCTTGATTCCGGTGACTTCAAGACAATTAAAATTCCAGGATGGCCGTCGCGCTACGATTCTGATCAGTGCTTGACGGATGTTCGACCTTGTCGCACCACCCAAGAAACCGGCCTTTACCTCTCGGGCCATGAAGAAGAAGCCCCATCCTGCCGAACGGGCTTTGCGATCGAGAGCACCGCTATCAGGAGAACGAACTAAGCTCCAGTTCCCTAGATAGAATTCGGTTTCCATCGCGAGCGCACGGGCAATCATGGGTCTGTCATCGATCAGGATGCTGCCGACTTGGATCTCGGATCGCATAGGTCCTCCAAAAAAGTTTCCGAGAACGTGGCGAGACAGCACAGGGCCGCCTCGCCCGTCTTCGGTCCCTCAGTCTGCAGCAGCAACAGCAGAAGGCGAGTGAATTGTCGAGCTAATCACATTCGAGACCAGCACCTTGGGAGTGCCTTCGAGCACCTTATTCAAGCTCTTCACTACCTCCGGGTATGCAGTCGTGCTGTACGCTTCGGCGTGTTCCTTCGTGTCCCACAAACTGATCGCGGTTAAATGGGTTCCGCTCGGCGAAATGGAAAAGGTGATCTCATCGCGAAATCCCGCCTGCTTTCGCAGCATGGGCAGCACTTCAGCATCGAAAATCCGGGTGAACTCGGTCAGGGAGTTGGGTTTCAGGTGGATTGCCAGATTGCGAGCAAACATAGTCAGCCTTCATGTTGACGGACAATCTAAGAGGGGAAGCTTCAGATAGGCTGACTTAGCTCAGGGAACCTGAATGAGAGAAGAAAGAATCCTCTATTAACTAACCTAGTCTTATTTACCGGTGCTGTCAACAAGGTAACCGGCGCGGGTTTTGCGCGGTTTGTGCCGGAGGACGCGCGACTCCCAAATAGACTTTTATTCGCGGCTAAGCAGCAGCCGAAGTTCGCTAGAGCGCGCCGAAAGCCGCAGCTTGCGCAGTGCCTTGGCCTCAATCTGACGAATGCGCTCGCGAGTTACGTCAAAACTGCGGCCAACTTCCTCCAAAGTGCGTTCTAGGCCGTCATCCATGCCGAAGCGCATTCTAAGGACCCTCTCTTCCCGAAGAGTGAGCCCACGTAAGGCGTGCTCCGTTTGCTGTCTTAAATCACCAGTGAAGGCAGACTCCGCTGGTGAGACGGTGCCACGATCTTCGATGAGGTCCCCGAGGTGACAATCTCCCTCCACGCCGATCGGCGTTTCCAGCGAGACGGGCACCCGCATAATTTTTAACGCTTTGCGAACCTTGGCTTCCGGGATGTCCATCTGCCTGGCAATCTCGCTCGGCGTAGGTTCGCGTCCCAAGGTCTGAACTAATCGCCGCGAAAGTCGGATCAACTTATTCACCACTTCAATCATGTGAACGGGAAGCCGGATGGTACGAGCCTGGTCGGCGATTGCGCGGCTAATTGCTTGGCGAATCCACCAAGTCGCATAAGTAGAGAACTTGTAGCCACGCCGATAATCGAATTTATCAGCCGCTTTCATCAGGCCTAGATTGCCCTCCTGAATAAGATCGAGAAAATGCAGTCCTCGATTAGCGTACTTTTTCGCGATAGACACGACCAGCCGCAGATTGGCTTCTACCATTTCGTGCTTCGCTCGTTCTGCGTCCCTCTGGCCCTCGACAATTGCACACTGCGTCTTTCGCAACTGCTCGAACGTCGCTCCTGAGTCGATTTCCAACGCTCGGATTGCCACACGATGTTGCCGCTGCGTTGAACGATACTTTCGTGTGAGCCCCTCACTGCGCGAACTCGCAATTCTCCTGTCGATCTTGGCAAGCTGGCGGTCAAATACGCGCATAGCTTCGACAGCTTTATTCACGCGATCAATGAGGTACCTGAGTTCCGACGGTTTAAGCCCAAGATGGCAGATAATCCGTGAGATCCTCACCATCTCACGGCCCAGTTGCGCTCGACACCGCCGATATTGGTTTGAATGTTGTTTCGCGGAGAGCTGTTGGAACCGGCTTGTCAATTGAACGGCAATCTGCTCGCGTTTGCGCAGTTCAAGCATGTCACGCGCAACGGCAGCTGTACGCTCGCGCAAAACCTGTTCGGTGATATCTTCTTCCTCGAAGTGCACAATGTCCTCGATGGAACGAATGCCTAAGCTGAGGTCCTCCGCGGTATTTAATATCTGACGGATCATAATGGGTGAGCGTGAAAGCGCTTTCAGCGTGCGCAGTTTTCCGCGTTCAAGCCGCTTTGCGATTTCCACTTCCTGTTCACGGGTGAGCAGGGGCGAGATGCTCATCTCATGTAAATATAGGCGCACCGGATCGTTAGATGGATCAGGTTTATCCGCAGTCAGATCGAGCTCAACTTCGCCTGATTCAGTCGCAGCATTTTGTTCAAGAGTCAGCCATGGAAGCGGGAGATCGGGTGTGAACACATTAAGACCTTGCCCACCGACTGTACTGAACAACTCGTCAATATCATTTTCGGGTTCCGTCTCAGAGCTAGTCTTATGAAAGGTCAAAGCGGTTTCCACGCCATCTGGAACATAGTCACTTCTCTTTATCATAGGTGCCTCTAGCCATAGCAGTATTCGAGCACTGCGAATGCAAAGATTCTAGAAACGACAGCAGAGATCAGACTATCGAGAAAAAAAGCAGGACTGAATTCTGCTCAACGCCACTTAGCCGTCCCCGCAAACAAAAGCAAAACCCAAAGCACTCGCCACGTCAACCGCAACGGATTCCCCATAGATTTGGCTGATACTGTGTTTCAAAGCAATCAGATTGCTGCGCGCCGTTTCAGTGGCACGACTGGTGGGGTCCTTGACAATTTCAGCCTGATAGGTCCGCAGTAACAATCCGCTCTGTTCTTCCAGACGCTCAATGGTCTCCGGGTTGAGCCGTGCTTCACTTTGCATATCCTCAATGGTGGTGACGCCTTGACTCCTGCGCATAAGTCGGCGCGCCATTGCCGCGCGGCCTATCGTTTTAGGGCTTAGCCTCACTCACATTCAAAGTGCGACCACCCAGCCCGGAGCCGTTCAAGCCCACTATCGCCATTGCTGCTTCACCCGAATTTGGCATCACGACAAAGGCAAATCCGCGCGCATCCTGTTTCGCGGTCTGTGGTGACGTTCACGTTTTCCACCGCTCTGTATGTTGCGAACATAATTTCACAACTCGGAGTCGCTGGTACCGTGAGGCAAGTTACCCACATAGAGGCTCTTCATCGCAATTCCTCCAGGAGTTCTGGAGTTTTTAAACAATATTCCAGGTCATGCCTGCCGCGCGCTCCCTCGGAATCGCGGGCCGGCTCGGGGCGGTCTCGCATGGCCTTGGTTCGCGCATTCATCTTCGAGCGAACGGCGGAGATCCGGCGGCAAGCTTCCAGAATTCCCCAGCGCTGGGATGAACCGTTACTCGACAATGACTCTTTGTCCTTGCAGTCTAAGGACATCGCGTCTTCCTGGTCAGCCGTCTGAGTCACGTTCTCGCACTCCCTGGCTGCAACTGCAAGGTAGTCAGGTCTGCCGACCAAGAACATGATTCGTTGGCCAGGCATAAAGCGGCGAATATCGTCGCAGAATTTCTCGGTCTGAGCAGGTGATGCCGAGACATTCATCAGTACCAAGTTATAGAGATCGGCGCGCCACCAGCAACGCGCCTCGGCAATATCGGCCGCGCAGTCAACCTCAGCGCCCAGCCTTCGCATGGTTTCAGAGCGAAGATCGCGTGTCACGCGCGAGCTATCGACAAGAAGTACTCGTCTTTTTCTGACCAGAGCGGGATCTGCCGGAAGCGTTGGAAATATCGAAGTAGTCATAAGGCTCTCTCTTTCTGTTCAGTCCGATGGGCCGAGTTGGAATGATTGGCGGAAGCCTTGAGTCCCGCGCGGCTCCGCGTACGGCGAGCAATTTTCTTCTTTCGATCGCGATTGAATCTCGCCTTATCACCATTGATGGCAGACATGTTTCCTCTTGGTAAGTCGTGCGACGGATCCGCACCATGCTATGGGCGCAGATTGCTACCTGCCGCCGAAAATGGCTGGCTCTTTGGGAAGTGTCCAGATAACGCCCGCGCCTTTCAGGTAGTTTCTCAATCGCGAAGGCGCGATGCTAAGTCTTCGAGGTTAAGAGTTGAGGTTTGCTGCTCCGGAAAAGAGCTTGTCCCCTATTTCAACGAACAATCTCTTTGCCGAGTTTCGGCGAGGTCGCTATCAAGTTCCTCGATGCGTTTCTGAATCGCAGGAGAGTCCTGTTCACCGAGCCCACCAGGCTTGGTTTGGTCGGACCTTTCTGTAGTCATTCGCTGCATTCGACTCCGTTTCTGCTGAATTCATACTACGCTTGAAGTATTGAAATACCTAACTCAAGGTGGCGCCGCTGCAAACAAAGCAGTTACACGGGAGACTACATCTGAATTGCTAATCCTGAAGTTCTCGCGTAGCATCAGGTCGTGCGTTAGACCGAATCGGTCGTGAGCAGCCCTCGCCTTTAAACAGCAAGTATCCTGCACAAGTTTTGCCTCCGACTCCATCCAGCGTAAATATCAAAAGGAACAACAGTACAACAAT
>DATBIE010000152.1:0-3898 GCA_036557105.1 Terriglobales bacterium
CGACCTCAACAGCGTCCACACATTCGGTCTGATCGTGGAAAAAACCGGCGCGAATGTTGGTGGCTTGTTTGGCAGAAGCTGGGAACGCTTTGGCACAAGCAAAGTAAAGAGTATCGCCATGGGAAATTGTGTCGTGACTAACGTGCCTGTGGCAATCGCAGACCTCTCCAACTTTAACAGAGACGGCAACGGCCCCGCGACCGGGTCTCACCTCGCAGAATATCGAAATCTCGCGCACCTCAACGGCATCCTTGGCACAAACGAAATGGTGAAGTTCGGGATGATTATCGATTGCACCCGGCAACTGCTTTATGTGGATCCCAACGGCCAGCGCGCCGGTGTCAGTCAAGGCCTTGCCAATTTCCTGGCTGACCGCGGCTTTGCGCGGATTCCGATGCGGCTAAACGAGAACAATCATTTTGATGTTGAAGGCACGCTCAATGGCCATTCCACCCGATTCATCGTGGACACGGGTGCAGCGACGACTCTTGTCGATAAGGAAACAGCCGTCCGTGCCGGTACCGGGATTGACTCAGTCGCGGGTGCAGGCGCTGATGGCGCTGGTGGTCTGCGCGGAGGACTCAGCCGAACCGGGGTCAAGGAACTTGCATTCGGGAGCTTCAAAATTACAAACGCCGACGTAGCTATAGCCCACGTCTCACGCGACATATTACTTTCGAAGTCCGCAGCGGAATCGAACGCAGGTATTCTCGGCCAGGAGTATCTGTCGTCGAATTTCGCAGTGATCGATATCGGCGGCAGGGTCCTTTATTTGCGGCATCCCGACAGACGGTAGGAATTCCGGAGTTTGCGCTAACGTGTGATCATTTTCGGAACAGTCGCCTTGGCGAGGCTTGTGAAGGCTGCAACTGCGCTGTTTGCCGTTGAATCGCGCAGTCGCAACAAACCGATCTCCACTCCCAGCCTTTTGCCCTGCAAGCGGACTGCCCGTAATCTCAGGGTTTCCCGGCCACGCAATGCAATCTTTGGCATCAGGGCGGCAGCTTGCAGAGGGCCCAGCGAACGCAGAAGGGTTTCAATAGCACTAATCTCCGCAATGACGTGCGGACGAACCTGATGTCTTCGACAAATTTCGTCCGTCATCCTGCGCATCACGAAGGTGTCCGGCAATTGCAGCAGGCGTTGCTGGTGTAATTCGGAAAACCCAACCACCCGCCGCTTCGCCCAGGTGTGATTACGGCCAACAATTAACGTGAATTGATCTGTGCAAAGGCGCTCGTACCGCAAGTTTGGAGAATGGTGAGTTAGAAAACCCAAGCCAACATCCATCCGGCCTTCTTCCAATGCCGTCTCAATCTCGGTGGAAGAAATCTCTTCAACGGTGATGCTGATCGCCGGGTGATTTGTGCTAAAGGAGCCGAGTAGTTGCGGCACCAGCGGTACATTTAGCACAGGGATAACACCCAAACGCAATGCGCCACGTAATTCTCCGGGTTCGCTGTTCAGTTCCTGGAGAAGATTTTCCAACTGATGCAGGACCGCCCGCGCGTGCTCCTGGAAAATCTGACCCCGCGGCGTAAGCAAAATCCGTTTCCCACGCCGCTGAAAGAGAGCCACCCGAAGATCCACTTCCAAATCCCGCATTTGTTGCGAAACACTCGGTTGCGAAATTCCGAGCCGGTCAGCCGCTCGGCTGAAGCTTCTTGCCTCGGCGACCGCAAGAAAGTAGCGGAGACGGCGAATGTCCAAGGGTTCCGGCATGTAGAAAAAGAATATTGTTCGGCCAGCTCGCCAAATGCAACGAGCAGCTTGACCTCGGTACTGTTCAAGATTGATTGCAGGCAAGATCTTGCTTCCATAGGCAAAACTTATTAGGATATCGTCAAAAGCTTTAGAATGAAACCAATGGGTTCGAAGTTCATCGCCGTTGTTGCACTGACTGTTTTGTTGATGGCAGCTTGCAACAAAAAGTCCGGGTCTACTGTTCGAAATTCAAACAAAGTTCGGGTTGGTTATATTGGTCTGACCTGCGAGGCTCCGATTTACGCCGCCTACGAGAAGGGCTTTTTCAAAGAGCAGGGACTCGAGCCTGAACTGGTAAAATGTAACTGGTCAACGTACAAGGATTCACTGGCGCTTGGCAGTTACGACATCACGCATCACTTGGTGATGTACTTCCTCAAACCGATCGAACAGGGTTTGGACGTACGATTCCTTGCAGGCATCCACCGTGGATGCCTGCGTGTCCAGGCGGGAGTGAAAACAAATATTCACACGATTGAGGATTTAAAAGGAAAGCGAATTGGTGTGCCAGGAATGGGCACGCCTCCTTTTGTTTTCGCAAACCGCGTCTTCGGAGTACACGGGATTGATGCCGGGAAGGATATTACCTGGAAAGTTTATCCGGCGGGTGAATTAGGTCTGGCTGTCGACAAGGGTGAAGTGGACGCAGTCGCCGACGCCGAGCCAATCGGAAGTCTGCTGATCGCGGAGGGCAAGGTAAGAAACATTGCAGACCAGATAATGGATGCGCCGTACAAGGACGAGTATTGCTGCGAAGTGATTGCAAACGGCAAATGGGTGGACGCAAATCCGGGTACCGCGGCCCGAGCAACCCGCGCGCTGCTAAAAGGCGCCAAATGGGTCGAGACCAATCCGAAGGCGGCGGCAATCCTGGCTGTAGAAAAAAAGTATCTCGCGTCTACGCCCGAGTTGAATACGGTCGCGCTCGCGCGTTTGCGCTACATACCAAGCGTCCATCTGGCTGAGGAATCAGTTCACACTGCTGCCCGGGAGATGAAAGTTGCCAAGATGCTTTCTTCAGAGACCGATACTGAGGCGCTTGCCAAACGTGCTTTCATGCATCTGGACGGCGTCACTGACGAGTGGGTTAAAACTCTTGAAGTGGAAAAGATTGCCGGAGCGCAGGTTTCGCCCGACGAAGACATCCGCCTCATCGCGGCACTGATTCAGAAAGACCGGGGAGATTCGTGTTGCAGAAGAAAAATGTTCGATCAACCGGACCAGGATGCGCCGAATCTCGCCGATCCTGGCGCACCGTGCCTTCAGAGAAACACGGTAGCCGCTGACAAGTGAGTTTTCGCTGAGCCGCTTCCCACGCGCTGAAACTGACCTACGCTTGTTGGTTTGAGATCGAAGACATCGTTGTATACGTACACCCGTGAGCCAAACCGCGACTCAGTTAGGTTTCGTGCAAACAGAGCCGGAGAATAACCGCACCGAGCGGTTGGACAGCAGATCGACATTGCCCTGGCCCATGCAGTTGGCCGTTCCCGTCGCAGCTTTAGTCACATTTGGAATTCACTCACTTCTTTCCAAAAACGCGCCGCCGCTCGAGACACATTCTTATAGGCTGCTGTTTTGGGAAATTGTCGGCGTCTCAATTGTTCTCTCAATCGCGCAGATCTTCTGGACGGGCCTGCGCAAATGGATGCGGCACATGTGGCCAATTCTCACGGCCGCACTTCTGTTAGTCGGTGTTTGGGACGTGGTTACGACGGGTTTCCGCTTGCTTCCGTTACCGTATTTTCCCGGACCCGCGGCAGTATTACGCAGTTTGATTAGCGACCGCGGGCTTTTGCTCGATAGCACCTGGCATTCGCTGGTTTTACTCTTAAGCGGCTACGCGTTGGGAGTGATCGTGGGACTTGTCAGCGGCGTGTGCATCGGTTGGTCGAGTTCGGTACGCTATTGGGGAATGCCGCTGCTGAAAGTCGTGGGACCGATTCCGGCGACAGCATGGATCCCTCTTGCGATGGTCGTCTCTCCTTCGGCGATCGTGTCCGCAGCAGGATTGGTCGCGCTGGCGGTGTGGTTTCCGGTCACAATGCTGACTGCATCCGGGATTTCCAATACTCGCGCATCCTACCTTGACGTAGCTCGCACGCTTGGCGCGGGACGAGCCTACCTCATCTTC
>DATBIE010000153.1:0-5761 GCA_036557105.1 Terriglobales bacterium
CCGGTGTTCTCCGACTTAAGAAAGGTCATTACCTTAAAATCCACGGGGCGAATGGCGCCGTTCTGCACCACGTCAAAAAAGGCGTTGGTTTCGGAATCGACGCCCTGCAAGCGGCCATCGGGAGTCAGAACGTGCAGCCACTCGGGATAGAGCAAATCAATCTGCCGCGCATATTCACGGAGTGACGAATAGCTGGCGGCGTCCCAGGGAACATAGAATGCGGCGCGGATGCCTTCATCGCCGTTCAGCGGGACAGTCGAAGGAGCGGCTTTCGTACGCCGATGACCGCGGCGCGCAAGTAACTTGCGACGCTCCTGGGCGCGTTCTCTTTCCGTTTCGCGAAGGCCTTTATAAGGCTCCTTCAGCGCATGATACGGATGCTTTTCAAATGGGAGGAACAGCTTAGGAAGAGGTTCGCGGATAGCGGTGTAAATGAAGACAACAATGACCGTGCTGACCACGACGCCAGCAATGTCGAGGAGGGTGCGGAGCCGTTTCCAGCGGCCCCTTTTGGGATCATAAAAAACAGGTTGCGCCATTCCGCGGAGACCAAAAACATCCTAGCGGGCAGATGTAGGAGGGTCAAACCTATCTGATTAGATGCGTGATCACTGGGTAAGTAGATGATGCGGGCGAGGGGAAACGCGGTATATTCGCAGCGTGCGTGAATTGGTCCGCAGAAACCTGCGATTTTTTCTGATTTTTTCGGCCGTGGCCCTGCTTCTGCGGCTGGTGTTTATCTTCAAATTTCCCGGCGTAGTGACCGACTCGTTTGTTTACGGCGACATTGCCAAGAACTGGCTGCAGTACGGTATTTATGGGCTAAGTGGGACGCCCGACATTTCTCCAACTTATATTCGACTGCCGGGGTATCCGGCGTTTTTGGCGGCAGTTTGGGCGATCTTTGGCTTGGAGCATTACCGCGCAGTTTTGTTCGTGCAGATGTTCGTCGATCTAGGGACGTGTTTTCTATGCGCGGACATGGCGCTGCGGGTGATCGGAGGAAGATCGGCAAAGGCGGCGTTTGCGCTGACGGTTTTGTGCCCCTTCCTTGCCGACTACTCCGCTGCGGCCCTAACGGAAACGCTGGAGATTTTTTTCACGGCGCTGGCATTTGATCTCGCGATCAGGGCGCTGAAAAACCAATCCCTACGCTATTGGGCAGGATGCGGGGCGGCGTGTGCTGCGGCGACTCTGTTGAGACCGGATGGGGCACTCATCGCGATTGCCATTGAGATCTATCTTGGTTGGAAGCTTGTATTCTCTTCGCGACCAAGCGGGCGAGGACGCCCGCCACTCCACTTGCTTAAAAGCGGCTTGCTCCTGGCTGTGATCGTGATTGCGCCGCTGGTCCCGTGGACGATACGCAATTGGCGCGTGTTTCATCGATTTCAGCCGCTCGCGCCGCGCTATGCCAACGAAGAAAACGAGTTTGTGCCGATGGGATTCAATCGCTGGACGAAAACCTGGATGGCAGACTACGTTTCTGTCGAAGAAATTTATTGGGCGGTGCCAGGCACCGAGATTGATCCGGAAAAGCTGCCGTTTCGGGCATTTGACAGCCCGCAGCAGCAAACGCAAACTGTGGCCGCAATCGACAAATACAACCAGGTCCTCCACTTCACCCCGCAATTAGACGCCAACTTTGAAGCTCTCGCGGTGCAGCGCATTCACGCTCATCCCTTGCGTTACTACATCGGTCTTCCCTTGGTGAGGATTTTGGATATGTGGGTACGCCCTCGCACGGGGATGCTTCCTTCCGACAGCCGCTGGTGGGAGTTCAATGATGATCCGCAGTGGTCGGCGCTTGCGGTGACGTTGGGGGTGTTTGGAATTTTCTATGTAGCTTGCGGTCTCGTGGGCTGGATGCGATCGCGCGGGGTGGCATTCGCGGGATTGTTGGTTTTGTTTGTGGTCTTGAGGTCGGGATTTTTGGGTTCTTTGGAAAATCCTGAACCTCGGTACACGCTGGAGATGTATCCGATTGTGATCGTTTTCGCGGCATGCGCCTTAGCGGCTGACCGCGACTGAACAAAAGCTTCTCATCGCAGAGAATCCAGCACGAGTTCGCGGAGAACGAGCTTCTCCTCCAGAATACGACGTGAGTTCGCAAAAGAAACGAAAGCCCAAACCTAGCTCAACGGTGAGTCGCTCATGCGGAAGCGGGTGCGCACGTGCTCGGAAAGCAACTCAATCGCATGGCGATTCGCGATAGGGTCCATGCGCGCCAAGTAACGCATGGCTTCGACCAGAACACGCTGGCCATCCACGTAGCGGGGATCGGAAGTGCGCTCGCGGGACTTTTTCCTGCTGATATCGGGCGGAACTGGGATGGTAAAAACTTTGGCCATGTGGCTCCCGTGTGCTGGTGATCTCTCGACAATTAGTTGGATGGCGTTTTCGAGTATAACGCCGCACTATGGTTTCCGCAGCGGAAACTTTAGTGAAATGTAAGGGCTAAGCTGCTGATTATTAGTGGCTTATGAATTTTGTTCGGTCTGATGTTTTCAACTTGAATACTTTATCGGAGATTTTTTTGTTGGGGTGAATGTCTGAATATTTTGCGAGCCGGTAATCACCGTTTGTCTCCATCAGCTTCTGTTGCACGGACATTCCTGTGTTTGGATCGATCCAAAGAATGATTTGAGGGAAGTGGTTCTTGACGTTTTCGGCCTTGGGAGTGAGGAGGAGTTTCGCGGCGCTCACGCCGTCCACTTGTTCGGTTCCGTCATATTTCACTTCAAATGACTTGCGCATCTCTTCCCCGCTGCTGCCAAAGCCGAGCACGAGAAAAGCTTCGGCTTCCTCGCGGTGGGCGCCGGCGTTATAGACGTCAACCGTATCCATTCGCTCTCTGTAGATCTGGATTTTCCCCTCGGTAAACAGGACCTGCTCGGAATCCGGAGGAGCGATATCCGCCTTCATCTCGGTTTCTTTTCCACGGCGCTGGAAATAGATTGTGCCGGTCTGCGGCCGGTCTGCCTCATTTACGACACTGTTGTATGTGATCCAGGTGAAATTCGCCTCGGCGGTTTGAAATTGCGCGGCGGTCTGGTTCATTTTCGAGAGCACGGAATCGAGGTCAGTCTGCGCGGTCGCTGATACTGCAAACAACAATGCCGGCGCAAGGGTCCGTGCCAATTTCCGGGTTGTGTATCCGGGTTTCATCGATCGCGCTGTCACTCTCGCTCTGTCCAGACTTTGTATGCGGTCACGTGTCCTTGGGCGTCTTTGATGGTCTCATAGTGTGAGATGCTGACGCTGCCCGAAATGGGTTCAATCACGCGCAACAACCCATCGCGAATCGTCGCATCGTTGCCGTCAGGAACGGCCCGGGCTTCCACCTGATAAATAAACTCGCCCTTGCCATCCGGGTACACGAGGACTCCGGTGGAGTGCGGGTTGCGCTCGACTGGATGATCGTTGAAATCGATAGAGTACGGAGATAAGAATACCCACAAAAGAATAAGCGTGACCATGACGTCGTACTGAATGGTGCCGCGCTCATATGACCAAAAGACAAAGCTCTTGATCGTGCGCCACACCCGTCTGACGGGCACGGCTGGGGCTGCTGTCGGCTCAGCGGTTTTGAGTTCGGTGTCCAAGGGGACAGGATTGAATCATTCAATCATTGAGCGATTGAATCATTGAAAGCAACGAATGATTCGACGCCTCAATTCTTCCTAATTCTAGACGTTTTCACCCCGTTTCGGGTATGCGAAGGGATCGGCCATCTCTCACTTCGCCCGGACTGAAAATTAAATCTGCCTCTACCGACCATTTCTTGGCTCTATTCGTCAGGGACTTACGGCACCCGTTGTTCATTTGGACTCGCCGCAGATTCCGGCGCGAACAGGTCAGATTTTTGTAGGGAAGTTTCTCGACGCCCGAAAAACGGTGGCTACTTCGATCAGGTCATTGCGGATACGGTACACAACGCGAAACGATCCGACAATGATTTCCCGAATCTCCGGCTCATCTCTTTCTGGAACGATCCTTCCAGAGTATGGAAATGGGAGAAGCGTCTCCGTGGCAGCGAAGATTCGAGCAACTGTCAAGCTGGCATAATGCTCAGAATCCTTAGAAATATATCCGTGAATGGCCTCGAGGTCGCGAAGCGATTGTGGCGACCATACGATTCGCATTACAGTCCGAAGCGGCGTCTAACCTGATCGTGAGGAACGCCTTCCGACCTATCTAGTTCTGCCAAGCCAGCTTCAATTTTTGCTAAGAAGATCAAGCGTTCGATCGCATCGTCAACTGTGGCATCTGCAGGCATTGAATGAAGGGCCTCGATGATGCGGTCACGGGTGAAAGGTTCTGGCATGACCTCATTTTAATGCAGCCTGTCTAGATGCAGGTTATCGCCGTATCGAAGCCAAGTAGGTTCCTGACGGAGCAGTTCCACACGGACCAGTTCCACGCACTGAACAGTCAGCTATGAGTTGCCTTCGTATGTCTCAGGGGTTGGATGCGGTCTGTTCCCATGTACGCGCGTAAGGCTTCGGGAACTACGACCGTACCATCCGCCTGCTGGTAATTTTCGAGGATGGCCAGCCAGGTTCGCCCAACAGCTAGTCCGCTGCCGTTCAGCGTGTGCACGAAATCCGACTTCCCTTTGCCTTCTGGGCGGTAGCGGATTTTGGCGCGGCGGGCCTGAAAGGCTTCGAAATTCGAGCAGGAAGATATCTCGCGAAACAGCTGCTGCCCCGGCAACCAGACTTCGAGGTCATAGGTTTTGGCAGACGAAAAGCCCATGTCTCCTGTACTCAGAACCATGACGCGGTAGTGGAGGCCAAGCTTCTGCAGAATTTCTTCGGCGTCATGCGTGAGCTTTTCCAGTTCGTCGTAAGAGTGCTCGGGCCGGGCGAATTTAACCAGTTCGACTTTCTGAAACTGGTGCTGACGGATGATGCCGCGAACATCTTTCCCATAGGAGCCAGCCTCGCTACGAAAACAGGGGGTGTAAGCGGTCAGGCAAATTGGCAGACGGGCACCGTCGAGGGTTTCGTCGCGATACAAATTGGTGACGGGAACCTCCGCGGTGGGAACCAGCCAGAGGTCCTTTTCGCCATGAGGCACGCGGAATGAATCAGAGCCGAATTTGGGAAGCTGGCCGGTGCCATACATGGATTCGGAATTCACCATGAAAGGAGGCAGAACTTCGGTGTATCCGTGCTCGCGCGTATGAACGTCAAGCATGAAGTTGGCCAGCGCGCGCTCCAGGCGGGCGCCTTCAGCCCAATACACGGCGAAGCGTGCACCGGAGATTTTGGCGGCGCGCTCAAGGTCGAGAATTCCAAGCTGTTCGCCAAGTTCCCAGTGGGGCTTGGGGGTGAAGTCAAATTTCGGCGGCGTCCCCCAGCGGCGGACCTCGACGTTCGCTTCGGCTGACGTGCCGATCGGGACCGAAGAATGTGGCATGTTAGGAATTCCGACCAGGACTTCAGTCATCCGTCCGTCGTATTCCTCTGCAGCCTTTTCCAGCCCCTGTATCTGCTCGCGCATGGCTTTCGTATCGGCGACCACTTGGCTCGTGTCCTCGCCCGCCTTTTTCATCGCCGGGATTTGAGCCGAAAGCCGGTTGCGCTCAGCCTTCAAAAGTTCGGCTGATTGAATAGCCTGCCTTCTTTGGGCTTCGACGGTGGAGAAATCCTTGAGAAGGGTTTTGGGATCCATGCCGCGGTTGCGCAGCATCTCTTCCACTTTAGGCAGGTTATTGCGGACGAATGCGAGGTCGAGCATGAGAAGAATACTGTAA
>DATBIE010000154.1:0-5786 GCA_036557105.1 Terriglobales bacterium
TGCGTGCGCAGCAGGTGCGACAGCGCCATCGCCACTTTCTTGGCCGGTGTAAAGCGGTCTTCGCCGTACAGGATCATCGAGTGCGAGCAGTCGAGCATCAGCACGGTCGCACATGAAGACTGATATTCGCACTGATGCACCTGCAGATCTGAATACTCAATGTTCAGTGGCAGAGCCAGGCCCTCGCGCTGAATCGCATTGGAGAGTGTCGCTGTTATGTCGAGGTTTAGTGTGTCGCCGAATTCGTATTGTCGCGATGCGCCGCTCGCTTCAATTCCTGTTGCCATGTCGCGCGTGTCGTGCCGGCCGAAACTCGACTTTCCGAGAGAACCAAGCAGATCGCGTAGCGTCTTGTACCCCAGAAAGTCCAGGCTTTTGTCTGTGATTTCAAATCGCGCCTGCTGCTGAGCCTCCCCGACCTGTCCGCCCACACTCGAACGTTTCGAGGGATCATGTGGCTGGTCGATGCTGATGTAGTCTTCCTGCTGCATGCGCTCGATTAATTTGTCGATCAACTCGTCGAGCGAACCTTCCGCTTGCATTTGTTGCAGTTGCTCGCGAAGTTCATCGCTCACCATCTCGCCATCAAGCAGGGCCTGCTCAATCGCGCGGCGGAGATCGTCCAACGTTTGCTCGCCATCCGGCAGGTCGTAATACGAAAGATAATTCTGAAAGCCACTCTGCAGCAGGTAATCAGAGAGCGCACCCAGCAGATCCTCGAGGCTCATTTCGCCGGCGGGGTCGGGTACGTATTTGGTGTAGCGTGTACGACGCATAGGAACAGCCTCAGGCTTCAGCTATCAGCCGATCGACATTGCCTTAGCCGATGACTGATGGCTGATAGCTAATTCAACGGCCTTCTCGTCCTGGTGAACGGCAGGTCTTCACGCTCGAAGGGCTTCTCAGCCGCCCGGGGCTGCTTCGCCTCTGCTTTGAATACGCGTTCTTCGCTGCGGCCGATCCGCTTCAAAGCATGCAGTCCTTCCAGAATGAATTCCGCAGCCGAGACTTGCGATTCGGGGCTGTCTTTCGGGCCGACATTCACGCGAGTCAGCTTGTCCATGAGGCCTTGAATAGCGCGCAGCGTCTGCAACACATCTGTGGCGGCTGCAGTCTCTGCGATCTGCACCTCGCCCCCTAAATCAAACCACTGGATCACCTGCTGCATGTTCGCGCCAGCGAAATACTGGTCGTATGCTTTCGCGATCGCATTGCGAATCAGTTCCCGGCCGACAAAATCTGCGCCTTTCATCTCGCCCTCATATTCGAGTTCGAGCTTGCCAGTAATGGCGGGAAGCGCAGCGTAGACATCCCCGATGCGCGGCACGGTTGTTTTCTCGTCATGTTGAATCGCCCGCCGCTCGGCGTTTGAGATCACATTTTCGATACAGGAAATCGGTAGGCGTTGACTGACACCAGAGCGCTTGTCGACGCGCTTATCTTCGCGAGCCGTGAAGGCAATCCGTTCTACGACTTCCCGCACGTACTTCGGAACTGTGATTTTGCTGCCGTTGCGTAAAACCCACGCTTCTTGCGCCGTAATGGCGACTCCCTCGTCGACGGTGGCGGGATAGTGGGTACGAATCTCGGATCCAATGCGGTCCTTCAGTGGCGTGATGATCTTTCCGCGCGCGGTGTAGTCTTCCGGGTTCGCGCTGAAAACGAGGGCCACATCGAGCGGCAAGCGCACGGGGTAGCCTTTAATCTGCACGTCTCCTTCCTGCATGATGTTGAACAGGCCGACCTGAATTTTTCCGGCAAGATCGGGCAATTCGTTGATGGCGAAGATTCCACGATTGGCGCGCGGCAGCAAGCCATAGTGAACAGTCAGCTCGCTTGAAAGTTCGTGCCCACTACGCGCGGCCTTAATTGGATCGATATCTCCGATCAAATCTGCGATGGTCACGTCCGGTGTCGCCAACTTCTCAACATAGCGCTCTTCCGGAGTGAGAAACGCGATGCGCGTACTCTCGCCGCATTCTGCAATCATCTCCTGGCAACGGCGGCAAATCGGAGCGTAAGGATTGTCGTGAATCTCGCATCCCGCGATGTACGGCGTTTGCGGATCAAGCAAAGAAGTGAGCGAGCGAAGAATTCGGCTCTTTGCCTGCCCCCGAAGTCCAAGCAAAATGAAATTGTGCCGCGAGAGAATTGCGTTAATGATCTGCGGAACAACGGTGTCATCGTATCCGACGATGCCCGGGAAGATCGAATCTTCCTTGTTGGATTTCAAGCGAGCGATCAGATTTTCCCGCAGCTCGTCCTTAACATGATGGCTCTTGAATTTTTCTTCTGTGAAGGGACTTCGGCGGAGTTCACCAAGAGTGCGAGGGACATTCATGCGACGACAACTCCAAAAGGCCTTGGCCGCCGGCTCTCGTCAGTACGGAAAAACCAGGGCAAGCAGCCGAATTGTTCTGATTATACGCCCCGTCTATCGCGCTACTTCACGTGGCCGTTTCCTCCAGCCCGCCGTTTGGCGCGCGCGTTGCGGTGCAAAACAGGTATGATGCGTTCGAAAAATGAATTGATGGCCCGTATACGTTGCGCCTCGGAGTTCATCTCCAATAATGCTTGCTGAAAATCAGGGTCGAACGGAAGCGAACCTGCGAGTCGGTATGCGAGTTGTGCGAGTTCAGATTTTTCAGTTTCTTGCGGCTGCGCTCCGGCAAGTCTCATGATCTCGCCGTGCAGCTGCAACGCTTTCTCCACGTCTGATTTTGCGGCGGGATCGTCTTCATCTTCGAGATAGAAAACTTCAGCTTGAAGAAAGGAGCGGTCCTGATTGACTTGCAGCACCTCGAAGCGCTTTTGGCCCTCGACCAGGATATTCATTCTTCCGTCCGGATAAGATTTAAGGACGTTAATGATCTCGGCTGTGCAGCCGGTATTTACAAACGCTTCGTCCTTGGCACGAACGATCCCGAAAGGCCGCTTCTGATCGAGGCACTCCTTAACCATCTCTTTGTAGCGCGGTTCGAAAATGTGCAGCGGCACGGGCACGCCAGGCAATAAGACGAGATCGAGCGGAAAAAGTGGAAGTAACATGCTCAAGCTAAATCTGAACCGGGACGGGCGAGGACGTCCGCGACTCAGTCGGTTCACCGTCACCTGATTGTAACCGCGTCTTGACTTGATCTGCAGAGCAGGATACAAACCCCGCATGGCTCTTTCGAATGTAGTAACTGCCAGTAGTTCCATTTCGCGGGGCACGTTTGCATGAACGAAGTTGAACTCTCCGGCAAAGTTGCGGTGATCACCGGCGCGTCAATGGGAATCGGCGAGGCCGTCGCGAAGCTCTTTGTGCAATACGGCGCGCAAGTTGTACTTCTTTCGCGCGACAGTGGACGGCTTGAAGCGGCGCGAGCGCGCATCGGGCAAACAGACCAGACGCTCGCTCTCGCCTGCGATGTTCGTCATCGCGAAGAGATCGAGCGTGCCATTGGGCTCGTGATGCATCATTTCAAACGGATTGATATCTGGATCAACAATGCCGGCCACGGCTTGTTTGATTCGATCGCGAACATGGAAATGGCTGCCTGTCGCGAAACCTTCGACGCAAACTTTTTTGGCACGGTCGACGCGATGCAGACCGTGATTCCGATCATGAAACAGCAGGGTTCTGGAGCGATCATCAACGTCTCCAGCGTTGCCGGGCACATTCCGTTGCCCTTCAATGCCAGCTACAGCGCAACCAAGTTCGCGATGAATGCGATTGGAAAGGCGGCGCGAATCGAACTGGCAGGAACTGGAATCCAGGTGACAACCGTTTGTCCCGGATATGTGCGCACCGACTTCGGAGCTAATGCGGTAAAAGGTGCGCACTACAAACAGGTTCGGCCTAAATCAGCGCGCGGCATCAGCGCGGAACGGGTGGCCCGCGCAATTTTGCGGGGATATTTGAAGCAGAAGCGCGAAGTGATCGTGCCATGGACGATGCATCCTGTGGTGAAGATTTACCAACTCTTTCCGGGACTGGTGGAATGGTCAATGATACGCATGACGAAACAGCGGCCCATCACTCCATGACTCAGGATGAAAGGTTTGCAAAATATCCGAGCCTGGGTGACGTTCCTGTTCTTATCACCGGGGGCGCATCGGGAATCGGCGCGGCGATGGTCGAGCAGTTCGCGCGGCAAGGCGCGCGCGTCGCGTTTTTGGATTTGGCCGAAGAGAATGCGGCCACTTTGGAAAAGAAACTAGAAAAGACGAGTTCACATGCCCCCGTATTTTTCAGCTGTGATCTCAAGAATATTGATGTGCTCCGTTCAGTGATCAGCAAGGTCGAGGAGCAGTTCGGTTCTATTCGCGTGCTGGTAAACAATGCCGCAAACGATGACCGTCACAAATTCTCTGAAGTGACTCCCGAATATTGGGACGAGCGCATGAACGTGAATCTGAGACATCACTTCTTCGCGATGCAAGCAGTCATCCCTGGTATGACGCGTGCGGGCGGCGGCTCAATCATTAACATGAGCTCAATTTCGTGGATCATTCCTTCAACGGGCCTGCCCGCGTATATCGCCGCGAAAGCAGGGATTATCGGCCTCACGCGCACCATGTCACGCGAACTCGGCGCGGCTAACATTCGCGTGAATTCGGTTTCGCCCGGAGCTATTATGACCGAGCGCCAGCGGCGTCTCTGGATGACTCCGGACTACCTTGCCGAGGTGATGGGGGCGCAAGCATTGAAGCGCGAGCTTTTGCCGGACGACGTAGCCCGGGTGGCCCTTTTTCTTGCGTCGGATGATAGTTCCACGATTACCGGTCAGAATTTCATAATCGATGGCGGATGGGTGTGAGTCTTGCTCGGCGAACTTGCTAAACGCTGCGGTCTCTGCGATTAAAGTCTTTGGAAAACATTTACCGCAGAGTACGTTGAGATCAAAGCGAGATCACAGAGAGGAACCTTGAACTGAGCCGCGCCCTGAGTTGAACTACGCGATCTCCTCTAACATCGCCTGCATTTCCGATTGCGCGTGAGCGTCGCCTCTACGTTGGGCGGCAATGATTCCATTCTCAAGCATTGCCCGGGCTTCGTCCCTGCGATCTTCTTTCATCAGAGCCTGGGCAGCCATGAAGTATCCGGCGGCGTAATCAGGATTGGCCGACAAAAGCTTCTTGAATTCTTCCAGTGCCTGCTCGAGCTTACCGGAATTCGAATATTCCATGGCAAGGCCATATCGTGCGAAAGCGTTGTTCGGATCTTGCGCGAGGACGTCGTTTAGCATCGCAATACGGTTCATCTTCCTATTTTCCACAATAATGCACGATTGGCCAGAGCGAGAGGCGTGGGTACAATCGTCTCAAATCTTAGGAGAAGAAATTGGCCTGCCCTTTTTTTATTCCCACTGAACGCGCAGATGACATCGCCTTTCCACATCCGAGTCGCTTGCCGTTAGGCGCAAGCTGGCGGGGAACATGCTGTGCTCCAGGGCACGAAGAATCAAAACTTGAGAGTAGAGAGCTCGAATCCTGCAATTTGGGATACGCGAAATCGTGCGCGCGTCTGCCGAAGGAGCGCCTGTGTGACGCAGTACGGTTTGCCGTGGTGAATGATTCTGCGGAAGCGATCTCGGTGCAATTTGTGCTGGAAATCGAATACCTCCCGGGGGGACATGGGGTCTTGGGGTTCGACAAGCGTTCAGGAACTTGGATATCGCCGCATGCCGATGATCGTCTTCAGAAGAAGGCGGAGTGCTTTTTGCGATCGTATTTGGAGCGAAGAAATCCGCGGAACGAATTTGCTCCCTAAGAAGGTTCTCCGCGAGTGTCTCTGCGTACTC
>DATBIE010000155.1:0-13575 GCA_036557105.1 Terriglobales bacterium
TATCCACCTGCCCACTTGGCCATGTGATTTCGAGCGAATCGATCTTCGTTCGCTTGCCCAACCCAAAATGGATTCGCGGGTCGCTGGCCGACATGTATCCCATGCCGCCTTTGGCCTGTTCATATTCACTCACGCCCTCGGATGTCAACTTGAGCGCCGCGCCAACGCCATCCCGATTCGACTTCGTGCCGATCAGCAAAACCGTCAGCCAGTGGTTGTCGTTCCCACCATCGTTGCGCAGGATTGAGGGATAATCGCCGCGATTGTTGGTTGCGATATCGATGTCGCCGTCGTTGTCGTAGTCGGCAGTTGCCACGCCACGGCCCACGATCGGACGCATAAAATCCGCACCTAAGGAATCGGAAACTTTGTCGAATTCGCCCTTCCCCAAATTTCGAAACATCAGCAACGGCTCTTTGTATTTCACCTCACTGTGATAAAGCTGCACATTGTCGAGCATCGACCCGTTGAGTTGCAGAATGTCGTTCCAGCCATCGTTGTCGTAGTCGAGAAACTTCATCGAAACGCCGCTCAGCAGAATGGCTTTGTTCCCGATTCCCGAAGTGTAAGTCGCATCCGTGAAGGTGCCGTCCTGATTGTTGTGATAAAGACGGTTCAGCTCGAAATCGAGATGCGTAACATAAATGTCCTGCCACCCATCGCCATCCACGTCCGCCGCATCGATCCCCATGCCCGCCTCATATCGCCCGTCCTCGCTGGCAGCAATTCCCGACACCAGCGAAACGTCGTCAAAAGTTCCGTCATGCTTGTTGATGAAAAGAAAATTCGGCCAGGAATCATTCGCAATGGCGATGTCAGGCCATCCGTCGTTGTTGAAATCCGCCAGTACAACACCCATTCCTTTGGCTTCCGGCTTGCCCACACCTGACGCATCGCTCACGTCGGTGAACGTTCCATCATGATTATTGTGATAGAGCTTGATCCGCTGACCTTTGTAGTTTCCCGGATGACAATATGATCGGTAGCCAGGTCGGTGCTCGCCGCACCAGATGTTGTTCTTCGGTGACCATTCGATATAGTTGGTCACCACCAGATCGAGCCATCCATCTTTGTCATAGTCGAACCAGCCCGCGCTGGTCGACCACCCACTATCGTCAGCGACTCCGGCTTTCTTCGTGACATCGGTGAAAGTTCCATTGCCGTTGTTGTGATACAGGATCGCGCTGTTGTAGCCGGTCACGTAAATATCCGGCCAGCCGTCATTGTCAAAGTCGCCGACCGCCACGCCCTGACCGTAGTGTCCCTCGCCGCCAAGTCCAGCTCTTTCGGTTACATCGGTGAACGTGCCATCGCCGTTGTTGTGGTAGAGCGCGCTGCGCAAGGGATGTGGCGGTTTGTATATGTCGGTCGCAGCGGACTGAACAAAAAACAAATCCATGAGCCCGTCCTGATCGTAGTCGAGCCAGGCCACGCCCGTGCCCATGGTTTCGAGGTAGTACTTCTCTTCTGTCTGAGTGGAGTCCTGCTGAAACGTAATTCCGGCGGCCTGACGAATATCGGTGTACCGGACTCGGATGGCGGGACCCTTCGGAGTTGCCGCCTGCTCGGCGTGAGCCCCCAACAGCACGAACAGGCAAGCTGAAAACAGCGAGAAAACAATCCCGCCCCGGAGCACAGCTTTACTCAATTTCGATTGTTTCCCCATTCCCAAAATTGCCGAAAAGCGTGGCGTCAATTATCCGCAGAAAAAATTTGGCGGTTCGATTCGACAGTTCCCAAATTCTAGCGCAAGCGAAGCCCGGGTAAGTTCAAAGCGTTCGATCCGCGATGGAAAGCGCGATCTGCAGCAGTTGCTGGCGTGCCTCCATAGGAAGCGGAGCGTTCGCGGCAGAGGAGTTCGCCGGAGCATGTGATAGCGCATCTTCAATCCGGCTCACATCCAGCCCGCCGGCGTTGCTGCCTTTAAACCTGTTCAGGACCTCGCGCGCTTTTTCGATCTGCCCTGTTTCGTAATAAAACACACCGAGCGTGGAATAACTTCCTGCCCACTCCGGTAAAAGATCAACTGCGCGTTCGAACTGTTGTGCAGCCTGGGAAGAATTGCCCTGAACCACAGACGTGATCCCTAGTCCCCAAAGAATTTTGCCTGATGCAGGAATTCTCGCGAGCCCTTTCTGCAAAGTTTGCTGGGCGCCGCGCAGGTCATTGTCGCGAAGCTGTACGAGAGCAAGCGACAGATAGCACTGGTCGTTGTCCGGGTTTCGGATGATCGCGTCGCGAAAAATTTCGGCAGCTTTCGTCGAGTCGCCTAAATGCGCGTAAATATCGCCGAGCAATGACAAATACGCATCATCCTGCTGGCCGGCGGAAGAAACCGTTTGTGCGGTCGTCAGTGCTTCTGAGTAGAGCCGCTTACGAAAATAGACATCCGCCAGGTCGAACTTAATGTCATCGGAATCAGGATTAAGGCGGGCCGCTGTTTCGAAATGCTGAATCGCCAGGTCATACAGGCGAAACCGGCCCAGTAGCACGCCAACTCCAGTCTGCATGCGGTAATCTTTCGCGCTGATCTGATCGAGTTGCGCCAAAGTTTTTTCCGCTTCATCCCGCTGTCCAAGCTTCAGGTAGGTTTCGGCCAGCAGATAAAGGTCCTGAGGCTGGCCGGGGTTCTTTTGAATTTGTGCGCTCAGTTCGGCCACATCCAGTTGTGTGCGTTGCTGCGAGGTGAGTTTGGAGCGATTGTCGAGATATTCAAAAAGGTGCTGATACGGGTACGGACCGGTGTTTGCGTTCTTCGAAAGCGTTTGGAAAACGTTCAAATCGCGCTCGGCAGCTGCCATCTGATGCAAGCTGCGCTCGAGCATTGCCAGTTTGTAGTATCCGGTTGCCGGTTCGTTACTGACTTTTACGTAACGCCGCAAGAGTTCCGCGGCTTCCGCGAACTTCTTGTCTCGTGTACGTAAGTTTGAAAGTTCCAACAGAGCATCGGCAAAATTCGGATTCGATCGCAGCGCCGCTTGCAGCAGTTCATCTGCGCGCGGGTAATTGCCCTGGCGTTCCTCGATGTACCCAAGGTTGAAAAGACACGCGGCGTTGTGCGGATCTTTCTTAATGCCTTCCTCGAAATATTTTCTTGCTTCATCGAACCGCCCGAGATGGCGATAAGAAAGTCCGAGAAACGCATATGAACGGGCGGAAGGGTCAAGCGCAATCAGTTTTTGAAACTCATCAATTGCCTTTTCGGTCTTGCCCGCCATGAAATAACTTTCGCCCAACGCAGCCTGGAGGTCGGCCCTTTGTGGCGCGATCTTGATTCCAGATTCAAGCAGAGGAATCGCGTCTTCGTAAAAATTCTGTGTCATGCTCAGTCGCGCCAGAAGGAAAATGACATCTGTGTTCTGTGGCGCGATCCTGTGTGCTTTCGCCAGTAGCTCGAGAGCGTCGACCGTCCTCGATTCGTCGGAATATGTTTGTGCCAGCAGGTAAAGTGTCTCAGCGGATTCGGGCTTCAGCTTCAACGCGCGGTTCAATGCCGCTTCGGATTTCGTGAAGTCGCCAATGCGCAGGTATGCCAGTCCAAGGTTGTAGAGGATCTCGAATTTATCGGGCTGGAGAGCGTCTGCCTTTTCAAGTTCGAGTATCCCTGCCTTATATTGCTTCTCAGAAGCGAGCAGGCTTCCAAGCGTAAAGTGTGTTTGCACGTCGTTTTTCTTCTCGGCGGAGAGCGTGTTGGCAATCTTCAGCGCTTTTTCAGTCTCTCCTGCCTGCAAGTACGCCCGCACGAGATTGAATTTCGTTTCCTGCGTCTGTGGCCGGACGCGAAGCAAATGCGGAATGGCCTCTGATGCAGAACCTTTCCCCAGGAGGAAAATTCCGTAGTTGTAGTTCGCGTCGCGGTTTCCTGGAGCAAGCACAAGCGACCGCTTGAATTCTTTTTCTGCGAGATCTGGCTTGCCTCCAGCCACGTACAGATTCGCGAGATTGTTATGCGTATTGACCGAATTCGGGTCAAGCTTCAATGCGTGCTGAAAGGCATCCAGTGCGCCGCCGAAGTCCTTCAGGCTGGCATCGGTAATGCCGAGAAGGTTATAACCTTCCACCGGCTCAGCGCCTGCGGCAATCTGTTTTTCCAGTTCCTGCTTGGCTTGATCAAAATTGCCCTGGCTCATCAGTCGCTGTGCTTCAACAAACCGCGAATCCGCTTGGGACGCTCCTGAACTCTGATGAGCTCTGGCGTGCTGTGCGTGCAACGATGTCGTGCAACCGGCGAAAAAGACACCGGCCAGACTTATGGCTCCGAATACGCGGCCAAAGCGGGTGGAAAGTGAGCAGCGAAATGAAAATGCAGAAAACATCCGGTAAACAGCTCAATGTAGCATTTCGAGCGCCCGCTGGGCCATCTTGTGGTCAGGCTGTTGCCGCAGCAGGGTTTGCAGAACTTCGCGCGCATTGTCCTTGCGGTCGAGCATCACATACAGCCGCGCCAGGTTCAAATATGCCTGATCGTACTTCGGCGCCGCCTGCATACAGTTCTTGAATCGCTCTTCCGCCTCGGTGTAGCGTTGTTCGCGCACCAGCAGCACTCCCAGGTTGTTGATCGCGTCAGCATAATCCGGTTTAAGGCTGATCGCTTTCTGAAAATATTGCTCGGCGGCTGGAATGTCGGCTTCTTGCGCGCGCAGCATTCCCACGCTGTAGTTGACTTCAGGATTGTTCGGCTCGATGGCGACGGCTCTTTCCAGAAGCTTTCCCGCTTCACCGAACGCTTTCTGGCGGCGGTACAGATTCCCCAGATTAAGAAGTGCTGTGACGTAGTCAGGCCTCTGTGCGATGGACTGCTTGAAATTCTGGATCGCTTCTGCAGGCTTGCCCTGTTGTGCTGCTAACATTCCCAGGTTGTTCCACGCTTCCGGATAATTCGGGCGCAGCTTGACCGTTTGTTCAAGATAGCCTTGCGCCTGTTCCGAATCATTGCGTCGCAGATATAGCGTTCCCAGGTTGTAATACGCCTCGGGATCGTTAGGCTTTGTGGCGATGACCTGCTTGAATGATTCCGCTGCCTGGTCGAGATATCCTCGCTGGAAAAACGCCACGCCATAAGTGAAGTCGTTGCGCTGGAATTCGCCTTGAAAAAGTTTTCCAGGGTAGGGAAGCGCCGCCCGCATGCGTTCTTCGGTCGTGCGCGGAATGTCTTTCACATCTTTCAAAATTCGATCCGGATGGGCAATGCCCTGATAAATCTTCACGATCTCGCCACGCGCAGCGATAAGGAAAGACGACGGCAGAGGTAGATCTCTATGTCGATCAAACAAATATCGGAAGACGATGTTATAGATTCCGATCGTTTCCGGCGTGGCTTGCAGCACGGGAAAGGAGAGTGTTCGGTGTTCGGCTGACGGAGAGGAAGTTGATTCATCCGCATTCACGACGATGACGTAGATCCCCGCGGAATTCAGCTTTGCGTGCGCCTCTCGCAAAAATTGTTCTTGTTGGTTGCAAGCCTCTGTTCCGCGCGCGCAGAAGTTGAGAAGTGCAAGCTTTCCTCTCAGCGAACTCAGCTGCAAAGTCTTGCCGGCGGGATCACGAAAGGAAAAGTCAGGCGCGATGAGCGGTTCAACCAACCAGGTTTCGCAGGATAACGGCAGACTCTCGGCTCGATCAGGTTTTCCTGCCGTCTTTTCGGTCCAGCGAGATTTCTCGGAAGGCTGCGCCACAAACTTCGGAGAGCCTTCTTCAATCGCGATCCGATGGTTGATCGGTATCTGCTCAAATGTCTGGATCGTTCCGCTTGGCCAGCGGACTGTGGCTCGTATTTTCCCAGTGACTGTTCCGACACCGAACAGAAGTTCCTTGCTATGTTGCGATAGAAAACCGGAGCCGGCCTGCAGATATTTCGTTTGCTTCCGGTCACCCGCGTCAACCGTTATCGCCGCCCCGATCGCATCGCGGTTGCTCTCTGTTCCGCGCAGCCGAAACAGAACTGAATTGCCAGTCTCGCGCGAGACATTTCGCAACATTCGAATCTGCGGCGCGTTGCGACTCTTTAATACAATCTCCGGCCGTCCATCGTGGTCCAAATCGGCCAATGCAAAGGCCCGGGCGTCGTCCGGAAAGTCCAGGCCGGAGACGCCGGAAATGTCCGAGAACGTGCCGTCGCCATTGTTGATGTACGCAACGTTGCGCTCGGATCCATTCCACTTACCATCCGAGCGGATCAACTCGTTGATCGCATTCCAACCGCGTTCGTAACTCGGCGACGGTGAAGAATTCTGCGGTGAATTCGCGACCAGTTGCCTCCAGAAGAAGCTTGCCAGATCGGGAGACTCGGTTCCGGAAATATAGCCGTTTGCGATGTACAAGTCCGGACGTCCGTCGTGATCGAAATCCCACGCGTCCGATGACCACGCCCAGCGGCCCATCTCAACACCCGCAGCTTTGGTCACATTCTCGAACTTGCCTTGTCCTTTGTTCCGGTAGAGCGAATTGCCGCGGGCGTGATGGCGATACATCTCGCGGATCGTCTCTGGCTCACCTTCATGAAATATGTTCTGATCCGAAACCCGCATTCCTGCAGCCGACCACATGTTTCCGACGTAGATGTCTTGGTTGCCGTCGCCATCGAAGTCGGCCCAGCACGCGCTCATGCCTGCGCCAGCGTCCTGCACGCCGGCTTCAGCAGCAGCTGAAGTGAACGTTCCATCGCCGTTATTTCGATACAGATTGCTGCGTCCGAAATCGTTGGCAACGTATAAGTCAGGCCAGCCGTTTCCGTTGCAATCGCCCCAGGCGCAGGCGAAGCTATAGCGATTGTTATCTGTGTTCAATCCGGCTTCCTGGGTACGGTCTTGAAATATTCCGTTCCCTTCGTTGTGAAGGAGAAAATTCGGCGGCCCGTTTCGTGCGTCGAAATACGGCGCGGGGTAGTGATATTGCTCGAGGCCGAGATAGTAGTTGTAAAGACAAAAGTAAATGTCTAGTCGGCCGTCGTGGTCGTAGTCAGCCAGACCCGCGTGTGTAAATGTGCCCTGCGGAGGCTTGGCGAATTTGAATGCATCACGCTTCAGCTCGAACTTCCCATTGCCCTGATTGAGGAACAGAAGCGGCCCGCCTTCGCAGACGACCAACAAATCCTGCACTCCCTTGTTGTCGAAATCAGCAAACAACGCGCACGAGGTCGCATCGAGCACATCAACGCCTGCCTGACGAGTTACATCTTCAAAAGTTCCATCCCCTCGGTTTCGATACAGCCGGTTCGGCAACCCCGCAGGCTGGCAGATATAAATGTCGTCAAAGCCGTCGTTGTCGAAATCACCTGTTGCAATGCCGTTGTTGCCATACACATCGATCCCGCATGCGCCATCCAGCACCGTGCGCCAATAGTCTGTTCCATGCAGCAAGTGTGATCGATAAGACTCAACCCTTCCGACTGCCTGATCAGTAACATCCACAAACATCGCGTTGCTGGCCCGGCTGACCGTTTCCTCTGCCGCTTCGAACTTCGTCAGTTGCCATGCACTCTCGCTGGCCCACTGCGTGTTCCAGATACCGATGCGCTGTTCGCGCCCACCGTCTTTTGTGGCTCCCACGAACTCGTATCGAATTGCTGCGCCCACCGCTTGCGGAGATGTTGTGACTTCGGCAATCGAAGTGATTTGAAATTCCGCTATCTCTAACTTTAAGAACTCCGCGCAGTACCGCTTCCATTCATCGAAAAATTTGTCGCGGCCTGAAACTGTTTCCTTTGCGAAACCTCGCTGCACCACGTCAATTCCGAAGCCGGAGCGCAATGTCTTCGTGGTGTGTGCAAGCAGGGAAGTAGCCTCAATCCTCCCCGCGACTGATCCCGCAATGCTGGAGAATTCAGTTGGCGAGTCTCTCAGCGCTTTGCTCCAGGACTCCAGCACCGCCATGATCTCGAATGCATACTTCTCGGTCTTGTATTCATCGCGCCCCGGCACAACTTGCAGCAGCACATCATCGAGCGGAGCCTTGATCGGATAGTGTGGCGTGACCCGCAAGTCAGCGAACAGGAAATCCGAAGCCGCGCCGGTTCCCCGAAATGAGAAAGGCCACCCATGAAACCGGCGAATCGGCGCTGGAACAAAAATCCCCGGCGCAAACTGCAGTCCTTTGAGGAACGTTCTTCGGGAGAGCTTGTCTTTAGGCGGATACATCCTGGATATTGCCGCGGTTCGTATGCGAAAGATGCCGTTCAGGCGAGTCTATCAGGGCAGGCGCTAGGTGAGCGGTGCGGGCCCGGATGATTCTCCCAGCACCAACTCGGCTTCGATCTCATATTCCTTGCCGGTCGGATTCGCAGAATCGGAAAGTTCGTGCAGCGCGTCAGCCGCGATCTTGCCGAGAGTCTCACGATGAATGTCCACGGTCGTAATCGAAGGGTTGCTGTATTCCGCCAGCCGCGTCTTGTCGAATCCCGTGACCGAAACATCCTGCGGCACGCGGCACCCCGTCTGCATCAGCCCCTTCATTACTCCAACCGCAGTTAAATCGTTAATCGCCACAACGGCCGTCGGCCGCGGCGACATCTTTGCGATTTCAAGTCCCGCGCTCATTCCGCCTTCGAAACGCAAGTCGCCAGGAAGCACCGGCCCAGGTTCCAGTCCATACATTTTCATTCGCTGCTCATACGCTTCGAGTCTCACCGCGTTCGATTTCAATCCGTCGCGTCCGGCCACGAATGCAATTCGCCGATGCCCAAGCTCGTAGAGATGTTTAACAATCTGGTCCACCCCGGAGGCGTAATTGATTCGCAGGTTGCTCATGTATTCGCGCACCGGCGCGAGATCAAGAAAAGTAACGGCGATTTTTCTGCGCGCGAGTTCGTGAATCAGCCGAACACTGATCTCCGAGGTCATAACCGCGACCCCGCGCACTTTATGCTCCATCATTCGTTCGGCGGCTCGTCGTGTGCGCCGCGGATCGTAGTTTGTGTCGCTCAGAATTGCGTCATACCCCAGCTGCTGTGCGCGGACCTCGAAGCTCTTGATCACCTCTGGAAAGAAGGGGTTTTCGATATCAGAAACGATAATCCCCAGCGTCCGCCGATCATGCGAAGCCAGGTGCCTCGCGTGGACATCAGGAACATATCCCAGCTTCCTGACTGCAGAGACCACCAGACGCTGTGTTCTGCGTCCTACTTTTCCGGTCCTGTTCAGAACATTCGAAACCGTTGCGGTGGAGACGCCTGCTTCTCTCGCAACGTCCCGTATTGTGAGGGCCATATTTGCTTTCAGGCTGCGGGGAAGCAGTGAAACGGTGTGAGTATAGTCGAGAAAAATTTGCTTGACAATCGATATTTCAGCGTGATAACACTCGCAACACGTTTTCTTTCAGTGAGATTAAACGGTTTAACAATTTCTTGACAAGTTAAGCGGTTAACGCAGAACTTTAGGTTAAGCGGTTTACCAGGTTTCAAGCTTTCGTGGAGTTTGAACTTCGAGTCTCATAACAAATGTCGTCAAAGGGAGCGCCACCGATCAGTCGTGCGGAGCGGTCCCTGTTCGTGCATGTAGCAATGGTAGTTGCTGATCCGGTCTGAACCGGAGACCTAGGAGGAAAGGTCATGAAGCGAGTTGCCGTTTCATCTTGCATCCTGCTGGCGATATCGGCCATTCTCTTGCTCCCCAGTGCGCTGGCTCAGGTCGATACCGGTTCGATCGTGGGAACTGTTGCTGACTCTTCCGGCGCGGTGCTTAGCGGCGCCAAGGTCACGCTGACCAACACCGGTACCGGCGCGACGCTCTCGACCACAACCGGCGCGGACGGTATTTACAAATTTTCTCCGGTCAGAATCGGCACCTACACGCTTGAAACCGCGGCTCAAGGCTTTAAGACAGTCAGCCAGAACGAGGTGCGCGTAGAAGTCGGTTCAAACGTTCAAGTCAACTTCACGCTCACGCCCGGCAGTACGACTGAGACAATCGAAGTCACGGCAGCAGCTCCGGTCCTACAGACGCAAGACGCATCGGTGGGGCAGGTTGTTGACCAGACCAGCATAAACAACGCGCCGCTGAACGGACGCAACTTCACTTTCCTCGCGCAGCTCGCCGCTGGAGTCAACACGCCACAACCAGACACACGTGGTAACGCCGCCTCTGGTGCGTTTTCGGCCAATGGCTTTCGTCCGGCACAGAACAATTACATGCTGGATGGAATCGACAACAACTCTGACACCGTCGATTTTTTGAACGGCACAAACTACGTTGTCCTTCCACCAGTCGATGCGATCCAGGAATTCAAGGTTCAGACGACTGACTTTGGTGCGGAGTTTGGCCGCTCCGGCGCGGCAGTGCTAAATGCAACCCTCAAGTCAGGAACCAACAACTTCCACGGCGATGTCTGGGAATTCTTCCGCAATGACAAGCTCGATGCGCGAGACTTCTTTGAGCATAACTGCAATGCAGGTGTTTGTACGCCATCGAAGAAAGGCGAGCTGCGCTGGAACCAGTTTGGCGGTACGCTGGGCGGTCCTGTTATTAAAAACAAGATTTTCTTCTTTGGAGATATGCAGTTTTGGCGGCTTCGTCAGGGGCAAGCACAGATTGGTTCCGTGCCGACGGCAGCCGAGCGGACAAGCGGTTATACGGATTTTTCAGACCTGATCCAGCCGGGAACAAGCGAGGGCCCAGATGCGCTTGGCAGGAGTTTTCCCAAGGGGACGATTTTCGACCCAGCGACCACCCGCGCAGTGGGAGCATCCTTCGTCCGCGATCCATTCCCGGGGAACATTATTCCGGCTAACCGCCTGGATCCGAATGCCATCAACCTCCTTAACTTGTATCCCGCTCCGACCAATGGCGGCGTGGTTAACAATTATGCTAATTCTCCTGTGTTGATTCAGAACGAGAAACAGTTTGACGTGCGTCTCGATCTTGATTTCACCCAAAAGGATCAGCTGTATTACAGCTTCAGTTACGATGACAAGCCTGAGCTGATTCCCAGCATCTTCGGCGGTATTGCTGATGGGGGAGGCTTCTTTCAGGGCAATCAGACTGCGCTTTCACAACACAGTGCCCTCGTCTGGAACCACACCTTTTCACCGACGACGATTAACGTTGCTCGCGTAGGTTTGAATTACCTCCATACCACGAGAAACATTCCTGAAGCGGATAACTTGAAGGGCACTGGTGGGAATGGAATCCCGGCCGACTTCGGTATCTTGGGCATTCCACAGGACAAGGAGAATGGCGGTTTGCCTGCATTTAGCATCGGTGGCCTGCAGACGCTCGGTGGCAACTCCTTCCTTCCGTCCGATGAAGTCAGCTCGACGATTCAGGTAACCGATGATTTCACGAAGATTTACGGTAAGCATACGTTCAAAATGGGCTTCGAACAGCAGCATGTGAAGTTTTCAACTCTGCAGCCACCGTGGTCGCGTGGTCAGTTCGACTTCAACGGCGCTTACACGCAAATTCCGAATATTGGAGATAACACGACAGGTCGCGCTCAATTTCTGTTACTGCCAACCACTTCGAACGTCGGTGGTCTCGATTATGTCGGAGGTCCCAACGAAGTATTTGCCTCCAATATTTCGCTAAGCGATAACGGCAAAAACTACTGGGGTACCTACTTCCAAGATGACTGGAAGGTTTCATCGAAGCTGACTCTTAACCTTGGCCTGAGGTGGGACTTCTTCGGTCTTGTCTATGATCACTATGGCAAGCAAGCGAACTTCGTTCCATTCGGTCCGCCTACCGGCGCTCCCATGTACCTCGTTCCTCAGAGCGCGAACTCGGCAGCTAGCAATTTTTCCACTAGCTTTAACAGCCTGATGACCCTGGACAACATTAATCTGGCTGTTACAAACAGATATGGCAAAGGGCTAGGTACCTCGCAAAAGGGGAACTTCGCGCCGCGTTTCGGCTTCGCCTATCAGGTAACGCCGAAGTTCGTTGCTCGCGGCGGATTTGGAATCTTCTACAACGGATTCGAGAACCGTGGATATTCACCTAACCTCGGCGAGAATTATCCATTCCAGTTTTCTTTTGATTTCAATCATCTGAACGACTGGACGCCGGTAACGTACAGTTCGTGTCCTGCGGGTACAGCAACCGCGGCGAACAGCGCAACGCTAGCAACGGGATTCTCCTGTATTCCTTTGACACCGCAGGTCGTAAACGCGCAAGGTCTACAGCTTCGCGGTATTCAGTTCGACTACCAAACGCCGTACTCCATGGGTGGAAATTTCACGCTGCAGTATGAACTCAGGCCGAGCCTCTCGCTACAGGCGGCATATGTCACGACTCTTGGCCGGCATCTTGAAGTGTTCCCTGGATCGAATGAACCTTCTGTTCTCTTCGCACCGGGCACCGGCCTAACGAAGTCCACGCCGACCTCCGTTGTTCCCTTGGCGGCTCAGGGTGGCCTGCAGTTCCCTGACTTCGCGGAAGGTGCAAGCTATGCGACCACGCAGGGAAGTAGTTACTATCACGGTTTGCAAACCACTGTTACGAAGAAATTCTCCGGTGGCCTGAACTTCCTTGCGACGTACACATATTCCAAAGTCCGGTCAGATGCATTGGATCTACTCAACGGATTTTCCGGAAACGGATACCGCGCTCCGTACGTGCCTGGCGTGGGGATTCACGCCGACTATGGGCTTGCGAACTTCGACGTTCGCAACGTCTTCCACCTCAGCGGTGGATACGAGCTACCGTTTGGCAAAGGAAAACGCATGATGGGTGATGCGACGGGCGCGAAAAATGCGATCCTCGGAGGGTGGGCTCTCCAGTGGGTTGTGGCTTTACAGGGCGGACAGCCGTTCAAAATTGATTGTCCGTCAGGAACCGCCCAGAATGTTGCTTGTTATGCTTTCGTCCTTCCGGGCCAGAACCCAAGGACGTCGTTACACATCAACCCAGACGGCAATCCCGACATGCTGAACGCCGCGGCGTTTGCACAGCCGTGTCAATTCGGAGTATCGCCCGCGAAACCGGCGGGGTGCGTTCCATTAACAACACCCGCGGGATATTTGGGTGGGAATCAGCCGTCCCAAATAGCGGGTCCGCCGTTCTATCGTTGGGATTTGTCCCTTTTCAAGAATTTCCAAATTACGGAACGCGTACGGATGGAGTTCAGGTCTGAGTTCTTCAATATTTTGAACCATCCCAACTTCAACTATCCGGGGTTCGGCGGTAACGGAGTTAACGCCGTTTCCGGCTCAACGGACTTCACCAACGCCAATTTTGGCGAAATTGGATCTACCCGTGACAATCCTCTCGATCCACGCGAAATCCAATTCGCTCTGAAGTTGTATTTCTGATCGCAAACCAAGAGGCAGGCGCTTCGCACCAGCGCCTGCCTTTGCTTTTTGTAATCAGATTTGCTCGCAGACCTGGTGCTAACATACGAGTGTTGTGAACCTGTGCTCCTGGTTGCGATGGCCTCTTTTTCTGATCTTGTTGGCTTCTGCTCCTTCCATATCGGCTGAAACTGGTCAGGCGCAAGACCTCGACCGTCTTTTTCAATCGGCTGTTGCCAATTACGATTCCGGTCATTTTCCTGAAGCAGCCAAACAACTCGAAGATCTCCTCCCCAAGGCTCCCGAAAGTTTTGAGCTTCACGAGCTGCTAGGGATGGTATATGCGGCCCAGG
>DATBIE010000156.1:0-7904 GCA_036557105.1 Terriglobales bacterium
CAATTGTGAGTTTGAGCTGATTGTACTGCAAGGACACAGTGGCGGCGGCAGTTACCTGAGTTACAGGAGAGATACTGGAACGGCCCATTTTCACTTCGGCCGCGCCATGGCAGCTTAGACGACAGTCGTTTTCCTACCCAAGACTGGATCAACCCTGAGCTGTAACCCATCTACCTTCTGGACCACAATCTTCTCGCCTGCAGGAATCTCGCTGGTGGCCACCGCGTCCCAGATTTCGCCATGAACAAATACCTTGCCCGCGGGGGCGAGCGCAGTCTGGGCGACACCGATCTCACCGATCAGACCTTCCACGCCCGTCGTAATCTTGTTCCGCCGCGCGCGCAAGGCAATCGACATGAGAAAGACAGTGATAGCTCCGAGCGGAATACTGACAGCCAGCGCGGTGGCCAGCTTCACGCGCATCTGTGGGATAGGGGAGTCCACGAGCAGCAACGCCCCAATAGTCAATGTTGCCACCCCGCCAATGGCCAAAACGCCATGCGTACCAAATTTCGCATCGAGGGCAAAAAGGACAAAAGACGCGAATATCAGCACAACCGCCGCAAACCGTATTGGCAGTAAGTGAAGCGCGAAAATTGCCAGCAGAATAAATACAATGCCCACCGTGCCGGGCCAGACTGCACCAGGATGGTTGAATTCGGTGTAGAGCGCTAAAGCTCCGATTGCAAGAAGGATGAAAGCGATGTCAGGATCCATCAAAAAGGAGAGTATCTCTTCTTTGAGCGTTGGTTGAATCAGGTGTTCCTGTTCACCGGCAAGATGTAATGTGACAGTTCCACCATCGAATCGCTTCACCGGTCTTGATGCGATCTGGCGGAACAGATCTTGTTCATCCGATGCCACATAGTCAATCAGGTTCTGCGACAGTGCCTCGCTGTCAGTAAACGATTTTGATTGGCGCACGGTACTCTCGGCAACTTCCACGTTGCGGCCGCGCTTGGAGACGATGGACCGCATGAGTGCCGAGGCGTCATTCAGCACCTTGTCGCCCATTGCACCCTTGATATCGCCACCGAATGGGCCGACCGGATGCGCTGCACCGGTGTGAGTACCAGGCGCCATCGCGGCTACGTCTGCGCTCTCCAGAATAAAGAAGCCGGCCGAGGCTGCCCGGCTGCCGCTTGGAGTCACATAAATAATGACCGGGACGGGTGAAGCGATGATCCGCTGCATGATCTCCTGCATGGAGCTCATGACGCCGCCCGGAGTGTTCAGCTCGATCAGTACTGCATCATTCTTGTTCTTTGCCGCCTGATCAAGCGAGCGCTCGATACGCTCGGCAGTAGCGGCCTGTATCGTGTCATTGACGACGATCTTTAATACGTCAGCGGACGCGAAAGAAAAAATCCCGACGAGCAAAACGGCGGTTGTAAGTAGGCTGCGAAGGCGCATTTGAATGCTCCTGGCCGGAGCGGCAGCTATATTGTCGCGCAATTCAGGGAGGGAGGCACGCGATACTTTAGCCGTCTCCTTAAAGGATTACCCGTGGCTACATCCAAAAAAGCCTTTAACCGCAGAGAGCGCCGAGAAAGGGCGCAAAGAACGCGGAGAAGAGCCCTCGAGTCTTCAGTGCTGTGGCAACGCTTCTCATAGCGAACTCGGATTTCTATCTCTGCGAACTCTGCGGTTAAGATCTTTTGACTTGAGTACATCCACCGTGGCAACTAGCAACGTGCGCAGTCCTCACGCGTGGTGGCCGACGCTTTCCGATTCGGTATCCTTTTCGAAATCGTTCCAGCCGGGCAATTTCGTATCGCCGGTGATCAGCCTTGCCCCACGTTCGTAGGTGAAATACGACCATGCCCACTGAATCAGCACGATCAGCCGATTTCTGAAGCCGATCAAGAAAAAGATGTGAACGAACAGCCACGCCAGCCAGGCGAAGTATCCAGAAATGTGAAGCTTGCGGATTTCCGCCACTGCGGCGGCACGCCCGATGGTGGCGAGATTACCTTTGTCGAAGTAATGAAAGTTCTTTCGCGGCGATTTCTTCAGATCACTCCCGATTGCTTTGGCAACGTAGCGTCCCTCCTGCATGGCGACCGGTGCAACTCCGGGCAAAGGCTTTCCATGCTCATTTTTCAGGGTCGCAAGATCGCCGATCACGAAGACCTCGGGATGGTTGGGCAATGTCAAGTCAGAATTCACGAACACCCGGCCTGCCCGATCAACCGGAGCGCCCAGTTTTCTTCCGAGAGACGACGCGGCAACACCCGCCGCCCACAGCATGACACTCGCGGGAATACGCTCTTCGCCAACCCACACCGCGCCGGGCTCGATATTCGTAACCAGGGCCGAAGCCCGAACTTCAACCGTAAGCTTTTGAAGTTGACGCACTGCGCTGGCAGAGAGATCGGGCGCGTATGCGGGCAAAATACGTGGCCCGCCTTCGAGGAGCAGAATCCGAGTTCTCTTTGGATCAATCGACCGGAATTCGTTTTTGAGCACCTTGTGCGCAATTTCCGCCAGTGTGCCGGCGAGTTCCACGCCAGTAGGACCGCCTCCCACGATCACGAAATTCAGCATCGATTGAACGCCGCCGGCGGCAGCTTCCTTCTCCGCTAGTTCGAACGCGAGTAGCACGCGACGCCTGATCTCGAGAGCGTCTTCAACAGTTTTCAGTCCGGGAGCCAAAGGTGCCCACTCATCGCGGCCAAAATACGAGTGTCTTGCTCCGGCAGCTACGACAAGGTAGTCGTACGGTATGTCAAGGTCCGGCAAACGAACCAGCTTTCGCTCCAAATCGAAGCCGGTAACTTCATCCAACAATACTTCGACATTGTGACGGCCCCGTAGAATCCAGCGAATCGGGGCCGCGATTTCTCCGGGAGAAATTCCGGCAGTCGCAACCTGATAAAGAAGCGGCTGAAAAGTGTGGTGGTTCTTGCGGTCAATCAGCTTAATTTCTAGTGGCAGCCTGGCGAGAGCACGAGCAGCTTGGAGCCCTCCGAATCCCGCTCCAATTACAACAACACGTGGCCTGTTCTCCTGCATGGGCGGCAATCCTTCTGCGCAAATGCGGATCAAACATAGCGCATCTGAGCTTTATATAGATTCCGTAATGTCAGAGAAGTCAAAAATTATTCTCGGAAGTCCCGACCGGTGTGCGGGCGAAGAACTGATTTCCCGAACCCGTTGCCTGGTGGAAGTCGGGATTGTCTTCGTATTGATTCTGGGCGCGGTGTGGACTCGGCAAGGCCGGTTGAATGCTTTCCTCAGTATTTGCGCTTCTACATGTGTAATCGGCTTTGCGGTTGCGGGCCAATGGGATTCATACGATATGGGCTTGACTCGTCCTTTGAGGGGAGCGATAAGAGTTCTGCTGATTGGCTGCATTTGCTGTGTTGCCATCTGGATCGCGGGAACGGGGCTGAGAACGCTGGGCCCGGGATATGCCATCCCTTGGAGCAGATCCTGGCAGTATGCGATTTGGGCGCTAGTGCAGGAGTTCATTCTGCAGTCGATTTTCTTCGTGCGACTCGAGGCGGTTTTTGGAAGCGGCCGCGCGGTTTTTATGGCGACGGCTCTTTATGCTGCCGCGCACCTTCCGAGTCCACTCCTCACTTTTCTGGCATTCCTTGGTGGTCTCGTATTCTGCGAATCGTTCCGGCGTTGGAGAAACATCTATCCGATCGGTGTTATACATGCGGCGCTCGGGCTGACCATCGCGGCAAATCTTCCCGACAAATGGTTGCACCACATGAGGGTTGGAATTGGTTACCTGATCCACAGATAGCCCGAATGCAGTTTCTCGTCTCGCAAATAAACCGCGCACCCATTGCACCGCTATCATCCAACTGTGCTGGTAAAAACAATGATTTCGAAAAAATGCAAATCATCGTTTCCCGCTATTCTCTTTGATTTAGACGGTACTCTCATCGACAGTGTTTACGAGCACACGTCCGCTTGGGCAATTGCATTGAGAGAGGCGGGAATTGTACTCCCGAATTGGAAGCTACACCGCCGTATCGGAATGAGCGGAAAATCGTTTGTGCGCGAGTTGCTACGCGAAGTGCACCGCAAGCCAATGCCCGTCCATGAGATTGAAGCCATCGAGAAGCGGCACGATGCAGAATTCTCGAAGAGAATTGCGGACTTGGAGGCGTTGCCGGGCGCTCGGGATTTGCTTTGGTATTTGTCGTCGCAAGGTGTGAAGTGGGCCATTGCAAGCACTGGGAAATCGAGCCAAACGCATCGTCTATTGAAACCGTTGAGCATTCCAAAAAACGTCCCTGTCATTACCGGAGACGATGTAACAAACACCAAGCCGGCCCCGGATGCATTTGTGCTTGCGGCCGAACGGCTGGGCTTGTCGATTGGGGATTCAATTGTGGTTGGCGATAGCGTTTGGGACTTGCTGGCCGCCGTTCGCAAAAGCGCCCTCGGAGTCGGACTGCTGTCTGGCGGTTATAGCCAAGAGGAGTTGGAGAGAGCTGGCGCATTTCGAGTCTATGAGGATCCACGCGACATGCTCATACACTTGGAGCAGCTTGGCATTCCGGGCCCTGACACACAGCCCCATGAGAAGCGATGATGTACTGCCTGCTGCGGAGATCCTGCCAGGCGAAAACGTCCCTCGTGCTCGCCACCCGAAGCCCACGTTTTGGGCTTGCGAGATCTAAATTAACTCTCGAACCTTATCCGAAAGCGCAGTCAAGGCTATTTTGCTTCGATTCGGTTCGCCACGCGCGAGAGATTCCGCAAAATGCAACGCCTGCTCTGCCGTGACTTTCCCTGGTAATGGTGGTTCCAGCTGATCGACCGCCGCTTGCAAAATTGCCGGACCCGGAGCGGCAAGGAACTGCTCGACCGTTGAGGCGCACTCTGCTGGATCGTCGAGTGTGAATCCAACTCCGCCACACGCATGCGCAAATTCGGCAAAGTCGATGGGGTGCAATTGCACTCCGAACTCTGGATTACCAAGAAAAACCATCTGCTCCCATTTGATTTGCCCAAGGACGTTATTCTTTATGATCACGACTTTGATCGGCAACTGATACTTGACAGCGGTCACGAAGTCCGCCATCAGCATTGAAAACCCACCATCGCCGACGAACGCCACAACTGGACGGTGCGGGTATGCGACCTGTGCCGCAAGCGCATACGGCAGGCCGGGCGCCATAGTCGCGAGTGTGCCGGAAAGCGAATGCATCTGCCCGCGTTTCGCAGGTATTTGGCGCGCCCACCAGGTGGTGATTGTTCCGCTGTCGCAGGTAGTGATCGCATTGCTGGGCAGACGCTTTCCGAGTTCCCACGCAACAACTTGCGGCTTCATCGGCTTGTCCTGTCGAGTGCCGCGCTCCTCCATCGTCTTCCACCAGTCTTTCATCCCGGCTTGCGCTTTCTCGAGGAATTTGCGGTTTTGATTGCGCCTTAACAACGGAATGAGCGAGCGCAAAGTTTGACGGCTGTCGCCGACCAGTCCGACTTCAACTGGAAAACGCAAACCGATTTGCTGCGGGTCACGGTCGATCTGTACACCCCGTGCCTGATCAGGCTTAGGCATGAATTCGATATAAGGAAACGCGCTCCCCACGATGCAAATGGTGTCGCATTGTTCCATCGCCTCCTGTGAAGGCCGCGTCCCCAGCAAACCGATCCCTCCGGTTGTGTACGGACTGTCATCCGGAACTGCGGCTTTGCCGAGAAGCGCTTTAATGATGGGAGCGCCGAGTAATTCCGCCACTTGCTCAAGTTCGTCCGTTGCGTGCAAAGCTCCCTGGCCGGCGAGAATTGCGACTTTCTTTCCTGAGTTGAGAATTTCTGCGGCAGCGCGCAATTCGGCTTCAGTCGGAACAGGAGGCGGTGGCGCATACCGATCAGAGCTGTGCTCAGGAACATTGCGCTTGGAGCGCGTACTTTTCTTGATCTCCATCTCCTGAAAATCGACTGGAATGGTCAGATGGGAAACGCCACGAAATGCCAGTGAGGATCGGCACGCGAGATCGACGAGATTCTCGACGTGATTCGGACCCATCACCCGCTCGTTAAAGACGCACACATCCATGAACAATTTGTCGAGAGCGACATCCTGCTGCGTGTGGGTGCCAATGAGATCGTGGAATTGCAAGCCTGTGATAGCAAGGACGGGCTGGTGATCGAGCTTCGCGTCATAGAGACCATTCAGCAGGTGAATTCCACCCGGACCTGACGTGGCGAGACACACGCCAAGCTTTCCTGTGAACTTGGCATAACCACAAGCCATAAACGCAGCAGTCTCTTCGTGCCGGACCTGAATGAATCGAATCTTTTCCTGATGCGTTCGCAATGCTTCCATGATCCCGTTGATTCCATCTCCTGGAAGACCAAAGATCACGTCCACGCCCCAGTCAATCAATCTCTCAATAAGCAGTTCACCCGCAGTCATGGCATCTCCAAATATGAATTCGGTCTTAGGATGCGAATGAGAATGCAGACGCCGTCCGCGGCGGTACAGAATGATTCGCAACCTGTTACAGAGTTGACCTGATTACGCGTTTGGCGAGTGATGACCTAACTTGCTGACGTGGGCAGGAGCATTTTTCCTGCAGCCATGACGTAGGAGATGTTGCAGTAACGACTCTGTTCGTCACGCGAGGACAATATGGGTTTGATTCTGCTGATTATCATTATCCTGCTGCTGCTGGGAGCTCTTCCCACCTGGCCATACAGCGCAGGATGGGGTTACTACCCGAGTGGAGGATTAGGATTGATTTTGGTCATCCTGATCGTTCTGTTACTCATGGGAAGATTATGAGAGCTGTTCCACCGCACCTGGGTAGCTCTTATTTCATCCAATTCACTGCGTTGCTGGTCGGTCGAGCTTGTGGACACATCCGCTCTCAAGTATTCCGTCTTAATTGTTGAGGTGTGTGACTTAGACATTCCCGGGCAGATCTTCCAACCTCTCTCGTTTCTTTTGAGGTACATACGATAGCAATAACGTTGTGGTTGGGTCGGCAGTCGCTAAGGCTTTTATCTCAAAGGGCATACAGGATTCACTGGAGAACAACTACAGCATCATTTCAATTGTTTTCCACAGGCAAAAAGAATAATGTGTGCGACATGCGCCGCGGTGTCATTCCAGGTCGTTCCTGTGCACCAATTCCTATTGCTTGGCGGGAGGAATCGCCCGTCTCAAGAAGCAAGCAGCTGTCGCGCATTGGTCAGCCTTCACTACTCTGGATCGATGACTACCAGTTAGGCCTGGAGCTCTATCGCGCGATGTTCGAGAGCTTAGGTTTCAGAGTATATACAGCCTCTAACGGAGAAGAAGGTCTAAGGATCGCTGCGACCAACCCTGTCGATGTTGTGATTACCGATTATGAAATGCCGGGCATGAATGGAGAAGCGGTGGCAGCTGCTCTCAAGACGATCAAACCAGGGTTGCCGGTTGTTCTATTCTCCGGAAGTACTCTGGTTCCCCTGCGTGCCCGTCGTGTAGTCGATGCTTGCTGCGACAAAGCGGCATCGCGTACTCACCTTTCAGCTACTATCCAACGTGTGCTGCACAAGAAACGTACCCGCTTCCTGCAACCCCCGCGTCCAACGCGGGCGTCTGATGAACGACATCGGACGGTCGCATAAGAACGCCCGAAGCATTGTCAATTCAAAAGCAGGAGAGTGGCTATGAGCAGATTACTTCTCGCAGTCTGTCTGGCGTTCGCGTTCTTCGTCACGTCGGCCGTCGCTCAAACGACGCCCAGCGGATCAACACCAGGTAACCCGAATTCCCCGAATGCGTCCCAGCCCGGCACACAACCCGGTCAGCAGCCTGGGATGAGCACTGACCAGAACACAACCCCGACTGATAGCGCAAATAAAAGTGAGCACAAAATGAAAGGTTGCGTTCAATCCCAGGGTGGCCAGTACATGCTAGAAACAAAGAAGGGCAAAATGATCGC
>DATBIE010000157.1:0-6430 GCA_036557105.1 Terriglobales bacterium
AAATTGTGAATGTCCCATTGTTCCCTCCGTCTGACATGCTGCTGACCGTGATGCTCTCGCCGACTTTGAGTGGCGGCCCTGATAGCTGAGCATAGCTGTACGTTGTGCTCCCGCCATTTTGCGACGCGGCCACAACCTTGATTTGCGAGAGTGGTACTTGCGTGGCGGGTTTCCCCGGCCCAAAGCACAGTTCGTTAGTCGGGAAAGGAAAGGTCACCTGCTGGGTATCGGAACCTGTGGCAGTCTCGATCACATGTACAGCCCCATCATCTGCACCCACAAACAAAAGATTACCGGCAGGCGAGAGGGTCATGCTCAGCGGCGTGGCGCTATTGGCAAGTGAAATCGCCGACGGAGTCTGCGTGCTGATGTTGAACACGATAATAAAAGGCAGTCGGGAAGGCGGCGGTCCGGCCTGTGTCTCCCCCAAAATGTAAGCAGCGGAGCCGTTAGGAGCGATGATTAATTTAGTCGGAGTGAAGACTCCCTGACCAAGGTTGACCGAACTGATCGTGTTCGTGACTGTCCCGTTACAAAGAACTGAGGTGAGGGAGGTCAAATTGATGAGTTCCACATTCGGCGGATCCAGCGCCAGCAGGGTAGTTCCGTCAGGAAGGGCACGAATCATGACAGGCGAGCTGGCCGTCGTCAGAGTTGCACTCGAAATGGGCGAATTGTCGCAGACACGGTACGCGTTTATTGAAGTCGATGGGCCAGCAAGATAGGCAAATCCGCCCTCAGGATGGAACGTCACGTCGTTTGCTGTTCCACCAAGTTGAATCGTCTGGAGCGGATCGAGTTTGGAATACACGTAGAGATTGCTGCCCGCCAGAATGTACGCCTTCAGACTATCGGGTGAAAATGCCGCCGCGGTGGCTCCCGATATCGGGAAAGACGTCACTGTTCGCGTGCCGGCGCTGCAATTGGTGCAGACGAACACTTGGTTCGACGAATCCCTAGTATCCGAAATGATGACCGAACTTTGGTCGGGAGAGATGGCAAGCACTTTACCGGGCGCACTGATCACCGGGCTTACGCTGCTACCGTCGAAAATCATTATTCCTTGCTGACCGAACCGTCCTGAGTCAACACCGAAATACGCTTTACCGCTGCTGTCGAACAGGAGAGAGTCGGGCGAAGCTGGCAGCGCAATCGGTGCACTAGCGTTAAATGGACTGGTAGCGGAAGAGGCGGCAATTGCCACCAGAGTCGGCGTACAGCTTGCCCCGCTCGGGTTTGCTGCCGGGTCTGTGCAAGCCGTGGTGGATGCGTATACCGTCGGGCTCGCGGCGGTACCGCTCTGGTTCTGAACTTGGAAATTGATTGCGGCCTGTGGATAGATTGGAAGCGACGGCTTAATACCTGCATTGCAAGTTGGCGGCGTGCAGGAAGCGATCACGGTGGCTGCGCCTGCCGTTGGCGAACTCACCGTTCCCACACTGCCGAAAATCGCACCAGTGTTGCTACCCGAAACGCCGACCGACACCGGATTCGAGCTGCTCCAGTTGAGCGGTACTCCAGTGATGTGTTGTCCTGCTATGTCGGTCACAGTGGCATTCAGAGTTGTGGACGTACCCGTGTTAACAAGAAACGAAGTATGTGTCTCCGTGTCGCCGGCGGCAGCGATCGAGATGCTCTGCACCCGGCACGTTTCCACCGTAATTGGCTGGCCGCTAAAACCGCTCGCGGATGCAAAAATCTGGCTTACACCGGGAATGCTTGCTGTCACGGTTTCCTGATTCAGGCATTGGCCCTGTGCATTGAGCAGGCATCCAGGTGCGCCGGTGGGCGGCGTTGCCAGCGTCACAATATTCGCCGCGGCGGCGGGATTGATCTGCTGCCAGGTGAATGGGCCTACCTGCGAAGTGATATCCGTGTTCCCGTTGAACGCATTGGCCTGAAAAAGCCAGCTCTCTGGACCATGTTTCTCTCCCCGCGAAAGACAACTATCACTCAAGGTTTGTGGCTGGCCGGCAACCCTGCTGACGGTGATGTTCGTGATTGGCGCGTGTACGTAAATCGTCACCGGCGTGCTGGTCACGCCCAGAGTGCTGGCCGTTATTTCTGCAGTGCCGATTGAACCTGGGGTACACACCTGCGGGGCAGTTAAAGAATTCCATGTTCCGGCACAGGCCTGGCCGTTGTTAGCAATCGTTACGACGCTCGGGTTGCTGGACTGAAAGCTGAACCTCTCGGTAGCTGGTGTAGCTGTAAACGCCTGAGTTTTTCCGAGTTCGAGCGAAACGGACGTGCTCGGCTTAATCGTTACACTGGTCGGAGCCACCGGAGGCGCAACCGTGGTCGGGTTCCCGCCGCCGCACGAGGGCAGCAGCGCGCAACCAATTACTAAAATAAAGGCAGAAAGAGCGGAGCGGAACTTTCCCATCAAATCCTTCACAAAAGAATGGCGTGCCTGTCCTGGAAAACACTCAGTGTAGAGGGTCATCAGTCTTTCAGCAACCGGAACGGAAGTTCTTAGCTTGCCTTGTGGCCACTGTCTCTGCTCCGCGATCTCGGTGTTGGCTCAGCGAACTCTGCGGTTAAAATCTTTTGAAAAGTAATTAACCGCAGAGTACGTGAGAACTAACCCGAGTTCGCCGAGGATGCAGGCCCTCCCTCCCCTAAATTTCCTCTAGTCGAACGCTGAGAACTGACGGCTGATCGCTGAATTGTGAGATGCATCAAAACCGAAGTTGACGATCAGCTTTTGCGATTGCTATATTTATACAGTTCCGCGAGTTCAGATTGACTTGCCTGTATTGTGTCCACTTGCAGTTGGAAACGATAAAGCGCAGTGAGTTTTAGAAACAAGTCTTCAGACAGCATGAGGACCCCTCGCTGAAACGCCCCGCGAACCGCTCCCGGCATGGGAGATTATGCGGAGCGAAGCTGGCGAAACGGAGCATCTCCCGCAGGGCTTGAGGCCACCGTCGTCAGACCTGTCAAAGGGAAATCAAATTTCCGGCAAGTGTGTGCCGGAAGTATGGGTGGCGCGGCCATCCAGTCCTGACATCCTGGAAAGTGCTGGGAGAAGGAACTGCGGTTGTGCCCATTCGCGCAATTTTGTGCGCATGGGAAGCGTTAAGGAGCGGCAGAGTGCCTACTTTCAATCAATTGGTTCGTGCTGGCAGAAAGCACCCGCGGTACAAGACCGCCAGTCCGGCGTTGCAGTCATGTCCGCAGAAGCGCGGCGTCTGCACCCGCGTTTACACACAAACGCCGAAGAAGCCGAACTCAGCCCTTCGGAAGGTAGCTCGTGTTCGCTTGACCAATGGAATTGAAGTCACGACCTATATCCCCGGCGTCGGCCATAACCTGCAGGAGCACTCGATCGTGCTGATCCGCGGCGGCCGCGTGAAGGACCTGCCGGGCGTGCGTTATCACGTGATTCGCGGAACGTTGGACGCAGTGGGCGTCGCGAACCGCAAGCAAGGAAGATCGAAGTACGGAGCGAAGAGGCCGAAATGATGCCGTTTCGTGAGGCGTCCGAGCCTCGCGGGCGTCATCCCGAGCGAAGTCGAGGGATCAAAAGCAGATTCCTCACCGCTGAAGCGGTTCGGAATGACAAGGGTTTAGGTTTCGAGCGAGAAGCTAGGAGCTAACAGCTGGTTTTATGCCACGCAAAGGACATGTTCCAAAACGCACGGTTGAGCCTGATCCGATTTACGGGTCGGACCTGGTGACGAAGTTCGTCAACTCAATGATGTGGGCTGGGAAGAAGAGCACGGCCGAGAAGATTGTTTATGAGTCAATGAGCCGGCTCCAGCAAAAGGGTGGCGACGAAGCCTTGAAGCTGTTCAAGAAGGCAGTCGAAAACGCCAAGCCGCTGCTTGAGGTGAAGACCCGCCGCGTCGGTGGCGCCAACTATCAGGTGCCGGTGGAAGTGAATCCTGATCGGCGCACATCGCTTGCGATCCGCTGGCTGGTGACTTACTCACGCGGACGCGGCGAAAAGGGCATGATCGACAAGTTATCGAACGAATTGCTGGACGCGGCAAACGGCCGTGGCGCGGCAATCAAGAAGAAAGAAGACGTACACCGCATGGCGGAAGCGAATAAAGCCTTCGCGCATTACCGGTGGTAAGGGATTTCTCTGCGAACTTTGTGGTTTTGCTCAGCGTTCTCTGCGGTTAAAAGCTTTTCGAAAAGACTTTAACCGCAGAGTTCACAGAGGAGAATCGAGGTCGCAAAGAAAGCTAGGAGCTAAAGGCAATAAGAGCTACAGGCAAATAGATAAAAGCTGAATTCACATGAGCAGTCCCGCAAATACCGTCGGCGAACAGGAAGTCCGCAAGGACGACAAGAAGAAAGCTACGTCTAGGAACGTGCCGCTCGAGCGCTGCCGGAATATCGGCATCATGGCGCATATCGACGCCGGCAAAACGACAACGACCGAGCGCATCCTCTTCTATACCGGCCGCACGCACCGCCTCGGTGAAGTGCACGAAGGCACCGCCACCATGGACTGGATGGAGCAGGAACAAGAGCGCGGCATCACTATTACTTCGGCCGCTACGACCTGCACCTGGCGCGACATTCGCATCAACATCATCGATACTCCGGGTCACGTCGATTTCACCGCTGAAGTCGAGCGCTCGCTCCGCGTTCTTGATGGTGCAGTCGCCGTATTCGACGCCGTTCATGGTGTGCAACCGCAATCCGAGAAAGTCTGGCGGCAAGCCGACAAGTACGGCGTTCCGCGAATTTGTTTCATCAACAAGATCGACAAAATGGGTGCCGATTTTGAGCATGCCATCGATACCCTCCGCAAGCGCTTGAATGCCAAGCCCATCGCGATTCAAATCCCCATTGGACAGGAAGATAAATTCAAAGGCGTCGTCGATCTGATGACAATGAAAGCGATCCTCTGGAAGGATGAGACGCTTGGCGCCGAGTACGTTGTTGAAGAAATTCCTGCCGACCTGAAGAAGAAAGCCGAAGCATTCCATGCCGCGCTGGTTGAAACCGTCGCCGAAAATGACGACGAGATGCTGCATAAGTTTCTTGAGGGCGAAGAAATTTCGGCCGCCGAACTGAAGGCTTCGCTACGTAAGTCGACTATTGCGCTGAAGGTGTTCCCGGTTGTCGTTGGCACGGCGTTCAAGAACAAAGGCATCCAGCCGCTGCTCGACGCGGTTGTGGATTATCTGCCTTCGCCGCTCGACGTTCCCGAGACGCATGGCACTGAGCCAGACAAAGGCAACGCAATCACCCGCAAGGCCTCCGATGCTGAGCCGTTCTCGGCTCTGGCATTTAAGATCATGGCTGACCCATTCGTCGGTCAGCTCACATTTATTCGGGTTTATTCCGGACAGCTGAAATCAGGCGAATCAGTTCTGAATTCGCGCACCGAAAAAACCGAGCGCATTGGCCGGCTCCTGAAAATGCACGCCAATAAGCGCGAGGACATTCAGGACATTCTGGCGGGCGACATCTGCGCCGTTGTTGGACTGAAGAACGTTGCCACCGGCGACACCATCTGCGACTCGAAGCACCCGATCGTGCTCGAGTCAATCGAATTCGCCGTCCCGGTTATCCACGTTGCGGTTGAGCCGAAGACCAAAGCCGACCAGGAAAAGATGGGCGTAGCGCTGAACAAGCTGGCGCAGGAAGACCCCACATTCAAAGTCCACACCGATCCCGACAGCGGGCAGACCATCATCAGCGGCATGGGTGAGTTGCATCTCGAAATCATCATTGACCGCATGATGCGTGAGTACAAGGTCGAAGCCAATGTCGGCAAGCCGCAGGTTGCGTACCGCGAGACCATCCGCAAACACGCCGAAGCCGAAGGCAAATACATTCGCCAGACCGGAGGCCGCGGGCAGTACGGTCACGTGAAGATCAAGCTCGATCCGCAGGAGCCGGGCAAAGGCTACGAATTTATCAACGAGATCGTCGGCGGCGTGGTCCCGAAAGAATACATCAAGCCGGTCGATCAGGGCATTCAGGAAGCGCTCGAGGGCGGAGTGCTCGCAGGCTACCCCGTGGTCGATGTAAAGGTCACGCTTTACGATGGCAGCTACCACGAGGTTGACTCGAACGAAATGGCGTTTAAAATCGCGGGCTCGATGGCATTCAAAGAAGCAGCCCGTAAAGCCTCACCGGTCTTGCTGGAGCCGGTGATGGCCGTCGAAGTGGTGACGCCGGAAGATTTTGCCGGCACCATCATGGGCGACCTGAGTTCGCGTCGTGGACGCATCGAAGGTATGGAGCACCGCGCGGGTTCGCAAGTGATCAAGTCGATTGTGCCGCTGGCAGAAATGTTCGGTTATGCCACGCACATGCGCTCATCGACCCAGGGCCGCGCCGAGTACTCGATGCACTTTGGGCGATACGAAGAAGTGCCGCGGTCGGTGGCCGACGAAATTATCGGCAAGTCGCAGGGCGGGCCGAACAGGTAGCCCCGAAGGGGCGAAAGAATTTAGCC
>DATBIE010000158.1:0-18556 GCA_036557105.1 Terriglobales bacterium
GTCGTGATTCTCGTCCCCGGCATGGGCGATGATGTGCAAACCATTAAAGCCGGAATCATGGAAATCGCCGATATTTTTGTTGTTAACAAAGTTGACCGCGAAGGCGCCGAACGCGTGGAGCGAGAAATTAGAGCGCTGCAATCACTGGCCACGCGCAAGGACAACTGGACTCCGCCGATCGTGAAAGCTGTTGCCACTGAGGGAAAAGGGATCAAAGAATTGGTAGACGCCATCGATGCCTACAACTCACATCTCAAATCGCAGGGCTTGTTCTCACAGCGGAGAATTCAGCACTGGGAGGCTCGCCTGGTTGAAATGTTGCGGGATTCGATGCTGCAAAAGGTTCAAGCTGCAGTTGCGGATGGAGAACTGTCGCGCCTGGCAGCAGAAATTGCCGAGCACGAACGCGATCCATACTCCACGATCGAGGAAATTGTCAGCCGAGTCAGTTCAGGATAAGACGAGATTGCGTGCGACGAAGCTACGCCTGGCGATCCTCGCTCTTGCTGCCGCCGCGAAAGTTGGGATGTCGCTCAAGCGCGCCCATCAACACACGGCGCAAACGATGCCGGCTCTCCAGATCAATATTCACAAACTCGAATCCGACTTCGTTGACGTGTGCGCGACGCAGCACTACCTGACCGCGAATCCTTCGCATTCCAGCGTTCATTTCAATATCCGCGTCTGAGCCTACGCGCATGGCATCTTCTTTTGTGCCCATGCCTCCACCGAGGCTGAGTTCGTGGACGGAGATCATTGAGCGTCCCCAGGAGCTGCTGACGGTCGCGGAAATCGGCTTCTTGAGCACCACGCGTTCATACCTGCGCTGGCGCACCCAGGGACAGGCGGGAGCAGAATCGAGGGGCGCGATTGCCAGTTCGCTCGGCTCAAGGCTGGTTTCAGCCATGATCTGCGTTGCATAGCTGATATCGATTTTCGCCAAGGCCTGAGCAGAGGCAATTCGTAGCTCGCGATGGTGCTGCCATTTGAATAACTTCTTGGCTTCGAAGAGATTCCGCAGTACGGGAACCGCGTCTGGCTCGCGCAACCGTCCCAGTGCTTCTATGGCCTTAAGTTGCAGAAGTGGAGAGCGTCCCTGTGCCTCTCCCGCCGCGGCAATCACAATCAGTGGAGGACCCGCGCTGCGGTCTCCGCTCATGCCGATTTCATCAAGCGCCTGCGGAATCACGATGGGGTCAAGCAGCTCAAGGATTTCGAGCAGTGTACGGCCACGATCTGTGGCTGCGCCGTAGGCGATCTGCCGCACGATCAGGTCGTGATAGAACCTGTGCAGGTGCGGCAAACGCGACGGCAGCAGTTCAAGCAAGCTGGCAACATCGAGCCGGCTCATCAGTCCGACTGATGAAACTGCCTGGCGCTCTGGCCCATGATCGAGCATCTCTCGCAGATACTCGTGGGCGACACCACCGATTTCGTGGACGAGTTCAACGATGCGGTCGCATTCCTCACGCCGCATGGAGCGGAAAAAGCGATCCGCGAGGTGCTCTGCTGCGGGTTGCGCATTCTGTCGGAGGACCGAGATAAGATCAGGATTAAACTTATGTTCCCGTAACGCATCTTCGACGAATTCGGGCAGTCTACCCGCAATTCCAATCCGCGAGCGTAATTCTTTCTCCAGGGCTGGACGGCGTTTAGAGACGTACTCAATGGCTTCGCAAGTCTGTGCGACGGCACGATATCGCTTCCGCTGCGCAGCCTCTGAACTCAAGCGAACGAATGCGGCATTCAGCAAAGACTCAATCTCGGGATTGGATTCACGAGAAATGGCGTCGCCGAGTTTTTGCGCAGTCTCGCCCAACACTCCGCCACCGACAGCAGCAAAGAGGTCGGAGAGCTGGGCAACGCCGTCGGCCACGCGCGAGCGATAGTCAGGATCTTTTGACAAGATGGCAGCCGCGTAGTTTGCGAGAATCGCCGACGCAGATTCTCGGTCGCCTCGCTGAATCAGCAACTCCACATACTGGCGAACGTTGCGCGCAGGAACGCAGGCGGCATCTTCGGAGAGCAGAGCCTTTTTCTTGCTGCTTTCGGGAAGCTCAGCCCAGAAGGTCCGATCGAGAATGTCAGCGTGGGACTCGACCAGCATCCCCGCCTTGCTCATCTTTTCTTCCTGGACTTGCAATATCTTTCGAAGATTGCCCATCTGATCGCTCATCTGTTCGAGCAACGAATGGACGGCATTCACTTTTAAGTCGCCGTTCTCAAAACGCTCCAGCGCATAGCGGATCGCCATTTGCTCTGCGGCGCGCATCAGGATCGGTCTTGAAGTCTTGGGATCCACTCCCGAGCTTGAGAGCTCGTCCAGAAGCATCAGCACAGAGTCTTTAATCTTGTCTTCCGCGCGATGCAGTTCCGACCCGATAAGCTCAGGCTTAGGCGACGTGCTTGCGCCTAATTCTCCAAAACGCGTCAGCAGGTGAAGCGCCTGTAGCGTTTCTTGGTCGTTCAGCAGGAATGGCGCATTCGTCCATGCACCCACTCCATCCGTTACGTGAGAACCATTTCCTGGGGCAGAATGCGGCGTCTGCGCTCCTTCTGCCGCCGCGATGACTTGCACCAGCTTGGTCGGGTCATTAAGCCAGTCCTTGAATTCGGGACCAAGACTTTGGGCAGCAATTTGTGCCGCGGCCGCCATGCTCGCAGTCGCAGAGTCCGCCGCAACAAATTTCACTTCATTGACGCGAATATTTCCTTTGTTGTTAGCGAAGGCATGCTTGATCTGGTCTGACAGGTCCTGGGCCTTGCCACCGCTGAATGCGAAGGCTCGAACGAGTTTTTCGAAATCTTCTGGAGTAACTTCACGATAGAACTGGATGCTCGCCAGCCCCGAAGCCGTGAGCAGTTGAGCAAATCCGCGCTCGGCCTGCCCGGTTTCAATGGCAACTCCATCCAGCAGAAGGCGGTCTCCGCTCACACCAAGCACGAAACTGCCCTTCGAATCGCGAGGGATTGCGTCCTTTAATTCTGCCCATGCGACTTCAAATTGTGTCTGGGTGCGCTTATGGTCAAACCCGTACAGGCGTACATACTTCACCAGAATGTTTAGGCTGTGTATGAACGGGCGGGCCGATGCCTGTGTAGTTGTTCTACTTGTGCCGGCGCTTGAAATGGCAATGCTCCCCTGAACTTATGCAAATAGCGTAAGCCGAAAGGAACACTGGCGCATGTTACTGAGGTCATGGAACGTGCGGAGTGCGTCAGCCTAAGCTGTTGAGAACAGTGGTTACGCTGCGAAACGGCCCAACAATCATCATCGAACGCTGAGCAGTCGTTCGTTGTCGGAGATGACAAAATTCACCACAGCAGTCGCATTCGGCTCAACATTGACACTTTTCTCCCAAGTGCGCGCAGGCGAAAAAACCGGACGTTGTACCCGTCTTTCGGTCAGCACATCGAACGAGGCTTCCTGGTGAAGAACTGTCCACCCTTCATGCCAGGCTTCGATCTCGTACTTTCCCGCGGGCACGTTGGTGAGTTCGAATTTTCCACTTTCGTCAGTGACGGCGTAGTAAGGATGATTTACTACGAACATTTCCGCGTTCATCCATGTGTGCCCGCCATTGCATTTCAAATCAACCATGCCCGCCGTAGACATAGGTCGAGTAATGATCTGGTTGGGAAATGGAAATGGCAGATTGTAGGTGGCGGCGCCTTCCATATGGATCGTATGGAGAGTAGCGTCGGAACTTTCCATCTTCAAGTCCGCTTTGACTGGTACCAGTAGAATGTGCGGTTCATAGCGACAATGCTTCTGGTCGACGAAGCGCCGCTCGGCGGGCAAATCCATTGCCTTACCCCGCGTAATGTCCTTTAGGAAAATGACCGTATTCGCGACTCCAGTTTGCGGCCCAATGATCAGGCGTTCCAGGTCGCGGATTTTCTGCGAGTTCGGATCACAAATCTGATTGTCTTTATTAATGATGGCTGTCGGGAGATGCGGTACCGGTCCGGACCACTTGACCGTGCCGGATATGGTTCCACCATCAGAAACCGAAACCACTTGGTAATCCTGGGCCGAAAGCCCGATTGCCAAACTTACTACTGCAATTATGTCTAACAGTTGATAGCGAGACATCGTACATCCCCCTAAAACCACGAAGGGTTTCCTTTGAGTCTCAGCCTGTGGATTTCGGTACGCAAGTAACCGAGGTAATGAAACAGAATATCGATTCGAAAATAAAACGGCTCAATCGGCGTGACTGCCGGCGGGCGAGATCTGTTCTGGGGCATGGCCTAGCTTGCGCCGCCACGCCCAACGCATGCGATCAAGGTAGAGATAAACGACTGGCGTCGTAAAAAGGGTAAGAGCCTGGCTCAGAATGAGGCCTCCAACAATCGTGATTCCCAATGGCTGGCGTAGTTCGTAGCCCACTCCGGTCCCCAGCGCCAGCGGTAATCCTCCCAGCAGGGCCGCCATAGTAGTCATGAGGATCGGCCGGAAGCGCAACATACAGGCTTCAAAAATTGCGTCTTCTGGAGACTTGCCTTCGCGGCGTTCGGCGTCTAGCGCGAAGTCAATCATCATGATTGCGTTCTTCTTCACAATCCCGATTAGAAGAATAATTCCGATCAGTCCCATGACATCCAGCTGATTGTGAGTGAGCAGCAATGCAAGCAACGCGCCTACACCAGCCGAAGGCAGAGTGGAAAGAATTGTGATGGGATGAATGTAGCTTTCGTACAGAATTCCCAGCACGATGTACACGGTGAGAAGTGCGGTCAAGATGAGTATCGGCTCATTTGACAGCGATTCCTGAAAAGCCGCGGCTGTTCCCGCAAAGCTGCCGTGAATAGTGGCCGGAAATTGAATTTCATTCTTTGCTGCTTCGATGATTTGAGTTGCCTGCCCTAAAGATACATTGGGCGCCAAATTGAATGAGATCGTCGATGCGGGAAATTGTCCCTGATGGTTTACGGCCAGTGCTGTATTGGACGGCCCGAAATGCGCAATGGCGGACAAAGGAATCATTACTCCCTTTGTGGACGTTACGTAGGTGGTCTCGAGTGCTGCCGGGCTTTGCTGATACTGCGGATCAACTTCCATTACGACGTGATACTGGTTCAACTGCTGGTAGATGGTCGACACCTGCCGTTGACCAAAGGCATCGTAGAGTGCGTTATCGATTGCTTGCGGCGTCACTCCAAGGCGCGCAGCAGTGTCACGGTCGATGACGACGTTGGCCTCCAGTCCTCGGTCTTGCTGGTCCGTATTTACGTCACGTAGTTGTGGAAGGGTCCTAAGCTTGTCCAGCAGGCGTGGCGCCCAGGAATTCAGCTCGCTCAAATCCTCGCCTTGAAGTGAGTATTGATATTGGGCCTGACTATGGCGTCCCCCAATCGTCAGGTCTTGAGAAGACTGCATGTAAAGCGTGGCTCCCGGAACCACAGCCAACTTGTGGCGCATTTCCGCGATTACCCGGTCGGCAGTGATCTTGCGCTCTTTGCCTTTGGGCTTCAGGGTGATGTACATGCGGCCCTGATTTCGCGCCGTGTTGCCGCCGGCAAAGCCGACGATTGTTTGCACATTGGGATCGTGCATCACAACGTGGACAAACTCCTCCATCTTTTCCCGCATTGCCGGAAATGAAATGTCCTGGTCAGCCTGTACCGATCCCATGACGCGTCCAGTGTCCTGTTGCGGGAAAAATCCTTTGGGGACCTTCACGTAAAGAAAGACGGTAAGACACGCTGTCGCAATCGTGATCGCGAGCGTAAGCGGTTGATGACGCAGAACCCAACGTAGACCGCCGCGATAGATACTCAGGATCTTGGAGAAGGCCCGTTCCGAACCACGATAGAACCAGCCATGCTTCTCGTCCGCCAACGGCTTCAGGATTTGCGCGCACATCATCGGCGTGGTGCTGAGCGACACCAACAATGAAACGCCGATGGCAATACTCAGCGTGACCGCAAATTCGCGGAACAGACGTCCGACCAGGCCGCCCATCAGCAAGATGGGAATGAACACCGCCACCAGAGACGTACTCATCGATAGCACAGTGAAGCCGATCTCTTTCGCGCCTCTGAATGCCGCAGCAATCGGAGTCATTCCGCGTTCCAGATAGCGAGTGACGTTTTCAAGGACCACGATGGCGTCATCGACAACAAAGCCGGTGGAGATTGCGAGCGCCATCAATGACAGGTTGTCGAGACTGTAATCGAGCAGATACATCACCCCAAACGTTCCTATCAACGAGAGAGGCACAGCGATGCTGGGAATGATGGTGGCCCGGACCGTTCGTAAAAATAAAAACACCACCATGATCACCAGGAAAACGGAGATCAAAAGCGTGATTTCAATATCGCGAACGGAAGCGCGAATCGTCGTAGTGCGGTCCATGACGACGTCAAGGTGAATGGCCGGCGAAATCGACGAGGCCAACTCCGGCATCAGCGCATACACGTGATCGACGGTGTCGATGATGTTCGCCCCGGGCTGGCGAAAGACGATAATGAGCACTGCAGGCTTACCTTGGGCTTGCGGATCTGTCGAATAGTGTGCCGCAAGGCCAATCACGCGTGTGTCTGCAACCGAGTCCTCCACGTCCGCTACATCGCTCAGGCGGACCGCTGCGCCATTCTTGTACGCGACTATCAGCGGGCGGTATTTATCCGCGCTCTTGATCTGATCGTTGGCGCGAACTGTCCATGTGTGTGTCGGATCGGAGACCGTGCCTTTGGCGAGATTTGCATTGGCATTGTTGAGCGCAGAGCGCACCGCGTCCAGTCCAATGCCAAGCTTGTTCAGGAGATTGGGATTGACTTCCGCACGAACGGCGGGTTGTGCGGCCCCGCCAACAAAAACCTGACCGACACCGCTAACCTGCGCCAGCTTCTGCGCCAACACAGAATCGGCAGCGTCATACATCTGGGGCAAAGTATATGTATCCGACGTGAGAGAAATGATTAGAACGGGAGCGTCCGCCGGGTTGACTTTTCGGTACCACGGATTTCCAGGCAGGTAAGAAGGCAGGTTCTTGCGGGCAGCATTGATTGCCGCCTGCACGTCACGTCCAGCGGCATCGATATTCCGGTTCAGGTCGAATTGCAGAACGATATTGGTGGAGCCGATCTGGCTAGTCGACGTCATTTCATTTACACCGGCAATTCGGCCGAACTGTCGTTCGAGCGGCGTTGCGACTGCCGAGGCCATGGTTTCAGGACTGGCGCCGGGCAGATGGGCAGAAACCTGGATCACAGGAAATTCAACTTGTGGGAGCGGCGCAACCGGGAGGAATTGAAATGCCAGAATTCCGGCGAGCAGCACCCCGGCAGTCAGCAATGAGGTGCCGACCGGGCGCTTAATGAATGGAGACGAAACGCTCAATCCTAATCTCCTGTCGCCGGTTGCTCTTGAAAGTGACGAAAGCCGAATCGCGCGAAGCGCTGAGACAGGCGATCAAACCATAAATAAACCACCGGAGTGGTGTAGAGCGTGAGCAACTGGCTCACCAGCAATCCCCCGACGATGGTTATTCCGAGAGGATGACGGAGTTCAGAGCCTGTACCTGAGCCGAGCGCCAGGGGCAATCCCGCAAAGAGAGCGGCCATCGTTGTCATCATGATCGGGCGGAAACGCAAGAGCGACGCCTGATAAATGGACTCTTCGGGCGTCTTGTGCTCTTCGCGTTCGGCTTCGAGCGCGAAGTCGATCATCATGATGGCGTTCTTCTTTACGATTCCAATGAGCAGAATGATTCCAATCAAACTCACTACGCCGAGATCATTCCCGGTGATCAAAAGCGCCAGCAGAGCCCCGACACCAGCGGAAGGAAGTGTTGAAAGAATCGTGATCGGATGGATGTAGCTTTCGTAGAGAACGCCAAGCACGATGTACACAGTGATAATTGCAGCCAGGATCAACAGCGGTTCACTGGACAACGAATTCCGGAATGCAGCCGCGGTTCCCTGAAAGCTGGTGTGAATACTCGCCGGCATGTGGATCGCCGCTTCCGCGGCATCAATGTCCTTAGTCGCCTGTCCAAGCGAAGATCCCTTGGCGAGATTAAAGGACAAAGTCACAACCGGGAACTGTCCCTGATGATTCATGGCCAGCGTGGCGTTCGAACGTTCAATGTGGCTGAAGGCAGAGAGCGGGACTTGCATGCCCGTGTTCGATTTGACGTATAGATTGTTCAGCGAGGAAGGATCGCGCTGAAATTGCGGATCGACCTCCAGCACTACGTGATATTGGTTCAATTGCGTGTAGATGGTTGAAACCTGTCGCTGGCCGAAAGCGTCATACAACGTGGCGTCAATTTGTGAAGGCAAAATACCCAGTCGCGAAGCGGAATCGCGATCAATAACCAGATCCGCCTGCAGACCACCATTCTGTTGATCACTCGCCACATCGGTCATCGCCGGTGAGGACCTTAGCTGGTCCATCAGCTTTCGCGCCCACACGTTCAGTTCCTGCGCATCGGTGTCCTCCATGGAATACTGAAATTGCGTGCGGCTGACTCGGTCTTCAACAGTCAGGTCCTGTACCGGCTGCATGTAAAGCGTGATGCCCTGAACCTGTGAAAGCGGCGTTTGTAAGCGCCGAATGATTTCCGACGCAGTCGAACTACGTTCATCGCGTGGCTTTAAATTGATCTGAATGCGCCCGCTGTTCATGGTGAGGTTCGTGCCGTCAATGCCGATGAACGACGACAGACTCAATACATCAGAGTCCTTCAGAATTACCCGTGCCAGTTGCTGCTGCCGTTCGGACATCGCGGCAAAGGAAATATTCTGCGGAGCTTCCGATATGCCTAGGATCACCCCCGTGTCTTGCACTGGGAAGAACCCTTTCGGCACGACGACGTAGAGCAGAATGGTGAGCACCAGGGTTCCGGCGGTAACCAGTAAGGTCGCCGTCTGATGTCTGAGGACCCATCGCAGCGTTCGGCCATAGTAGCTAATCACACGTTCATACTGCCGCTCTGACCATGCATAAAACCGTCCTTGATGCTGCTCGCCCTTCGTCTTCAAAAGGCGGGAACTCATCATCGGGGTAAGCGTTAGAGAGACGAACGCAGAGACCAGGATGGTCACTGCCAGGGTGATCGCGAATTCGCGGAAGAGACGTCCGACAATATCGCCCATGAATAAGAGCGGGATTAATACCGCAATCAACGAGACGGTCAGTGAAACAATAGTGAATCCGATTTGTCCTGCGCCTTTCAGTGCGGCGTTGAGTGGAGTATCGCCAGCTTCCAGAAAGCGGTCGATGTTCTCAATCATGACGATGGCGTCGTCAACCACAAAGCCCGTCGAAATGGTCAGCGCCATCAATGTCAGATTGTTCAGGCTGTATCCGAGCAGATACATGACTCCAAACGTTCCAACGATCGATAGCGGCACGGCGACGCTTGGAATAATGGTTGCCCGCCAGTTGCGCAGGAACAAAAAAATCACCATCACAACTAGCCCGATAGTGAGTGTCAGTTCAAATTCGACATCCTTGACTGAGGCGCGGATGGTCTCTGTCCGATCTGTGAGGATTGAAACGCGCACAGCCGCTGGCATTGAAGCCTGAAGCTGCGGCAGAAGACGCTTGATCTTATCGACGACACTGATGATGTTCGCGCCGGGCTGGCGTTGAATATTGACGATAACCGCAGGCATCAGAGTGGAACCCTGGCCCATCCACGCCGATTGGTACACGTTCTCCACGCTGTCGGTGATCTTGGCAATCGCATCGAGGCGGACGGGTGCCCCATTGCGATAGGCGATTACGATGGGCGCATACTGTGCTCCTGACGACAATTGGTCATTTGCCGCGATGGTGAACGACTGCCGTGGACCATCCAACGTCCCTTTCGCCTGGTCGACATTGGCCGCCGCGAGCGCGGTGCGTACGTCCTCGAGACTCAATCCATAAGACGCCAGGGCCGTCGGATTCGCCTGTACGCGGACTGCCGGTTTTTGTCCGCCGCTGATTGAGACCAGGCCGACTCCGCTGACTTGCGATATCTTTTGCGCCAGTTGTGTATCGGCAAGGTCCTCGACCTTTGGCAGTGGCATCGTGCTCGAACTGACCGACAGGGTAAGAATCGGCGCATCGGCTGGATTTACTTTGCTGTAAATCGGAGGATTGGGCAGGTCCGCCGGAAGGAATGTTCCAGCGGAGTTGATCGAGGCCTGGACTTCCTGCTCCGCGATGTCGATGTTCTGATCGAGGCTGAATTGAAGCGTGATCACCGACGCGCCAAGAGAACTCGTGGAGGTCATTTGGCTCAGACCAGGGACTTGTCCGAACTGTCGCTCAAGGGGCGCGGTGACGGACGAAGACATCACCGTCGGGTCAGCGCCGGGATAAAACGTCATCACTTGAATGGTGGGATAGTCGACCTCGGGTAGAGCTGAAACCGGCAGTTGCCGGTACGCCACAATACCGACCAGCATGACACCAATCATCAGCAACGAGGTGGCAACCGGACGGAGAATGAAAAGCCGTGACGGGTTCATTGTGAGGCAGTCCCGCGATTCTGATTTCCAGTGGCAGTGGGCGGTCCGCCGCGATGGCCGTGCCGGCCTTGTCCTGCATTTTGCGCCTGCGAGTTGGAAGTGGCTTGTTCCTCGTTGCCATTTGGAGTCGTCCCGGATGCATTGCGCGTCCTGGCTCCCTGTGTGTGCGGCTCAACGTGACTACCTTGTTGCAATTTGTCCTGTCCGTCCGTCACCACTACATCGTTTGGCGAAATTCCACTTGCGATGGCGCTGAGATTTCCCTGCGCCACAGAGACGTTCACCAACCGCACCTCGACGGTTTTATCGGGTTTCACCACATAGACATAGTCGCCTTGCGGCCCGCGTTGCACTGCAGCCGAGGGCACTACGGTGACGCCCTTTTGCGTCTCCAATAACAAATGAATATTGACGAACTGGTTTGGCCAGAGGACGCTTTCTCTGTTATCAAATACGGCCTTTAGGCGACCGGTTCCTGTCGTCTGATCGATCTGGTTGTCGATGGTGAGAAGTTTCCCGCTGGCCAGCTTCGTCAGATCGTCGCGGCTGTAGGCGTCCACCTCGAGCGCGCCCTTACGCATGTGCTGCGCGACTTCTGGCAACTGGTCCTCGGGCAGAGTAAAAATTGCGGTAATTGGCTGAAGCTCCGTTATCACCAGCATCGGGTTTGCGTCAGAGGCGTGAACGATGTTTCCTGGGTCGACCAGTCGCAGGCCGATGCGTCCCGAAACTGGAGCGGTAATGTGGCAATACACAAGATTTAACTTCGCGCTGTCCACAGCTGCTTGATCGTTCCGGGTGGCTCCGTCGAGTTGGTCGACAGTCGCCATTTGCGTGTCAACTTGCTGTTGCGACATGGCGCCGGAGTTCTGCAGCAGGTCCTTATAACGCTGGTAATTCAGCTTAGCGTCACGCAGTGAGGCCTGATCTTTGAAAAGCTGTGCCTGAGCCTGTTCGAGCGCAACCTGGTACGGGCGGGGGTCAATGATAGCTAGCAAATCACCTTTCTTTACAAATTGCCCCTCTTTGAATCTCACGTCCACCAATTGCCCATCCACCCGGCTTTTGACGCTCACGGTGTAATACGCTGCGATGGAACCGAGACCGCTGAGGTAAATTGGCAAATCCTGTTTCTTGGCGGAGGCCACCGTGACCTGGACAGTCTGAGCGGCGCTTGCCCGGGCAGGAGAGGCATGCGTATTTGAATCAGAACAGGCGGTAAAAAAAGTCGGCAGAAGAAGGAGGGCGGAGATGACAGCACCGCGTAAGAACTCCCGCTTCGATTTCAGGAGACGAACACTCATTTATTGACCTCACCTCGCCAGTGGTGCGAAATCATCTTAAATAATCAGGAAACAACATGCTGACTTATGATCGCCGGATGCTAAGCATTTGATGAACAGAAAAGTCAGTTTTTTTCAGACATTTACAAAAATTTACCTGCTCAGGTTGGTTGCAGCTGGGTGCTCAGAACGTCATCGGCCAACTTGCCTCTCCCAACTGTTTGGCTTTTTAGGATTTGGAAGATGACGCTCGCAAAGAACTATTATCCTTGTGCCTTCCTGTTCTTGCGCGGTGTTGGACACGCGATAGCGTTTTCGGCTAGATATCGATAGTTCAATCTGAGCGCATATCCCTTGTAAACAAATATTTACAGGGACAAGTATTGGGAATACATCCAAAGCTGAGATACCCTGAATCTATCTTTGAATCCGCCACTCGTGAGTCAGCCCTGAATCAGGACACCTGAATATGAATTTCAACGTGCGGTTCGGTTCCCGAGCGCTCAGCGTATTTGCGATTTCCGGTATGCTTCTCCTCCCCGCGACTCCTGGTAATACCCAAAGCACATCGCGCGACAGGATTTCACGAGAGGTGAATTCCAGCAGTACGGCAACGGTGAAGGGAACAGCGCGCCCGCTCACCCGCGGGGAACTGGACCAGGGGCGCTTGAGTCCTGAGCAGCAGCTCGGCAATCTTCATTTGAGCTTTCGTCTGTCCTCGGCTCAACAGGCGGATTTGCAGCAGCTATTGCGAGACCAGCAGAATCCGCGTTCTCCGCATTACCACAAGTGGCTGACGCCTGCGCAATATTCCAGCCGCTTTGGGATGACTGCGAACGACCTCAGTAAGGTGAGCAGTTGGTTGCAATCACAAGGTCTCGAAGTGCACGGAGCCTCCCGCAATCGCAATGAGATTTCCTTCACCGGCAGCGTCGGACAGGTCGAGTACGCGCTCAAGACTGAGATTCACAAATACGCTATCCGGGGTCAGGAACGCTTCGCGAATGCGACGGATATCTCTTTGCCGGCTGCGTTCGCCGGCAGCGTCATTGGAGTGAGGGGACTCAATAATTTTCAGCCCAGGCCGCACTATCGACAGCCATCGGCGAGGTTCACGTCGAACCTCTCGGGAAATCATTTCCTGATTCCTGGCGATTTCGCGGTGATCTATCACGTGCCTTCGAATCTGGACGGTACGGGCCAAACCATTGCCGTCGTTGGCCAGACATCAGTCAACACAAGTGACCTCGATGCTTTCCGCAGCGCATCAGGCCTGCCGGCAACCAACAGCACAAATTTTCAGACAATGTTGGTCCCCGGGACTGGCACGGCAACGTCTTGCTCCGGCGATCTGACCGAGGCCGATCTTGATCTGGAATGGTCGGAAGCCGTTGCCAAGAACGCAACTATCAAATATGTCTTTGCCGGTCTTGGCTCTGGCACAGGCAACACCTGCACAAACAGAAACTCGAACGTCTTCGATGCCCTGCAATATGCAATCGAAAATAATGTCGCCCCGATCATCAGCATCAGCTATGGAAACTGCGAGGCGAATCTGGGTTCGTTTGCGCTCACGATGCAGCAATGGGCACAGCAGGCGAACGCACAAGGCCAAACGATTACCAGCGCTTCCGGAGATGCAGGCGGCGCAGATTGTGACACCGGAAACTCCGCTACGAAAGGTCTCGCAGTTGATGTTCCAGCCAGTGTTCCGGAAGTGACTGGGGTTGGTGGAACCGAGTTTACGGGAGATTCGAGCGCATGCGCATCTGGAACTTGCGGTTCAGCAGGCGCGCCGGCCGATCAGTATTGGAGCGGATCGAATAGTTTGACGAGTGGCGCAAGTGCTCTGCAATACATTCCAGAAAAAGCTTGGAACGATACGACACAATCGCTGGCGCAAAATCCTCCGGGCGGACTTGATGCCGGGGGCGGTGGCGCAAGCTCCGTGTTTGGGAAGCCTTCCTGGCAAACTGGCACCGGTGTTCCTGCTGACGGAAAGCGTGATGTTCCCGACATTGCGCTGAATGCTTCCAATGCGCACGATCCTTATCTTTTCTGCACCGGAGGTTCTTGCACAAACGGCTTCCGCGACAGCGCGAATAACCTTTCAGCGGTCGGCGGTACTTCCGCGGGGGCGCCGACATTTGCCGGCATTTTGGCGCTTATCAATCAGGCCACATCTTCGAATGGCTTGGGCAATGTCAATCCGATGCTCTACAGCCTGGCGGCGAGTTCATCGAATGCATTTCACGACGTGACCAGCGGCGACAATAAGGTGCCCTGCACGACCGGAACCAAGAATTGCAGCAGCACCACGATCGGATTTTCTGCCGGCTCTGGGTACGATCAGGTTACGGGATTGGGGTCTCTCGACGTAACCAATCTGATCTCGGCCTGGACGGCAGACACCGGAACTCCCGTGGGAGACTTCTCGCTGAGTGCTCTCGCGACTGGCAAACTCACCGCGGGACAGTCCGGCAGCTCAACCGTTACTGTGAGCGCGCTCAACGGCTTCACTGGCGAGGTCGACCTTTCATGTGCTAGCTCAGGAGCGCAAGTCTCGTGTTCACTCAATCCAACGAGCGTGAATCTCACCGGACCCACTCCTGAAACATCCACTTTGAGCATTTCCGCCAGTGCAGATCTGCGAATGCCGAATGAACGGCCTCTTCGCAAGCTCTGGTTTCCTGCCGGCGGTGGGATATTTGCGGCGATCGTGCTGGCCGGAGTGCCCTCACGCCGTAAACGGTCATCGATATTCATGCTCTTAATCTTGGGATTTGTTCTGATCGGAATTGGTTGTGGAGGTAGCAGCCCCAGAGCAGTGCAACAATCCAAGGGGCCGCAGAGCTTCACTGTGACCATTACGGGAACTGGCACGAACGGAAGCGGAACATCTCTCACCCACAGCACGACTTTGAACCTTACGGTGCAATAACCATAAGAAGGTCAGACCGGAGCAGCACAACTTAAGTCGGGGACGCTGTTGCCGATGTATAGCAAGTGAGCGGCCACGCAATTTCCCCATCGCAAGGCGCCCCTGGCCTTGGAATGCGATTCAGCTACGTCGCCCGCCAACCCATTCTCACCCCTGACGAAAAGGTCTTCGGCTATGAACTACTGTTCCGCGATGGCATTGAAAATGAATTTCGGGAGAAAGATGCGGACTCGGCTTCGCGACGGACCTTAGACACGTCATTGCAAATCGGGTTGGAAGCCCTCTGTGATGGCCGGCGTGGTTTTGTGAACTGCACGCGCGACGTTTTGTTGAAAGACTACATGACACTGCTGCCTCCGTCCTTAGGCGTCGTCGAAGTGCTCGAATCCGTGCCACCCGATGATTTGGTAGTTGCAGCATTGCAGCGACTGAAGCAAGCCGGCTACACCATTGCGCTGGATGATTTCACGCTGGACGATCCGCGTGAACCTTTGGTTCCAATGGCGGACATTCTGAAATTCGATATCCGGCAGGCGCCCGTTGAACAGGGTGCAGTTTTGGTGAAAAGGTACGGCAGGTGGAGCGGACGATTGCTGGCAGAAAAGGTGGAGACACGCGAGGAGTTCGCGTCAGCCAAAGCCGCTGGTTTCGCCTATTTTCAGGGATATTTCTTCCGCCGGCCCGAGGTCCTGCACACTAAAGAAATTCCAGCAAACCGGCTGAACTTCTTGCGCCTGCTGCGCGAAGTCTCACAGCCGGAACTGGACGTAATTAGGTTTGAGGCGATGATCAAGCAGGAGGCTTCCATCTGCTATCGCCTGCTGCGTTATCTGAATTCCGCCGCCTTCGGCGTTCAAAACGAGGTGCACTCGATTCGCCATGCGCTGACCCTTCTGGGAGAGCGCGAAGTACGGCGCTGGGTGCGGCTGGTGGCGACACTTACAGTGTGCGAAAACCGGCCAAGCGAACTGCTGGCTTCAGCAATGGTTAGGGCGCGCTTCTGTGAGTTGCTCGCGTCGCGAGTGCCACACGGCGAGTCCGATCTGTTTCTAATGGGACTCTTCTCGATGATTGACGCCATCCTCGAGATTCCCATGCCTCGCGTTCTTGAATCAGTTCCAGTAGATCACGAGACCAAAGCTGTTCTGCTGGGTGAATCGAGCAAACTTCGACCACTTTACGATCTGATGTTGGCACGCGAATCTGGCAACTGGGAAGTCGCGACCGATTGCTCGCGCCAGTTGCGCCTGAGCGAGAGTGATGTCGCGGGTGCCTTCTGGCAAGCGATGCAGTGGGCACGGCAGCTCAATACTGTCCAATAGCGGCCTTCAGCTAAACCGCTCTCACACCGGCAACCTACCGTTACCTCTGTGTAAAACTAGGGTGAGTTTGCCCTTGCGCAGCTTTGGCGGGAGCGATACCATAATGATGTTCCCAACGGCCTAGCCCCCTGGCAGGCCTTCCGCGCCTAACGGCTCCGGGCGCTTAACGAACAAGGTTAAATAACGAGTTTCCAGCTGCAATCGGTTTTTCGTACGCTATGCGCCTCTGAGCGCGAAGTGCAACCAATTGCGGTGAGACCAGGGCCGCAAAAACGGGTTCGCTCTCCGGGCGACCTAAACAGGACTTAACGAGAACAATATGAATGCAGGACCAGGACGCCCCTCCGGTGGAGGAGGGAGAAACAGGCGGCGGCGTGGACGCCGTCCGCGAGGCGGTAATCCGCATGGCCGTCAACATCGCGACCAGCGCGACAGCATCTACACCGCTCCCATGGATCACAGCTACCGCGCTGCTCTCGGCGGCAATCACAACGGTTCGCGCCCGGGACGGCAAAGACCAGGCTTCGGCGCCAATTACCCGCAGGCCGAACCAGAGCCCCTACCGATGCGAGAGGACGCTGCGCCGAGAATCTTCGGCTTCGTCGACGACCTTTTCTTCCAGGCGAAGATTCAGGAAACGGCGCGCAAGCTGAATATCAAAGTCGAATTCCTCAAGGCAGAGCAGGAGTTGACGGACCGCATCAAGCTGAATGGGGAAGAGAAGCCTTCGCTGATCATCTTCGATCTGAATGGCAACAGCGTGCGGCCGCTCAGCCTGATTCCCAAGCTGAAGAGCAAACTCAAAAAGACTTCCGTCATCGGATTTCTCTCTCACGTGCAAGGCGACCTCAAGCAAAAGGCCCACGAAGCGGGATGCGATATGGTTCTGCCGCGCTCGGCCTTCTCCCAGAACTTGCCGCAACTACTAAGGCGGCACGGGGCAGCGGAAGAAGAGCAGGCTTCAGAGCAATAGCTACGTGAGTCGGGCGTTCTTGTCCGAAGGTTTGTTCTATCTTTCGAGTAGAGCAGGCGTCTTAGCGGTGCAAATTCAGCAGGCAATTTCGTGTTCAGCTCGGGAAATGGAAATGCACGTCCTGTCGTGAACTGATCGCCACACCATCAACACTCGCAGGTCTGAACCGCCAGGTCTTCAGGGTGGCAACGACTTTGTTATCTATCTCGGCTTTGAGTGACTGCAGAACTCGGGTTTCAGTCACGTTTCCTTTCTCATCAATCGTGACTTCCACAATTACGTCTCCCTGTAGATTCGCCAGTTGCCACGGGTAGAGCTCGGGATCAGGAAAAACCAGGGGCAAAGCAGGTTTCGCCTCGGTACCTGTCACCGCACCGCTAGACATCGATCCATCTTCAGAACCCGCGCGTAGAGATTGCGGCACATCCTCAGGCTTGGAGACAGCTTTGCGCTTAGGCTTCGACTTGTAGTGAATCTTGTTCGCAGCCGCTTTGGCTGGTTCGGTACTGCGCGGGAAATAGATCAGGTTTTCAGATCTTCCGTGCATCCCCCACGCGACTGACGATGGCTGCACGAAAATGGGAGGACGATCCAGCCATAGGAAGACAACCAAGCAGTGAACTGCAAACGAAGTGAGTAGGGAAATCTGCGTTCTGCGGTTGCGTGGCTTGGGAAGGTCGAACATAAGGCCGCTCCGGCCAGACTTGCTTCATTTTACGCTCGCCGGCAAGTAACGTCGCCTAACCCGGCGGCCAACGCAGATCACGTCCGCCCAGCAAATGCACGTGCAAATGAAAGACGGACTGGCCCGACCTCGGCCCCACATTGAGCACCGTGCGATAACCGTCCTCGATTTTCCTATCTTTCGCGATCTTTGCGGCGGTAAGGTGGCATCGGCCGATAATCTCGGCTTCATTCTCTTGCGCTTCCTTCAGCCCGCGAACGTGCTTCTTGGGTACGATCAGAACATGTGTTGGCGCTTTCGGATCGATGTCTTCAAAGGCAAATGTATGCTCGTCCTCGTAAACCTTCTTTGAAGGAATCTGGCCGTCGATGATTTTGCAGAAAAGGCAATCGTTCATCGGGAACCACTCTAATCCAACCTTACTAAAAATACCGCGCCCTCAGGCGTCCTGGTGTCACGAATAACTTCCTCCGCACGAGCGCGCAGATCATCTTTCACGCGGACGCGGACCCACCAGTCACCCGCAGGGCTGTTGAACGTGAGTACGTGAGCAGTGTGATAGCGATGTGACAAATGATCCGCGATGTCACGGGCTTCGTGTTCTTCTCCAAACCCGCCGATTTGCACGGCCCACCGCCCGCCAATATCAAGTGAGCGCGGCGTTTCGAGTAACTCCACTCGCACTTCCCCGGTCCCTCTGCGCACCAAGCCGATCTTTTCTGCCGCTGCGCGCGAGAGATCGATGATTCGTCCTTCAATAAACGGTCCGCGATCGGTAATGCGAACAATCACGGTCTCGCCGGAACTCAGATTGGTGACGCGTGCGATGGATCCGAGCGGAAATGTGCGGTGCGCGGCGGTGAGGGCGTGCATATCGTA
>DATBIE010000159.1:0-18080 GCA_036557105.1 Terriglobales bacterium
GTCCACTTTGGTCTGGGTGAAGATCGAAGCGTAGCGCTTGAGATCCATTGGCCATCAGGTACACGCCAAGAACTGAAAGATGTCGAAGCGGACCAGATTTTGCAAATCACGGAACCAGGTTCTCCGGCTGACAAGCGCCCCGAATAGCGCGTCAATTAAACACAAGAAAAATCGTGATCATGGGTGGATAAGCCGCAGGCCACATTGAATAATGATGGCCGCAAGAGCATACGTGTAAGTGTTTGCCATCCGCTATTGGGTACTGCGAGGGGGATTTATGGGTGTTCAAAGCAGCGAGTCTAAATCTTGTGTCCGGTTGGGCGTCATGGTCGTGACTCTGGCCATTCTTGTGTTGACGATGCTCGGCCTTGCGCATGCCCAATCAACCAATGGACAGATTAGCGGCCTGGTGACGGACTCGAGCGGCGCAGCTTTGGTGGACGCTGACGTTCTGGCAATCAATACCGTAACTGGAGTCAACACGACAACTAGAACAAACAGCGCGGGTCTTTACGTCCTTCCCCAATTGCTGCCGGGAAACTACGAATTGAAAGTGTCGAAGGAAGGCTTCGGAACGGGTTCCAGAACTCAGCTTACCTTGCGCACCGGCGACAAGCTCTCTTTGAATTTCACCCTCAAGCCGGGAACTGTTCAGGAAACCGTAACTGTAACCGACACGGCGCTGCTCAACGCCGACCAGTCTGCGAGCGCGCAGGTGTTAGACAACAAAATGATTACGGAGTTGCCGCAGCTTAACCGCAATACTCTCGACCTTGCGGGCGTGACGCCTGCAATTCAAGGACAGGGTCCGCCGGCAGACCAGATTTCCACGCTAGGCAATGCGTCATATTTCATCGCGAACTCTGGGAATTCGTATTCGATCTCAGGCGGGCAGGTGAACGGTACAAACATCTCTGTAGATGGCAATCAGGTGCAGGACCAGGAATTCAATGCCACCAACCGTTCTGTGCCGACTCCCGACGAAGTTGGCGAGTTCCGCGTAGAAAGCGGAATTCTCACCGCTGACCATGGGCGCTACTCAGGCGGAATTATTTCCGTAAATACACAGAGCGGAACCAGCCACTACCACGGGCGGGTATTCGAGTATTTCCGAAATCAGAGTCTTAACGCCAATCAGTGGGTGCAGAATGCATTAGATGTTCCGCGACAGGCATTTCATCAGAATAACTACGGATTGACTTTCGGCGGGCCGGTCAACATACCTCACGTTTACTCCGGCAAAGACCGCACGTTCTTTTTCTTCGGATGGGAAGGAGAGCGTTTCAATCAAAGCCAGAACGTAATTAGTAGCGTGCCGACTGCCCTGAATCACCAAGGGGATTTCTCGCAGACCATCATCAATTTTCAAAACGGATCGCCAGTTTACGCGAATATTTTCGATCCCTTCCATGGCTTTGACAGTGGTGGAAACTGGGTGCGCCCGCAGTATGCGCAGTCCAAGATTTGCTCCCAAGATGACGTCAGCAATGGCACATGCCCTGCTGGCAATGCGTCCCTTTCTCTTCAGAGCACGTTGTTTGCAAACTATCTTTCTCTTTGGCCGATGCCGAATCATGCGCCCGCGGCAAACAGCGACCACACTGACAATTACTATTCGACAATACATACCACGCGTCCCACCGATCGCTTCTTCTTTCGCACAGACGAGAACGTTTCGAACAGTCAGCGTTTGAATTTCAGCATCAGCCGTTCCAACATGACCAACAGTATTCCGGCTCCCTATTTCCACGGCTCCGGCTCCGTGACCACTGACCTGGACTGGACAGGCAGCCTGCAATATAACTGGACGCTCTCGCCTACTTCGATTCTGGATGCGCATCTCGGCTTCGGCGTGGCGAACCTTGTGAGCAATGGAGTTTCTGGATGGGGCGCAAGTCCAGACCCGAACATTGATACAAGCACATGGCCTTTCGACCCATTGATCATCAATAATCCGGCTAAATCGACCGTGCACATCCCACCCGGGCTGAGCATTCCTGGTTACAGCAGCGTTGGCGGATCGGAATTCGATTCCTTCATAAATCAGAACGTCAACGGGAGCGTTGCGTTCACGAAGGTCCTTCACCGCCACACTATCAAAGCCGGTTTCGAGTTGTACTTCCTTCGCTTTCGTGAGAAAGGCGGAGATCACACCGGAGTCGCTTGGGTGAATCCGGGAGGTGGCTCTAACGAGGTCTGGAACAACAACGATGGATTGACCGGAAGTCCGCTCGCTGAGTTGATGATGGGTTCGTCCAATTTCTTTCAGTGGGGCAACTGGAACATCACGCCTTACGGCTGGAACCAGGCCGCGTATGTAATGGATGACTGGAAGGTCAACGACAAACTAACGGTTCAGATGGGGCTGCGCTGGGACCACGATGGCGCGCGCAAACCGCAGAACACGAACGCCAGCACGCCCATCATGTACGACATGAATGCGAAGAATGTCCTTACGCCGAACCCCGGCTGGGATTGGAGCCAGGTCACCGCCGCGGTTCCCGGTTTGGCAAACTTGCCGCAGCCCGCCTGGTTGAGCCAGGGAGCGACTGGCCGCGTTGTGCTCTTGGGTACGCCGGAGTACCCGCAAAAGAATCTATACACGACCGAGAAGCTGAATTTTCAGCCGCGCCTTGGTCTTGCATACGCCCTTAATAAAGATACTGTGCTCCACGCAAGCGGCGGCATCATCTATCAGGGCCTGGGAGGCCTCTCAACCGACTGGTTCAGCTTCTACTACAACTCCGTCACCTTTAATCAAGTTGCCACCCTTGACGGCCAGACATGGGTCAGCGAATTTGGACAAGACCACGGATTGGGAACATTTCCATTTCAGCCCAGTATCGGCACCAACCTCGGATACTTTCCTCCGATCAAGACAAATGCGGAATATGGGTTCCAGACCTTCGGCGCTGCCGCCAGCCTGGATCAGGCAGGCACCACCATCAGCCACTTCCAGAGTCCGGAAGAATACAGTTGGGATTTCAGTGTTCAGCGGCAACTCGCTAGAAATTGGGTGGCGACGGTTGACTATACGGGCATTCGCGGCATCCACCTGCTGATGCCGGTCTGGAACTGGAGCACGAACAACATCCCGCTGCAGTACTACAAACTTGGGGACGATCTTTCAACTCAAGTGCCGAATCCCTTCTTTGGACAATCTCAAACATTCGCCAGCGAACCGACAGTAGCCTTAAATCAACTCTTGGGACTTTCACCGCAGTATTCGCAAATCTCGCCCGGCCAGGTTACCTGGGGCAAGTCATTTTCGAATTTCCTGAACATGCAGGTGCAGAGCCGCAACTATCGCGGATTGAGTTTGCTCGCCTCCTATTCGATCCGAAAAACTCTGACCAACACTGCCGGCAAAGACATCCAGCACAATGGTCCCGCCGGACGCGGCTTCCTCCAGAACCCGCATGATTTGAACGAGGCATACGGTGTCGCGCTTTATGAAATGCCGCAAACTCTGTTGCTCAATTACTCCTATGACCTGCCGTTTGGCAAAGGCCGTATGTTCATGAACCACGGCGACAGCTTTGGATATAAAGTGCTCGATGCTGTGGTGGGCGGTTGGGGACTGGCAGGAATTACAACCTACAATCCCAAGGGCACGCCAGTGCTCGTGCCTGATGTGGATAGTGGGTTAACGGTGCCTGGCGCAGCCATTCGCTATTCGCTGGCTCCGGGCGAGTCTGTACGGCGCTCGAATGGGAGCAACTCGCAAGCGCTCGCCTTCAATGGCGCATTTGTGGGTTCAAACCCGCAGGGTCTCCTGAATCCGGGAGCCTTCGTAAAAACGCCAGATTACGGGCTGAGCAACGCGCCGTTTGTATTCCCGTCTCTACGCAATCCCGGCAGCTTCTTCACGGATGCCACACTGCTTAAGAAGTTCTACATTTCGAAAGAAGCGGACCGGTATATTGAGGCGCGTGTCGAGGCGTTGAATATCTTCAATCACGCCAACTACGGCCCGATTGATAATGATCCGGATTCTTCTACCTTTGGAGCGGTGCAAGGCAAGGGAATCAACCAGTCGCAACAATTTAACTTGAATAACCCGCCGAGAACGATGCAACTCGGCATTCGAATTTTCTTCTAGAATCCGGCGCGGAGTTCAGTCCATCGGACTCCGCGCGCTTTCCGACGACGTACTCATGACCGTGATCACTCAACCGGGATCAGATTGGATCTGGCGAATGGTTGTCGAAAAATCGACCTGGTTTACCAATGCGCTACCATTCTGCACGAAAGCGTTCGCCGGCGCTAAGCGACTACCATCTGGCTAATTTGGGGACGAGTGATCGCCCTGGACGGATCATGGGTGGAAGATTTCGGTTCTGTCCCGCGAAGTCCTTCCGGAATCATGGTGGCCAGGGACGGAGTTGAACCGCCGACGCCAGCCTTTTCAGGGCGACGCACAGCCGACTTATCTCCCTGTTCCATCAACAACTTAACTGATCAGAGCGGCTCATTTATTGTGACCACTCTGTGACCAGCGCCGATGTTCGCCTAGCGTCGGCCTTAAATCTCGCAACGCGGCACAGTAATTTGCAATATTCGCAACCGCCCCAGGAATGCTACTCCGTGATGATCGGGCCGGTATAGGCTTCTGGGCTCGGGTATGAAACCGTGATTCCTTCGGCACCGCCGGCGCGGGATGAGGTGAGGCCTCTGCCCTTGCTGTCGTACGTGTGCGATTCGAGGACTTTGTTGTTGTTATCTAGGGCAGCCGAGATGTATCCGTTGTTGTCGTACTGAAAGGAAACCGTGGTCGAGTCGGGTTTGGTCACTTGCGTTAAGCGGCCCAGTTGGTCATAGGAATAGCTAAGCGAGACTCCGAAGTCGGATGAGACGCCTGTCACAAGAAAACTTGTCGGAGTGCCGTACGTGAAGTTGAGATGTCGCCCGGCAGGATCAGTGACTTTGATCAGACGATAGGAAGCGTCGTAGGTCAATTGTGTGGTGTTGCCGTTGCGGTCCGCAATCGAGAGTAGTTTCCCGCTTTGCAGATCGAATGTTCTCTGTTCGCCATTCTTGAAGACCATCGTCCAATTGCTTGCCCCCTCGGTTAACGTGGCAGTCTCGTTGGCGGGGGCAGCAACTGCATAGCCTGCTCCGTTCGTGACCTGCCCGGTGTACCCGAAGGACCAAATCCCACCATCTGGACGCATGTACTTCATAAAACCGTCGGTGCCAACGAACACCCTGTCTTCGTACGAAGATGTCCACCTCATGCCGAACATGCCCAGCACAGCCACGCCTTCGAAGGAGACGCTGTTCCACGTTCGAGTCAAATTCAGTCCACCGCCGAGACCTGGATTGTTAATGTCTGTTTCGGTGATGTAGGTGTCTCCGGTTGCGAGATCGATCGGATGCCCGGCCGTATTGCAGGTCGGGCATTCCGGTGTCGGCGCACATGACAGGTTGCGCATGTAGCAGTTTGTGAAGCTCTCGGGCACACCATTGCAATCACACTGGGCCGTTCGGGGTGGCAACCCTGGACCATACTCGCCTGTGTAGATGGTGATCTGCGAATAGCACATCAGTGGGTGAGAAACGGATTGGCAGCCCTGTCCATGAGCAGGCACAGTTAGAGAGCATGATGCCGCAGTTATCGCGAACAGTGCGAACGAATACGTTCGTCGAGTTATCTCAATTGTTTTCATCAGTTCACCTCCCACACGACTAACCAATTATCGACCGGTCGAACACCGAGAAATTAAGCAGCCCCATAGTTGCCAACTCAAAGGTGGGGAGCCCGTTAGCCTCACTAAGGTAAAATCCAAAAAAGGTGGGTGAGCCAACCCAAGACACCCTATTCGACCCCCTGCAAAACTGTGCGGAGGACGGGGCACCCGATACCGAGGCGATCTGCGCAATATCAAAGCTTGGGCGAGCCCTCGCCTCATCTCTCCACAGTAATCCGACGGAACGACTGACCACCGTTCTTCGACTCCCATAACAAAGGTCCCGAACGATCCACTGTTGTAACGAAAACGTGTGAGCCTGATGGATTCGCTAAGGCCACGGAAGAGACCATGTTGAATATGTCGGAGCCGAACGTTGCGAGGCACCAGTTCTCCCCGGCGCTGTGAGTGATAAACAGCCCCCCGTTAGTGACAAGGAATACGGAACTCGGATTATCCACGGGGAATTCCATCTGATAGACCGCTAGAGATTTCTCCCGACGATCTGGAGGAGCCTTTTCTGCGCCCGTGATCGGGAACGACTTTGGAAGATGGTACGCCATCAATGCAGTAGACCAGCTGCGACCGTTGTCTTTAGATTCCACAAGCCCACTTGGGCTAACCGCAAAGACTGAGCCGCCATGCTCGGCAACCGCTGTTCCAACGACAAGATCCCAAGCGAATGGCTGCCACTCGTCACCGCCATCGCGAGAAACGTACACACCGGGCCGGAAACGGACATAGAAGTCAGACAACTCTTTCAAAGCGGCACGCCTATACACACGCCCATATATCGTGAGCCCGTTCGCACCGACGATTGTAATTTTCAACCTTTTTGGGTCGAACTCTTGCGTGCCATCTCCGCTTTGAAAGCGAAGCTTTGCGCTGATCCAACTTTGACCTCCATCGACTGACCGCTCCAGCACAGAATCATCATTCAATACACAGTAAAAGACCCTGTTCTGGGCCGTTGCCGATGACGCGACAAGATGGCTCACTGCAACTTCGTCTTGAGGTTGTATTCTGCGCCACGTTGATGTATCGCGAGTTTCGTATACCTGGGCACTGTCCGTTCCTGACGCTCGCTTAAGAAGCAACAAGCGTCCGGGACTGGATTCGAACAAGTCCATCTCCCCTAGGTCAACATCTCCGGGCCCCAAGCTGTATGAATGCAAAACGCCGCTATCGCACGAGCATTGATTTGGCGGAGCTGATACAAAAAGCATTAATACAAAGAACGTGAACCAACCCATAAAGATGCTCATTTCTGACAAGCCTTCACACAATGACTTTCCATCGCTTTGGAGAAGTATCTAGACGCGGGCTTTACCTTGTTGGGTCCTTGATATCCGACCGCGACAGCCATCTCAAAATCTGTAGCACCGTACGGAGAGGTATGAACCACCTCGTGGAGTAAAGTCACCCCCAATTTGCAGCAATCGGAAGGCCTAGCCGCCCATGGGCTCACGTGAACGTCAGTATTCCCTCCGAGATACTCTATCGAATCCACATGAGCCATATAGTCATCGGGATTAGGAAATGGATCGTTCGCTGGAGTAAAGCCGAAGTTCGTATTGTCAAAATTACTAAGGAAAGTATCTAAATCGGGAGTGAACTTCAGGCTTACCAAGAGGTCCTTAAGAAACTTTGCGCAATCCGGATCGCTCAACAGCATTCGCGCTTGATTCCAAGCGCCATCAATGCTGCCCGGATGGCTCCCTGCGAGGCCGAACGCATCTATCAAATTCGGGCTTTGATTCTTCACATATCCGTAGAAATTCTGGCCTGCGAAAAACCTGTTGGGATCTTCGCTTACAAAGCGTCCTGCCGATGCATCGTAAAAACGAGCACGGTAATAGTAAATTCCTGTTTCGCTATCGAACTCGCGTCCAGTATAACGGATTGGATTAACGACCGTGCCTGTCGAAGTCGTAATGTTGCCAAACGAGTCGTAGGCATAGGTACCAACCACAGATGCTGCCGAATTGGTTAGCGAGGTGACGGAGCCCAGCCCGTCGGCGTTGTAGTAACTGACCGTTCCAGAGCGGACTTCGGAGAGAGTCTGATCAATCCCTTGCCCCTGCGTGCTCAGTGCGAGGAGATTGCCACTTGCATCGGTCTCCTCGGCTAAGTTCGGACCATCATACAGGTAATTTGTTGTTCCGAGCGATCCTGATTTCTGTATTCTTCTCCCGAAAGGATCGTAACGGAAGGTTGTTGTTCCCATGCCGGGATTAATGGCCTGCGTCAGCCGGTTCTCGAAGTCCCAGGAGAAGCTGCGGCCCTGGGCATCGGTGAGGGTGTTGCCGTTGTTGTCATACGTGTAGGTGCCGAGAGAAGTCGACGTCAGCTCGTTCGACGCATTGTACTGATATGATGGCATGCCTAATGAGCTCAGTCTATTGCCGATGGAATCGTAGCTGTAGCTCTCGGTAGTACTACCCGCCTGCGTGACTTGGGTCAGCTCGTACAGTGGGTCATAGGTGTAATTCTCAGTTACGCCGTTGAGGTAATTCGTCTTGCTGGTGCGATTTCCTGCTGGGTCATAAGTGTAGCTCGCGCCATCCACAACACTCGTCCCCGCCTGGTGCAGCACGCTCAAGAGATGTGAGACCGAGTCATAGCTGTAGCTGGTGTTCACGCCATTTGGCCGCATCAGCGAGGTCCTACGGCTCAGGGCATCGTAGCCGAAGCCAAATGACCCGGCCCAGGAATTCGCCAGTCCGTTCAGGCGGTTCAGCGAGTCGTAGCCATACGTAGTAATACTTCCATCGGGTGCCGTCAACGATTTGCGATTTGAGGCTGCATCGTAGGTATAAGCATTCGTGAACGTCTGACCCGACAGGAATGAATATTGTGTCGTCGTTCCGATCAGCCGGCCCATGTTGTCGTAGGCGAACCCGTACACGCCAGTCGGATCGCTCACCTGCCGGATCTTGCCAACGAGATCGTAAACATAATCGACGCTCGTCGAATCCGGGTAGTTCTTCTGCGTCAGCCGGTTCAGTGCGTCATAGACGTACTGGATCGTCTGGTTTTTGCGATCGGTTTTTGCGCTCAAATTGCCGACCGCATCATAGCCATAGGTTTCATACAGCGTCGAGGGGAACGTGGTCTGCATGACCCAACCGCGTGCGTTGTATTCAAAATTCGTCGTGTGGTTGTTCGCGTCAGTGATCGAGGTGAGATTGCCTTCCGTGTCATAACCGTAGTTTGTCGTGTGGTTAGCTGGGTCTGTGGTGGAAGTGAGCCGGTCGGCGTCGTCGTATGCGTAGATTGTGGTCTTTTGGTTCTGATCGGTCACGGAAGTCCGGCGCCCGAGGTAGTCGTAGCCGAAGCTGATCGAACTCCCATCAGGATATGTGATCCCGGTCAGCCGATTCATGATGTCGTAGGCGAATGTGGTCGGGTGTGCCGCACCATTAATCGGGTCGATCACTGTCGTCCGGTTTCCGCGTGAGTCGTACTGATAGCTGGTTGTGTGGTGACCGAAGTCAGATTCTCGTTCGTATCGTACTGCAACGAGTGGTCGAAGGGCTCAGCCGTTTGGTCAATTGAATTGTGACCAAACGTGACCGATCAATTGTGACCAAGTGACCAGGTGAGCAACTTGCAAGTGATTGAAAATATGGTGGCCAGGGACGGAGTTGAACCGCCGACGCCAGCCTTTTCAGGGCTACGCACAACCAGCTTAACTCCTTGGTTCATCAACAACTTATCTGATCAGAGTGAGCGATTTATTGTGACCACTCTGTGACCAGCGCCGATGTTCGCCTAAGCGTCGGCCAAAGCGAATTAAAGTAAGGACCATATGTTTTGAAAGTCTCTCGAGTTATTGGTTCTGTGTAGCTGAACTTTCTTGGACTGCTTTGCGTGCGATCAATCCAAAACCTTTCGAATTGGCTGCCGTATGCAAGGTGTGCAACTCCATTTGGGCCTGCGCACGGTGGTGAGATTTGTTCGCAAATTCTGCTAACGCAAGGTCATTCTCAAGTTTGAGGCCTGTAAACCCATGGCGTTCGGCCTCGGAACCCACCTTTTGAAAAAGCATATGAGAAGTTTCTGGATGACTGGAGACGAGGACGCGACCCGAAGCCAATTCGAACTGCAAGGTAAGGAGCCGATTCTGACTTTTGCTCACCAGCTTTTGTGCTAACTCCATTTCTTTTTGAGCCTCGCTCTGCTTTCCCTGTGCGAGGACTGAATTGATGACTACGAGGCTTGCACTGAGCGCATCATCATCCTGTTGCTCCTGCTGAAATTGTTCTTTGCACGAACGAGCCGAAATTTCCGCGTCCGACGCATGACCTTCTTCAATTGCAAGTTTCGCTAAGGAGACGCGGCTTTCAGCTGCAGCCTGTTTTTCTCCGGCTTGATTTCTGAGCTCAAGAGATTCTTCATATCGCGTCCGTGCCAGAGCAAGATCACCACGATCTAACGCTACATCCCCCATCCCGCTGAGGACATAGGCAGTTGCATTCTTGTCTTCAATTTTGCGCGCAATTTCTTCGGCCTGCCGGTAGGCTGCCTCCGCTTTGTCGAGTTCGCCATTTTGCCTCCAGATGTCTCCGAGGCTGTCAAGGTTAAGGACTACGCCCTCCTTGTCATCCACAGCCTCATACTCTGGAATGGACTCCTGCAGCAATTTTTTTGCTTCCACCAGATCGCCCTGAGTAAAACGAGTATCGGCGAAATTACTCAGTGCGGTAGCTACCCCATCCCGGTTGCCAACCTGCCGAAACTTCTTCACTGCCTGCTGGAACATCGGTGCAGATTGTCTGAGATCACCTCGCAAATAGTAGAGAGCCGCGAGATCGGTACGCATCATAGCTTCGCCGTTTGGATCTTTGGCGGCGAGCGACGCTTCAAGGGCACTTCGACAGACATCGATGGCTTCTGCGGAAGTGCCTATAGAGGGCTCTTGCTGACAAAGAATGCCGTACGTTCGGCTGACAATAACCGGCGATCCTTGTGCAGTCGCCTTTTCGATTGCTAACTTCGCCGCGGCTTCTGCTTTGGTAAAGTCTCTATTGATCCACGCAGAGGCTTCCGTCATGTCAATTCGAGCGTCGTCGCCAAGAGGCGGGGGAAGCTGGCGCAAAACTGCTAACGTCTGCAGTGAGTCAGCAGCACTCAGATGCATTTGCGCTGAGGCGAACAAGAGGCCATAGTCCAGATTGTCAGGAAACAGGCGGAACAGAGAGTGATACGTCTCAACCGCTTTGGGCCATTCTTCAACCGTCCTCTGATATTGTCCTTCGACCAGAAGACGCTGTTCTTGCGAAAGCAGATTCGATAGTTCTAGCGCCTGCCGAGCCTCCACGCGGGCTCTAGAGTCATAGCCCGTGTGCCACCACACCTCTGAAAGGGCAGCATGGGCAAGCGGAAAAGTGGGGTCGGCGGCAATCGCTTTGCTAAGTAGGTCGCGCGCAGCAAAGTAGTCGAATGCCCATAGTCTTGTTCGTCCCTCTGCATAAAGACGGGCGGCCTTTTCGTTGGACGGAAGAGCCGCCCTTGCGGCAATTTCGATTCCTTCGGACGGCGCAGCCACCCCGAGATTTCGTCGCAGTTTCGCGCCTAAGTCCGAAACAAGATTAAAGAGGTCGTTCTCCTCTCCCGAGACAGAATCCTCAGAGATGATTTCTCCACCGGCGGTGTCTTGGAGGCGAACATCCAAACGAATTCTACGTTTGGGATCAGCTGGAATCATCGTGAATGAGCCGACGACGACCACATCAGCGCCTGGGTTGGTTCGCAAACGCTGCAAGGTCGATTTGCCGAGCGAATCTTCGGGGCTGAGTGGCAATTCACTCTTGGCCCGCGCCACATCCTCTCCGGGGACCATTCGGAGTTCTCCGCCTGCGGCCAGCTCTGTATTTAACATCTCGCAGAAAGCGGAGGAGAGCCAATTGTCCTCTCGCCGGCCCGGCAAATTGCGAAAACCGAGCACTGCGACCGAACGACGCACATGTATTCGAGCGTTTGAGGGCTCGGCCTGGGCTGTCGAGCGCGGGGTCCCATGCCGTGCGTGGAGAAGATAAAAAGTGCTACCAACCAGCAACAATACGAGAGCGCCCATAATCAACCTGTGCCTCTTAGCGTCCGGACGATGAGGTACAGAGGTAGTTGGCAACGCAGGAGTTGGACCAGTGGAACCGCCAACGTTTGCGGTCTCGACCTTAACGGGTGCGATGAACCGGTAGCCACGGCGAGGAATGGTTTCGATAAATCTGGGATTACCGGCATCATCCCCAAGCGCCTCCCGAACCTTTAGTACCGCCACCCCCAAGCTCTTGTCGAATTCGACAAAAGTGTTTTGCGGCCAAAGCCGGTTCCGAATCTCCTCCCGCGAAACAATTTGTCCGGCGCGTTCCACAAGCAGGAGCAAGAGTTGGAAAGGCTGTTCTTGCACGCGCACTCGTACCGAATCGCGCGTCAGTGTGCCATCGCGCGCGTCCAGCACGTAAAGCCCGAAACTGTAGCTGATTGCCGGGGTGGGAGAACTGTCTGTAACAGAGGCCTTCATACGTCGGACGAGGTTTTGAGCGTCGAGTTTAGCACGAAGACGGTCTAAATCGAGTTAATCAGACTCTCTAAAGCATTAGAAGAGAACGGATTAGCGGTTAATGCACAATTTGCCGTCAGTTGGCTTGCGAATTCCGCTAGTCGAAAGCAAAGTTCCGTTCGTTGCAGTGGTCCGGCAATTCAATTCAGGGAGGGAGAGATGAGCGCTTGCCGATCTTGTGGTACTGCCTTAGCCGCTGACACTCGCTTCTGTCAGTCCTGTGGATCACCGACAGAGCTCAGGTCAGATGTCTCTGTTTCTGCGATCGAGAGTCCGGCTGGGGTCGCGGTCATGCCTTTACCCGCAGAGACGGTATCGAAAACGATGGATACGAACCTTGTGGGAGCGCTCACTTACCTCGCCGGCTTCATCACCGGAATCATTTTTCTTGTGCTGGATCCGTATAAGTCGAACTCCTTCGTTCGCTTTCACGCCGTCCAGTCCATCTTCTTTAATGTCGCATGGGTCGCCTTTTGGATTGTGTGGATGGTTCTCTCGGCTGTCCTAACACCTTTGACGGCCGGAGTCTTTGGCTTAATCGCTTTGCCATTGATGTTGATTTTCGCGCTGGCAGGATTCGGGATCTGGATCTTCCTGATGTATCAGGCCTACCAGCAGAAGCTTTTCAGATTGCCGATCGTTGGCAAATTCGCCGCAGAGCATGCTGGCGTGAGGCTGTAATCCATACCGGGATTCAGACCGATTAAGGAGAACTCATGTTTCGCAAACACGTTTTCACGCTTTGTGTTGTTTCACTACTCGTGATGGAGGCACTGACAGTACGCGCGGGGAGCAGTGCGCCTTCATACCCCGACTGGGCCGCATCGGTTGTTCCTGCCTACCCCCATCTCCTCCCATCGAGCGGCCTAGTGACCCCGAACACGTATGCGATCGCAACGACCGACACCATGGCAACGGTGGTCGGGTGGTACAAATCGCGCGTCCACGGAGCATGGAAGGAAAGCGAAGGAGGAGACACCTGGTCTGTAAACAACGGCGGTTTGCGAATCCAGATTTCTAAGAACTATTACGACGAATCGGCCCAGGAGAAGCCAGGTACACGCGTGGCTCTAACGAGATATCACTGACAGAAAAGTGTCACGCGGACGTGGTGCCGGTCTCCCGCGGCCAGCAGAAGACGAAATAACAGAATCATTCGATTTACGGAGGACTTCATGTTTGGCAATCACGTTTTCATACTTTGTGTTCTTTCGTTACTCGTGGTGGGACAGACCGCGACAGCACGTGCTGCTGACTCATGCCAGCCGGTATTCGATGCCCTTAAGACCCTTATCACGACTTCCAGCCATAGCTATTCCACAGGTGTTGTGAAGGGTAAGACAACCAGCACCGAGACTATCTATGTTCAGGGAAAGACCTACATATTCGCAAGAGGCAAATGGATGGTTAATCCCGCAACTCCGGCTGATGTCTTAGCACAAGAATTGGATGACGAAAAACAAGGGAAATCGACGTGTCAATTCGTGCGCACTGAATCCGTCAACGGAGAAGCCGCGGCAGTTTATTCCCTTCGCCGTGAAACCGAAACCAGGAAAGAAGACGGGCAGATGTGGATTTCCAAGGCGACTGGCCGTGCGTTACGAGAAGACGTTGATGTGGACTACGGTGGATCTTTGGGAAAGAGTCGCCTTTCGGCACGCTTCGAGTACAGCAATGTGAAGCCGCCGATGTAAGCCTAAAGGCGTTCTGATCACTTTTCAAAACCGATGACAGGGGAGTTCCTATGGCGACTTTTTGCGTCAAATGCGGTGCTGCGCTTGGTGGCGGCCCACTTTGCGTAAAGTGCGGAGCAGATGCTCGCATGGCTGCAAGCTCAGCACCGGATGAGACATCTACACCAGCCTCCCAACCGGCAGTGACGGTTCCGCAGCCGGTCAGCCCGATGCAGACAAGTCCCACGAGCCTGACGCCAGCATCGTCCAAAAACGGAATGAGCACCCTCGCGAAGCTTGCGATCGCCGCTGTAGTGATCATTTTCGTCGGCGGTGCAGCAGGGGCAGTAGGCATGTATTACCTTGCTCACCGGGTCAGCCAAAAGTTCCATCAGATGTCAGACGGCATTCTGCAATCGAACTCAGGATCAAGCGGTTCAGGCGCCGCTTCATCTTCTGACTCCGGCGCTTCGAGTGATAGCTCTCTCGGCGATGTCTGCCGTTTTCTCAGCAAGGAAGATGTCAGCAAAGCGATCGGCGTGGACATCGTTCGCACTCAGAGCAAAGACAACGGCTGCTCCTACATCGCTAAAGGCACCGAGGCCGACGTGATGGCGAAACACGCCGCGGCGATGCTGGCAACCCGTGGCGCCGATCAGAAAACGCAGCGACTTGCCCAGCAATTTGCCGGCGGGATGTTCAAGCAATTTCAAAGCGAGAGGCCGCAATCGGAGCAGGACAATTCCGGCGAGGTGCTTGTCTTCAATTTCTCGGTAGATCAGCACAATGCCGAGGCGCAGATGCGGATGAACGCGAAGCAGTTCTCGAATCTAGGCGACACCCAGGGCCTCCCCGGAATTGGCGACCAGGCTTTTGTTGCCGCAGACGGAATGATCATGGTTCGCAAAGGCAACCAGTTGGTGCGAATCATGTATTTAACTTGCCCATGCGGCACGGAGCAGGTGAAGCCACTGGCAAAGGAAATTGCCGATGCCCTGTGAACCGATAAGAGGAGCAAGCACGCCCGAAATCGTCCGTCAATCGCAGCAAGCCCCGAGAAATCCGGCAGCTCGCTGGCGAGCGAATTCCAGGAAATCGCTGATTTTGGTCGCACTGCTGGTGACCTTCGATGGCGCATGCCACAAATCCAGCGCGCCCGAGACCAGTCCCACCAGTTCCTCAGTCGCGGCAGACTTCTGGCTCAGCAAGTCGCCCGTGATTACGGGTCATGCCGTCAAGCTCAGCGATTTGTCGGAAAGCGAAGTTCGATTCGGCATTGCTCCGAAGCGTGGGCCGGGCGTGACTTATCAGGATGGCATCATCCTGATGGAACATGGCGACCAAGCGATCCGGTCCTTTGCCTCCGACGGAATGTCTTGGACTTTCGATGCGAACGCTCCTCAAGTCAACGAAATTCAAGTTGGCAAGGTGCTGTTCGCCACGGACCGTTGTGCGGGCAAAGTTCTTGCTGTCCAACGTAATGGCGATAGTGTCACAGCCATACTCGGCCCCGTGCAATTAAATGAGCTGGTTAAAGAGGGTAATTTTGCATACAACCAGCCTTTAGATCTCAACAATGCGATCGCGGTGGTTGCTCCGGATTATCCTGCCGCGCTGGGATCGAAAGCATTGCAGGAGGAAGCGCAAAAACCGAGTACGAGTTCTCGCAACGACGCTCCGCATAGTTACCAGCGCTCTGTCAGCTACTACGTGGTTTCAAACGATGGCCACTGGACGCCGATGCGCACTCTCGTTGCCGGCGGTAGTCCGCGCTTGCTCGACGCGACGTACCATCCTGCTCCTCCGATTACACGAACTGCTCTTCAAACTTCCATCCCCGGTGCTGGAGCCGTTGGTTCAGCGCTTGGGCAGGCAGCCAGCGCGCCAGTTCCTGTTCCCGTGCCGCAGCTTAAGCAGCTGACCTTTAACAATCTCCAAGCCACTCCCTGTGCACTCGATTGCGGAGGAATTGGAGCGAAGGTCTACCAGGAAAAAGATGGCGTAAAAGTCTGGGCATCGATCATCTTCCACCTCAATAGTCCACACATCGTCTTTAACGCCTCGATATCCGGCAATGGCGTTAATGCGGATGTGCAGTTGTTCGGAGGAGCGGGTGTAACCATCACTGTCGATGCCGCAACCGGCAACGACTTCGCTTCCATTCAGGGCAATATCAAAGAGCTTGGTCTAATCCCAGCGGAAATCAATGTTCCGATCGGCGGCTTGCTCGTTCCACTCACCGCGAAGCTCAGCCAGTCGCTCGACATTACCAGCGGGTTCAGCGCGAAAAATTCGGTCCTTCACGGCGAGGGCTCTCTTGACTTGGATGGATCGATCGAAGCGTGGTACCACGCGGGCCATGGGTGGCGCATTGAAAAACCCACGGCTACGGTAAAGAACAATCTCGCAGGATTGATTAGCGGCGAGTCGATGGGCATCAACTCCTTCATTTTTGCTTTCAATCAGCGCCTGATGGTTGGCGTCGGCGCTCTGGGATTTGCAGCCGGGCCGTACGTGGATCTTTTAACTACGCTTACTACTCTTAAACAGTCCTCAGCCACCTGGGCCGATTGCAGGCAGGCCACTTTTGAGATGTCTGTCGGCGCCGGGATCGGTTACAGCATGCCGAAGGTAGTTGCGAACGTTATCAATGCCGTTCTCGGACTCTTCGGTGTGAAACCGATTCCATCGTGGGGCAGTATCGTCGCCCTTCCAAAACGGGTTGATCTGGTGAACAGGATCGACATGGTACCAGAGAAGTGCGCCGGTCACTAATGCGCACCGGCGACGCGTGAAGCTGAGCCAATATATGAGCGACTGCGGAAATTGCGGAACACAAATTCACGAAGGACAGAATTTCTGCGCCGGGTGCGGCGCTGGGATCGGCCCACGCGCCACACCCGTGCCACAAAGCTCGGGCAAGAAAATTCTGATTGCCATTCTCGTAATGTTTCTTGCGGGCGCAATCGCAGCTGTTGCCGGAGTGGTCTATGTAGGCTATCGCGTGAAGCAGAAGGCTAGCGCTGCGCTGGACAATCTCGAAAGCAAATCAGGAACTCGCAAGCACACAAGCGAAGCTGGCTCCGGCGACGCGAATAAGTCCAATACCGGCAACGACGGCAGAGACTCCTCGGCCGGTGATTCCGAAAATCCCCTCGCGGGCGTGCTCAACAAATTACAAGGCGGCGAGGGCGGCTCTTCCCCGACCGGCAACATGGCAAAAGACATTCTTCAGGACTTTGGGGTAAAGAATCCCGAAACACCTCCGGACCTGGTTCGCAATATTCCATATTCGGCATTGACCAACCCTCTGCCGTGTCCGACGACCACGGATCAGATCGATCCGGAAAGACTAGCTAGCGGAAGAATTCTGTTTAGACCTGGAACCATCCTTACTGACTCGTGGTCGCTGCCAAACGCCGATGCGGAAAGCGACAACATCATCCAGGCGGTTTCTCCAGCATCATTTGTTTTCGAATGGAAGGGCGTCGCAGGCACCGACAACGCTCTCAGCACAACAAGTCATCCTGACCTTAACCAGACTGTCTGCGCGAAAGATCTTACGGAAGGCAAGGCTTATGCTACGGGTTGGAGCTTGAAGTCCATCAAAGAGCCCATTGCTCCCGGACTATATCCGGGTGTCTCCTTCCTGCTCGTCCCTGGCACGCGGTTCAATGAACTGAAATCTGGTGGCTCAACAAAATGGGTTCATCTTCTTTACTACTACATGGATGCCCTCAACGAATGGGAGCTGGTTGCGTGGAGCGGAACTCTTACCCGCGTTGAGCCGGATGACGTCCCTTTTCCTCTCATCATCAATGACGAACGCGTAAATGTGCCCTCGATCCATGTCCGTGCCAACATGAAGGTCATCGAGAATGCGGGAATATCGGGGCCTGGTCGACCCGGTCCTCGCGATCAGGCCGCTGAAGCCTACATCCTGGACGACCCCAATACGCCGGTGATGCTGTCTTGGATGTTGGGCGCGGATATTAAAGTTTACGACTCCTTCAAGATTCAATTGGTCCGCGTCACTTACCCCCGTGACAAACCGACGATCGAGCAGCAGCTCGAGAAGAATCGCAAAGCCATCACCTGGGGAATAAATTTCGACTTCAACAGCGACACGATCCGGCCGGTATCGGAACCGGT
>DATBIE010000160.1:0-4218 GCA_036557105.1 Terriglobales bacterium
AAATTGTATGCGCGCCGGAAATGGGGTGTGCAGCTGCGGTTTTTGCGTCGATGCCATTGAGAATTTCCGTGAGGCATGGCCCGTGCCAAGCTTCGCCATCGAACGAGCGCTTGAGTTGGTCGACAATGAATTCGAGTTCGGTCATATGCTTCGGTCTCGGGGACTGAACGTCAACTTCGACGCCACGGATAAAAACGGATTGCACGGATCGTTTCGGAATAGAAGTTAATCCGCGTTGATCCGCGAAAATCCGTGGCCGGTTTGAAGTTAAGCCTCGCCTTTCTCCGCTGTGATTGCGATCTTAGATTCATCCGCGCTGTGAATCACTCTATCTCCGTCGATCAGCAGGCACCTGCCGGCATCGATGGCGAGGCAAGTGGCCTGGGCGCGTTGCATTACCTCGATGGTTTTTACTCCGACGACGGGAACATCGAAGCGCATGTCCTGTTTTGGCTTGGCGACTTTGACCACTGTAAGTTCGCGCGCGAGAGTTGAACGCCCAGGATCGAGCGAGGCCATGAGATTGCCAGCACGCTCGATGGTCGCATCGGTCCCTTCCATGGCCTCGACGGCAACACACGCATTTTGGGCGATGACAACGGTCTGCCCGATATCATATTGCGCAAGTCCACGCGCGACCGCGCGGCCATAGTCAATGTTCTTTGTTTCTTGCTCGGAAGGAGGTCGTTTGCTCAATACACCCCTCTTTGCAAGTAGCGGTTCGAGCAGCGTAGTCGAGTTTTCGAGCGTGATGCCTTCATCGGCGAGAACTTTGGCGACGGCGCCAAGCAGGGAGTCGGTATTGCGCGTTGATAGTGAGAGCAGCAGTTTCGCGAGTCGCCAGTCGGGACGGATGCTGGAAAAGATCTGCTTGTGCTTGACTTGTCCGGCCATGATGGCGCGAGTGACGCCTTCGCGATGAAAGGTGTCGATGAGTTTCGAGAGTTCACCGAGAGACAACCAGTGAACCGAGGCTGCGCCGTGTGATTGGATATCAGGAAAAGTTTCCTCCCTAATCGCAGCAACAACGACTTCATAACCTTGTGCGCGGGCAGCGTCTAGCACAAGAAAGGGAAATCGTCCGTTGCCAGCAATGAGGCCGAGTTTGAGGCAGGAGGACATGCGGAATTTGCTTCGTGAATCTTCGTGTCCTTCGTGGTTCATGATGTCTTTCAACCAGAAGGAGGTCCACACTACTTGATCACTCCCCGTTCACTCGCTTCTACAAACTTAATCAGCATCTCAACATCATCTCCGCAGTTGGCCTCCGATTTCAGCTTCTCCAGTGCCTGCGAAGTATTCAACTTCGAAGCCAGCAGAACTTTATACCCATGGTGAATCTTGCGAATACGTTCTTTGCTGAAACCGCGCCGTTCAAGTCCGACAGCGTTCAACCCATAAGCGTGCGTGCCACGCTCGGCGGCAGTTTTTGAAAACGGCAGAACATCGCGGGTGATCGTCGTTCCGCCGCCGATGTACGAATGCGCGCCGATACGCACAAATTGGTGCACCGGACAGAGCGCGCCGACTACAGCCCAGTCGTCGACACTGACATGACCTCCAAGAGTCGCGGCATTGGCCAGAATGGTGTTGTCCGCGATAAGACAGTCGTGACCTATGTGCGCGTAAGCCATGATCAGGTTGTTGCTCCCGACCTTCGTCAGGGCTCCGCCTTTCACGGTGCCGCGATTAATGGTGACGAATTCGCGGATGACATTGTTATCGCCGATCTCCAGCCGCGTGGGCTCGCCTTTGTAGGTGATGTCTTGTGGCGCAAGCCCGATGCTGGAAAAAGGGAAGAAGCGGTTCCCCGATCCGATTGTTGTGTGACCCTCGATCGCGATGTGAGAAATCAGCTCACAGTCTTCGCCAATCTCGACACTGGCACCGATCGTGCAGTACGGACCAATTTTGCACGAGGGATGAATTTTTGCAGCAGGATCGATGATGGAAGTGGAATGGACGCCCATTATGGCCTGCGTTGATTATTCCGCGGGCGGATTTTCGTCGGCCTCAGGCTGATTGCCGCGGCCGCGTTCACGATCGACCAGCCGGCAAGTGACAATAGCTTCCGCAACCCGTTTGTCTTCGACAAAGACGTTGCCCTGCATGCGAACTGCGTCGCCGCGCCAGGCTTTTACGTCAACTTCAATGCGCAACTGGTCGCCGGGGACAACCGGACGGCGAAAGCGCGCTTTTTCGATTCCGGTGAAAACCATGAGCTTGTGCTCGCGGTCCTGAATTTCGGTGAGCAGCAGCGCCCCTCCTGCTTGCGCAATTGCCTCAACGATCAGCACGCCCGGCATGATCGGCATATTGGGAAAGTGTCCAGCGAAGAAGGGCTCGTTGATGGTGACATTCTTTATCGCGACGATGCGCTGCATACGCACCAGATCGAGCACCCGGTCAATCAGCAGAAACGGGTAGCGGTGTGGCAGAATGCGCAGGATATCGTGAATATCGAGCGTTGTATGTCCGGTGGCCGGTCCTTCTGTGACAGTTTGAGGCGTCTCGCTCATGTTTGCTGGATCGAAGATTATACTTTATCGCACTGCGATTTCGGCATGATGACGACGTTGTGCAACTTCATGCTTTCGTGGTCTGGATGTGAGAACTAAAACGGTGAGCAGAACGGATGAGTGTTCCGAGTCTTCGCGATCAGCTTCGCTATTTTAAGAAACAGCAGTCCGATATTGTCGACACGATCCGCCAGTTGGTGGAAATTGAATCTCCAACCGATTTAAAGCAAGCTGTGGACCGCTTGGGAACGGTCTTAGCCTCGCGCTTTGCGGAACTCGGCGGCCGAGTCCACGTTCATATTGCCGAGAAATATGGGAATCACCTGCAGGTGGATTTCAAGTCCTCACCGGCGGCGAAACAAAAGCCTGTGCTGCTGCTCGGCCACATGGACACGGTTTATCCGATCGGAACAATTTCGAAGATGCCATGTAAGACTTCCAAAGGCCGATTGCGCGGGCCGGGCGTGCTCGACATGAAATCCGGAATCGCGATCATCCTTCACGTGATCGAGGCGATCTTGAAATGGAATGACGGCAAATTGCCGCTGCCAATTTCGATTCTGCTTGTCTCAGATGAAGAAGTGGGCAGTCACTCCTCTCGAAGAATAACGGAAGGTTTGGCTGGAAAATCGGAGGCTACGCTTGTCTTGGAACCTGCAGGTGGCCTGAACGGCGCGGTAAAAACGGCTCGGAAAGGTGTTTGCGAATACAAGCTGGAGGTGAGCGGTGTAGCTGCGCACGCGGGCCTCGACTTCGACCGCGGCCAGAGCGCGATTGTTGAGCTGGCAAAGCAAGTCTGTGAAATTTCGAAGCTCAGCGATCCAAAGCGTCGACTAACCGTAAACGTTGGGAAGGTAAGTGGCGGAACACGGTCAAATGTCGTGGCTGCAGAGGCGAATGCGGTCATCGATGTTCGAGTCGCAACAATGGCAGATGGTCGGGACATTGACAAAAACCTGCGCTCGCTTAAGCCATTCAATCCCAATTGCCGGGTCAAGATTTCGGGGGGAATGAATCGACCCCCCATGGAGCGGAGCACAGGAGTGGCGGAACTGTTTGACAAGGCTGAGGCTGTTGCCCAGGAGCTCGGGTGGAGCTTGCAGGACGCAGCGGTCGGTGGCGGATCCGACGGGAACTTTACTGCAGCGTTGGGAATTCCGACTCTGGATGGACTGGGGGGCGTCGGAGAGGGCGCCCATGCAGAACACGAGTCGATCATCATTTCCGAGCTGCCACGCCGGGCAGCTTTGCTGGCTGGCTTACTCTCCCGAATTTGACTGTTTGGCTTTGACTGAAATTGGCGGGTAGCCTAGAATTTCCACAGGATCACTACTGGAGGATTTATGGAGGGCTTGTTTCAACCGCTGCATTTACTTCTCATTTTCGGGATTGCTCTCCTTATTTTCGGGCCCAGCAAGTTGGCTGGGCTAGGCAAGGGACTAGGGGAGGGAATCCGCAATTTCAAGTCTTCGATGAAAGAGGGCACCACCCCCGACCCCAAGGACGAGCAGAAGAAGGCCTAACTTCCGATTGCGCCGTGCTCGCGTAACATCCGCAACACCAACTGAACAGGTAATCCCACTACATTTGAGTAGTCTCCTTCTATTTTTGTGATCCAACGGGAAGCCACTCCCTGGATCGCATATGCCCCGGCTTTGTCCATTGGCTCACCAGTCGCAATGTACTCTTCGATTTCTTC
>DATBIE010000161.1:0-6630 GCA_036557105.1 Terriglobales bacterium
GGAATCAGCCTCACCTTGATCGCGCGCCAGCCGCGATTCGGATTCGTCTTGGGGTAATAACTTAGCGAATACAGATGGGCCAGATCATCGCGAATGGAAGAGAACGCTTGCTTCTGTTCCCGCCAGTTCTTTGCGAAATAAGCTTTGCCGCCCGTCGCAGCCGTCATGCGTTCGAATACTGCAGTTGAGACGGGATCCAGTTGCGCAGTCTGCGTGCTGACCATGTAAATTACAATTCCCGCCGATTGTGCCAGTTCGGCGACATCTTCTGGCGGTACTACGCTGACATTGTCTGGGCCATTCGAAAAAACAACAACAACTTTTCGGCCGGTGTACTGCGAGGCGTCCTTCAGCGTCAAGAGAAGACAGTTATAGAGGGCAGCGTCATCCCCGGCAACGGTCGTACGGACTGCTCGTAGCACCGCGGACCGGTCATCCGTCAAAGAAATCGAACGCGACAGATCCCGGCTGTATGAATAGAAGGAAATTCGATTTACGCGCTCAAGAGAACGTACGAAGTCGGCGATGGCGTCCTGTGCAAAGACAAATCCTCGGTACATGTAGTTGCTCGTATCAAACAAGACAAATACATTTGATCCGGCAAGAGTCGAACTCAGGGACGACACGTCTCCGCTGCTCGGCAAATCCGGCAACTCTCCTGCCGGGGAGGTGCCCCGATTGGCCTGCTGGAACTCTCCAACCCTCCGAACCGGATTGTCTCCTTCACCGAACGTAGCAATCTTTTCTGGAATACCGTCTTCTTTAATCTCAAAATCCTGCGGCGGAATGTTCGTGACGTAATTTCCCTTTTTATCGGTGACCGCCACGTTTAACTGCACCATATTGACAGTAACCCGGAATGCTGCCTGATCATCTTGCGCCGTCGTTCCTGACGTGAAGGCAAGAACTATCGTTGTCAGAAAGCACATCGAAAGAACATATTTCGTTAGCATCGTCGATCCTTGTAAGTGCCCGCTTCGGCGGTGTCGTTATTTCTCGGCTGGACCGCCTGTTATTGGGTAATAAATTCTCTTGCTGTTGTAGTTGGAGCAGGAAGCACGGCGACTTTGCCGTGCCTGAAATCTTCGCCTGCTTCGCGCATCGCCCGTAATAGGGCCTGCCAGTCTTCAAAATCAGTTGCGAAAATCTTTTCAACCATAAGCCGCGTAAGCTCTGGGGCCATGAGGTTCAGCATCACCGGCGAATATCCTGACTCATCCGCCAACCGCGCCCAATACAAGTTGTTAGAGTCCCACGATTCGGCGAGAAGACGGCTCGAATAGCCGGCGAACGCTGGAAATGGTTTTACGTTAAGCAGCTCAGGAGCGTAGGTAAGAGCAAGGGTCCGGTGCGGCACACCGAAATCTCTCGATAAGCGATGCCAACTCAGTTCATCCGGGTGCTGGCGGCATAGTTGATCGAGCTCGCGCCCATTTGGTCCCCACACACTGTTGTTGTCTGGTTCACGACGCCGAAATTCCGCCGTTATGTAGAAGGTATCCGCGGGAGTAAGTTGTTCGATTACTTCATCAGAGTGCTGCTCACGCAATTCCCGGTCTATCCATGCGGCCTTCTTCACTGTTAACCGTTCAGAAAGAATGTCCAGCACGCTCGCGCGCAGCTTCTCATTCGACGTAGCATTGTTAAGAAGCTCTTCTCCCGCGCGCTGATACAGAGCAACCGCGTGAAGTTCGGTTCGGCTTATGTTCCACCAGCGGCCAAGAACCGCATTACTGAGGAGCCCCGGCGTTACCTCTTTCCAGATAAGCGCCTGTACGTTTGCGGGAGAAATAAAGTCCTGTTCTGCGTCCGAAAGAACGTAAGCTAAATCTGCCAGCGATCCCACCAAATGCGCGCCGCCGCCTGCCGCGGAGCCTTGGCCGAACAACTCAGAAGCGCCCCATAGCCCTGAAACTCCGGCTACGCTATCTCCCGAAAAATCATGGGAGCGCACAAACAGTGGATTGATGCGCAAAAGCTGCGCGCCCGGGGGTTCGTAGTATGCATAGTTGAGCCCGACCAGAGTATCCCGCAGAAAAGGAGCCAGCTGTCCGCGGGCCTCCTCCACTTTTGCCCGCGACGGAGTCGACTTCAGAATTTTCGCCAAGTCAGTCTGCATCTGCAGTTCGGTATGGCGATTGTTGTAAATACCCGCTGCCCACTCGGTCCTTTCCGAAGATGTAAAAATGGGTCGCGGCATTTCGAATTCGCGAAGCGCCCCCGCGAGTGTCAGCAACGAACTTCCCGGCACAGCTCCCTTTTCGAATTGCGTCAAACCGTTGTCGAGAGCTAAAAGTGTGTCGAGCGATACCAACCGCTGCCCGTTCATCACCGCGCGAATGTTCCGTGCTATTTCTTCATGTACTCGGCGAGCGTCAGCGCCCGTTTTTTCTGGTCCCGCGAGCAGGTCGATAATTTCATCTTCGGAAGCAGAGGCCCTGCTGCCGGCCGCACGCAACACTGCTCCCAATGAGCTGCGCCCGGCTTCAAATAGCTGCGCCGAGCTTTCTATCTTTGCAAACGGCTTTAACACCTCCTGCCAGGATTCGTTCATCCTGGCGCGTGGAATCTGTCCCTGCCGCGCAAGAATTTCCCACAGACCTACATTGGCCTGGAACGTCCCCATTGCGTTGCCGCGAAGAGTGTGGTTTGGAATCTCGTTGATGGCATCCGCCGATCTGACGAACGCCATCATCGACGCATCATTGATTTCCGGAAATTCGCTGAAGATCAAATATTGCTGGTTGTAGTCATCAAACTTGCTGGCCAGCAAACGCAACGTATCAGGGCTCGGCTGCCGCCCGGCGGGACGCGTCGCATCCAGTTCGCTGAATAGCAGGTACATCTGCAGCGGCCCCTCGCTCGTGTCCAGTCTCGAAAAAGCGAACATGGCCTCAAGCAATTCCTCTGGACGGTCCCAGTGTGCCGACTTGTGCCCCCATTCGCGGACCAGCTTATGCTCGGATTTTTGATTGAGGACCTGCCTCCAAAAGTCCAGGCCGCCAGGAACCAGGGGATCTCCATTGTGGTCCCACTGCACCCGTGTCAACAGCAATAACAGACCAGGCGCCAATCGGAATGCGGGTCGCGCAGCATCGGTTGAAAACCCGGGGCTGCGGAAGGCCGCGTAGTATTCCTTCAACCGATGTTTCTCAGCGAACCAGGCTTGCCGCTCTCGACTAATTCGGGCAAATGAATCAAAGTAAGCTGCAAGCCAACCGTTGTCTTTCGTCAGCAGTTGCAATACGAACTGCGGGGCGGCGTCCAGGCTGGTCCCCGTCAGGTCCTTCCAATCGGCTTCAGCTTGTTGTCCCCCGGGCGCCTGCACCCGTCCTTCCCGAATGCATATTTGACTGCCGTAAAAATCAAGGTCTGCTGCGCGCGGCAAAAGTTTCTTCAATCCAGTCGTTTGTTGCAGCACGTCTCGCGTGGCGGCATCCATCCTCGAAAGTGCCCAATAGAGCCTGGCCAATTCCGGGTGATAAAGGAACAGTTCGACGGTGTTGTGATTCCGTCTTTTGTTTGGTTTGACTGTGCTCCGCCAATCTTCTTCTCTGAAGAGCAGTGGGACCCGCGAACTGGGGTAAGGATAGTTGAACGACTCGCGTTTCCTCAGCGACTCTTCAAGGCTGGACAATGGAAATCCAGAATCAACGGTGAGAAATGCTCTCTCCGCTTCATTCGTCACCAGTGCTAGACTTCGATCGCCGCATTGTCCTCGCATTCGATATCCGAGAATCCTCAATAGCGGTTCAGCCTGCTCGCAGCCCGAAATGTGAATGAACTGACTCTGGCCTGCAAGCGCAGCCAGCTCCTTTGACTGGTTTACGTATCTGCCAAGCAGAATGAGAAACTCGGTCGGTGTTCCCGAGTCTTTCCAACCGATATAGCCCTGTACATAGACGTTGCGCGCAAGTAGCGGCATGACCTGATCGGGAGTGACTTTCTGGCTGATTCCTGCCATCCGCTCAAAAGAACGAAGCGGACCGGGAATTGTCACTTCGGAGGATTGATCTTGCGGTAACTCGATCAAATCTTTCTGGATTGTGTTAGTTGAAGATGAAGGTTGGTCAGCAGCGTAGAGCCCACCAGTTAAAGAGACCGGCAATGCTGAAGCGGCCAGCAGAATCGCAGCGCAACGAAGAGAAAACAGCATCGAGGTCTCCTCCCCAAAATTCAAAAACTGAAGTCAGGCAAGCGGTCTGTGGTCGCTTATCTTCGAATCAGGTACATAGCGGCCGTCTTACAAGGCGCTCACAGACAGCCAATCCGACCGGACAGGAATAATACCCCCAAATTCGAGTCAAAGCTCTGTCAAATTTTCCAGAGCTAAGATGCAGCGGAACCGGCTACAGCGTTGCTCGCCAAAAGACTTTCCTCTCAGGCGAGTGGCGGGAACCACGGACTAAATTTCAAAAATTCACATGTCTCTCTAGAATTTAGATAAATGCTCCATCACCTATTGCACGTAGTAGGCGCGAGGCCGAACTTTATGAAAGCCGCCCCCGTGTTCCGGGCCCTGGCGGGGCCAGGCTTCCGCCAAGAACTGGTACATACCGGGCAACACTATGACGCCAACATGTCTGAAGTCTTCTTTCATCAACTGGAAATTCCGCCTCCCAATGTGAACCTGGAAGTCGGCTCGGGCAGCCATGCGCTACAAACGGCTGCGATCATGACCGGCCTTGAATCGGTAGTTACTCAGCGCAAACCCGAGTTGGTCATAGTGTACGGCGATGTGAATTCCACTATTGCAGCAGCTCTGGTCTGCTCCAAGTTGCTGGTTCCAGTGGCACACGTTGAAGCCGGATTGCGATCGGGCGACCGAACTATGCCGGAGGAGATTAATCGCCTTGTAACGGACCAGCTTTCCCAATTCCTGTTCACGCCCTCCAGAGACGGTGACGAGAATTTGGCCCGGGAAGGGATTCCAGGCGATCGCATCCATCTGGTTGGGAATGTCATGATTGACACCCTCGTTCATCTGCTACCTCGCGCTCTCGAATTGGACTTGAACGGCTTCCCTGCCCACTATGCCCTTGTGACCCTTCATCGTCCAAGCAACGTTGATGATCCCGGAAAACTACGGCTGATTCTGAATGCCATGATTGAGATCGGCAGGGACGTGCCAGTCGTCTTTCCGGTACATCCCCGTACTCGGCAACGGATTGCACAATTCGGTCTCTCTGCCGATGGGCTGCTTCTTTGCGATCCAATGCCATATCTGGAATTTCTAGCGCTACAATCGCGTGCTCAAGTTGTGGTCACCGACTCAGGTGGAATACAGGAAGAAACAACATTCTTAGGTGTCCCATGTTTGACCATGCGAAACAACACAGAACGGCCTGTCACGATTGAAGTCGGAACAAACGTGCTCGTCGGCGATGACATGGAAAAATTTCGTGCAGAATTCACGAAGGTTCTGCATGGTCGCCCTAAGCAAGCCGCTATTCCGCCGCTATGGGACGGCCACGCCAGCGAGCGAATTGCGCATGTGCTGAAAGATCAACTCTGAAATTCTTCAACACGCAATGCCAACACGCTCCAGGCACTCTGCTGTTAAAATTTGATTTCCTTATGCAAACCAAGATTCCTGTAGGTATTCTCGGTGCCACCGGCATCGTCGGGCAGCGCTTCATCCAGATGCTGGAACAGCATCCGTGGTTCGAAGTCGGCTGGCTGGCGGCTTCCGACCGTTCAGAGGGACGAGTCTACCGGGAAGCGGCCCGCTGGCGTCTTAAGACCCCGATTCCCCCGAAAGTGGCGGAAATGCGCGTTTCCCCCGCTACTCCTGACGGCGCTCCGAAAGTTATTTTTGCCGCCCTTGACGCCTCGATTGCCGCCGAACTCGAGCCTCGCTTTGCAGACGCCGGATGCGCGGTGATCTCAAATTCCAGCGCCTTGCGAATGGCCAAGGACGTTCCTCTGGTCATCCCCGAGGTCAATCCTGATCACATCAAGCTGATCGAGTGCCAATCATGGAGAAAGAAGTCCGGCGGCTTCGTCGTCACCAATTCGAACTGCTCGGCAATGGGATTGGTGCTTGCCCTTGCTCCTCTCCACCGGCGCTTCGAGCTTGAGACCGTGATGGCGGTAACTATGCAAGCCGTTAGCGGCGCAGGTTACCCGGGCGTAGCATCGCTCGACATCTTGGGCAACGTCATCCCCTACATCGCAAAAGAAGAAGAAAAGATGGAAGAGGAGACGCGTAAGCTCCTCGGAAATCTGAATGGCGCAGGTGTGGTGCTCGCTCCATTCAAAATGAGCGCACAATGCAATCGCGTTGCTGTTGAAGATGGTCACACGGAATCCATCTCGGTAAAACTCAGGAAGAAGGCTGAACCCGCAGAGATTCTCGAGGCTTGGGAAGAGTTCACCGGCATCCCGCAAAAGGAGAAATTTCCAACGGCGCCGGAAGTGCCAGTTCGTTATCTCGACTCCACAGATCGCCCGCAGCCCCGCCTGGACGTGGAATCCGGCCGGGGTATGACGACAACTGTCGGTCGCCTCCGCCACTGCCCGGTACTCGACTGGAAATTCACTGTGCTCTCACATAACACCATCCGCGGCGCAGCGGGGGCGGCACTCCTTAACGCGGAACTATTGAAATCGCAAGGATATCTGGGGTGA
>DATBIE010000162.1:0-16025 GCA_036557105.1 Terriglobales bacterium
CTGCTCACCTGCAGAGGGAGAAATAATTTTTCCGAAGAGTCTGCTCCATGGGCACTTCCGAGCGGTGAATAGTTCGACCGTTGAGATTAGTAAGATTTGGCTGCCCCCCAGGGATTCGAACCCCGATATGCTGATCCAGAGTCAGCTGTCCTGCCGTTGAACGAGGGGGCAGTGAAAAAGCGAGGAAGTACCAAGCGGCAGTTTGATTTTAGGGGGAGAACAGCAGCGGGTCAACCGAGTGCGGCTGATATCTCCCGACCGCCAAAATGCTCCTGTCATCGGCTGGTGACTTCATTCTGGCGAGCAAATAAGTCGTGTGATCGCGCTTTTTAAGGGAAGCACTAGAAAGTCGGACAAGATGGATTTTGCTCGAGCCGTGCCTCCAGCGTCCTGAATCTTTCCTCGGAGCGCAAGCTATCGAAGGCGGAGTTAGATATCTTTGGATCGTCCTCAGGTTTGGCCTTCTCCAACCAAGTTAGCGCGTGCTTCTTGTCACCGAGCCGGGCGTAAATCAATGCAATAGCACTGGGAGCGACATATCTTTCCTTCGACATTTGCTCTAATTGCCGGATCATATCCAATGCTTCTTTTCTCTTACCCCAACGAGCGTATACTTCGCCCAGCGCTGTTAACCTCGCCGGAATCTTATCCAGTGAAATTCCCTTCTGCATTTCAACTACGGCTTGGCTATATTCCTGTTTGCGAGCATACGCGGATCCAAGACGCATGTGTGCAGCGGCGTAATTCGGGTCGAGTTCCAGGGTCTTCTGGAACTGCGCAATAGCTTCATCGGTGCGTCCCGCTTGGCCCAGGTAAAGCCCAAAGTCTGCGTTCGTTATCAACGCAACTGGATCATGATCGAGTACTCTACGCTTTTCGGAAATGGCTTCGTCTGTTCGTCCGATTTCAAGCAGATAGTAACTGTGGTAGTCGAGCGCCCTCATATCGCCGGGGTTTAGCTCAAGAGCATAGTTCAATTCTTTTTCGGCGGCCGCTCGATCGCACCGAAATTGCAATTTCAGCATACCCAGCTCACAGTGAGCTTTCGAGGAGGTGTTGTCCATCTCTAATGCCTTGAGCAGGAGTTCCTCTGATTTGAGCCAAGCTTCTTTCGGTGGAACGACGCCTAGAAAAGCGGTGAGCTCATAGTACTCAGCTAGCCCGGCATAGCCGTCCGCAAACCCTGGATCAAGTTGAATCGAATGCTCGAAGTAGCTCTTGGCTCTGTCGAAACCCTGTCCAGTCCATCGATCGAGGAAGTATTCTCCCTTCAGGTATGCGTCATAGGCTTCTGGAACTACCTGGCGCGGCTTGACCGCCCAACGGGACTGCTCCTTGTGCGTGAGCCTACCGGCGACTTCTTCCGAAATGGTCGCGGCTAACTCACTCTGCAGTTGCAAAACGTCTCTTAAGTCACTTTTATACTCATGTGCCCAAAGGTGGCGATCACTCTGGGCATCAATCAATTGTGCATTGATCCGAATAAGATTCCCCTCCCTTGAAACAGTCCCTTCGACGACGGCGTCAACGTGCAACTCTCGAGCAATATCCGGTAGAGACTCATGCGAACCTTTATAGTGCATAGCGGAAGTTCGTGAGATCACACGCACCGAACTGAGTCCCGCCAGGTCGGTAATGAGTGTGTCGGTCATCCCATCGGCGAAGTAGTCCTGGGAGTGATCGCCTGAAATATTTTCAAGAGGTAAGACAACGAGTGAAGTAATTCGCGCTGGCTTGCTTCTCAAGAGCATGTGCATTTCCGAAAACGTGAACGCCGCAACGAATAGCAGACATGCGGCGTATGCTGCGATCGGCCAGCCCTTTGCCCACTTGCGAGTTGCCGGCGCGCCGAGACTCGGTATTGCTGACGGGACTCCGATTGTAAAGGCACCATTCTCCTTCACGGGAGCGATAAAGCGGTATCCACGGCGCGGCAGCGTTTCGACGAAGCGAGGCGAATCAGCAGAGTCTCCGAGCACTTCGCGTAGCCGGTTAACCGCGTTGTTCAGACCGTGATCAAAATCGACGAAAGTATCCGAAGCCCAAAGTTTTTTGTGGATCTCTTCGCGGGTGACAAGCTCTCCTCGGCGCTCAAGAAGCACGGCAAGAACCAGGAAGGCCTGGTCAGGAAGACGCAGTTTGTCGCCATTTCTGCGCAACTCGCGCGAACGCAAGTCAGCCTCAAATTCCCCGAAGGAGATAACTCCGGCCGAGGTGGACCAAGATGACACGGGTACTGCTCACTCTTGCCTTGAGAGTGTATCCGTTTCTATACCCTCTGAGAAGAGGTTCGGTAAGGCATTGGTTTCATGGAGAGAGAAGAATGAGAGATGAAAATGATACTGCATTGATTGACGGCTTCACTCTTCTACCGCATTTTCCCTAGCAAGGCGCAACCGCGACCCGCGCCGACCGATGTCTCCGGGTGCGGGAGGAAGTCATGGTTAGACGGTTCTCGCAGATAGCTGTCGGATTTCTTGTTGTATGGCAATTTGCCTGCGGTGATGGAACTATCAGGCAATCTCCAAGATCGGGATCTTCGGGCACGCCGGGTCCACAGTCGGCAAACATTTCCATCGCCCCGGACAGCGCCGTGGTGGGGAGCCCAGACCTGACGCTCACGGTTGTGGGCTCGAGCAGCTTCAAGTTTTATAACGGGCACTGGCATACAACAGTCTTGTGGTCGCAAGGCGGCGTAGGCACGCCATTACTTACAACGTTCGTCAGCAGTTCACAGGTGACTGCGATTTTGCCGGCAGCGCTTCTATCAAACGCAGGCACAGGCACCGTGCTCGTCGAAACCCGGGACAACATTGAAAATACTCTCGTCGGCACCTCCAGCGCCGTAGCGTTCCAGGTCACGCGATCCCCCAACCCGACTCCGTCTATTTCCTCTATCTCGCCGTCAACCATTGTGGCCGGCAGCGCGGACGTGACGATCACGATCGATGGATCGAACTTTGGCCACTATGGACATTTCGTTTGGAGCACTGCGTTCTGGACCAGTAATGGCAACCTGCATGACACCGGTACATCGCTTCAAACGACGATTGTTAGCGACCACCAACTGACAGCAGTGATTCCAGCAACCCTATTGCGCAGCCCGACCTCAGTCCAAATAGTCGTAATGAACGGGGATGTAATGGGAATGTCGGATGGGTACTTTGGCTACCCGCGATCGAATCCAGTGGTTTTCGAGGTAAGCCCGTAACCCAGCCTCTGCTTGATTTGCAAGGAAAGAAAACCAATGACGCGAGCGATCAAAATACGCGAATACTGCCGCTCAGCCTAACCGCTTTCGCAGCCACGCGTTTTGACAGACCAGCAATGACACGATTCACAGGGCGCTCTTCGAACACTTTGCAACTCACGAAGAATCTGGAGGACAAAATGAACGCATTCCACAGCAAACGAATTTGGCTAGCGATTACGATTGCTTCATACGTCTGGGTGGCGAGCTCGAATCGCGCAGCCGCACAAGTTGACAACCGGCAAACCTCAGAATTGTACAAACTCCAAGCGGCTTATCACCGCGCAGCAACAGTTCGTGACCCTGTGAATGGCGATTCGGCAGAAACGATCATGGCTCGCTTGCGTGACGCACTCTCGCTGTTTACTTCCAATGCAGTACTGTACCTGACCGTCGGCAGTCCGCAGCTCGACGGGTACTATCGAGGCAATGGCGATCCCGATGATGCAATCACATGCCCTATGCCCTCTAACGATCCGAATAACCGCGGGACGGTCTGTACGTTTTACAAGTATCTCAGCCCGGCTTTTCAGGCGGCGAATAAGCTTGTGGCGCTCACTCCATCCTACAAAGAGTCATTTGGTCTTTACGGCGATATTGCGGCAGTCTACTTCGAATGCCATTACTTCAATGTGGCTCTCGATCCTGCAACACAAAGACCGCTCTGGACTGCAGTGAGCCATGCGAGCTTCAAGGGTTTCGCGCGCAAAGTTCACGGTCATTGGCGGTTCGCCTATGCAAATGGCGGGGTGCCACCGGTTCCGATTCCGTAGACGTCGAAGAGTAATGGATTGCAATTTCTTCAATTACGCTGTGGAAGATCCTGTCAGCCATTCGAGCGCTTGCTCGCGCGATTGAAATGTGGGGAGGTCGCGTTGCGAGAACGACTTGATGTTGTCATAGAAAACCTTCGGCAGACTCTCGACTCCGACCCAGGCGGAACGTTTGAGGTGAGGCCGCACGTAAACCGTGGCTTCTTTCAAATTGGTGATCGCGTTTTTGTCGAACCTGGCGCCGCTAAAATCAGCCAGAAGGAGCAAAGAGCCACGCGGTTCAGTGCTGACATGAGCTGGAACCAGGCGGCAGATTTGCGAGATTTGCTCCGGAGTGCAGTTGGAGATGTCGATCAGCAGCACTCTTTGATTTTTGTGCGAGATGAAACGGATTGGCTCTTCCATACAAGGCCCCTCGAGTTTCGAAGTCGAACAGCAGCCTTGAATCGATCTCTTCCGTTACACACCCACCGGCTGTTTCGCGGCAACGGGCACCGGAGTGAGCCAGTGGTGACGGTCCGCTTGCTTGCCTTGAACAATGCCAAAGAATTCGCGCTGCAGAGATTTAGTGATCGGCCCGACGTTGCCCTTGCCGACGGGAATGCGATCGACGGAACGAATCGGGGTCACCTCTGCGGCAGTGCCGGTGAAGAAAGCTTCATCGGCGATGTACAACATCTCGCGCGGAATACCGGCCTCGACGACGGGAATGTTAAGATCGCGGGCCAATTTCAAAACTGAGTCACGCGTGATTCCCGGTAGCACTGAGTTTCCTAAGGGCGCTGTCTGCAACACACCGTTCCGTACAACAAAGACATTTTCGCCGGAACCTTCGCTCACGTAGCCGTTGGAATCAAGCGCGATGCCTTCTGCATAGCCATTGGTGGTGGCTTCCATGCGGATGAGCTGCGAATTCATGTAATTCGCGCCGGCTTTGGCGAGCGCGGGAAGGGTATTTGGCGCGATGCGGGTCCAGGAAGAAACGCAGACGTCCACGCCGGAGTCGTCCTGGGTCAGATATTTGCCCCAGGGATAGTTCACGATGTAAACCTCGACGGGGCAATTCATCGGAGAAACACCGGCGTCTCCATAACCGCGGAAAACGATCGGGCGAATGTAGCAGGGCCATGCGTTGTTGGCGCCCACAAGTTCCAGCATTGCTGAGACGAGTTCGTCCCGCGTGAAACCGATTTCCATCCGGTAAACCTTGGCAGAGTCAAGCAGGCGCTGCATGTGCTCGGTAGCGCGAAAAATCGCCGGACCTGAAGGCGGAGCGTAGCAGCGAATACCTTCAAACACGGACGAGCCGTAGTGGATGACGTGCGCCATGACGTGAACATTCGCGTCTTCCCATCGGATCAGCTTCCCGTTGTGCCAGATTTGTTCGGTCTTCTGCAGGGCCATGAAAACTCCTCACTGAGGGCTGAATTGATTATAGCTTGACGAGTGTTCATGCGTTGTCACCGCGATGTCGCCTCCTGAATCTTTCGTCACCGTTGCACATCAAAAGACAGGAGAAAAAGTTATGTCACTTCGCGCAGTACGACAGGTAATTCAGCCGAAGCCGACGATTGAGGGCGCAGGCGTTAAGTTGCAGCGGGCATTCGGTTTCGGCAAAACCAAGGAGTTCGATCCATTTCTTTTGCTGGACGACTTCCGCAACGAGAATCCAGCGGACTATCTGGCGGGCTTCCCGTGGCATCCGCATCGTGGGATCGAGACGATTACGTATGTTCTGGCCGGCTCAGTCGAGCACGGCGACAGCTTGGGCAACAAGGGTAAAATGACCGCGGGCGACGTGCAGTGGATGACCGCGGGGAGCGGCATCCTGCATCAGGAGATGCCGAAAGGCGACCAGCATGGCCGCATGCACGGATTTCAGCTGTGGGCGAACTTGCCATCACAACTGAAGATGACCGATCCGCGCTATCAGGACATTCCGGCGAGCGCGATCCCGGAAGTCACTGACGATGACGGGACGCGCGTGCGCGTCGTGTGCGGCGAATTTTGGGGTAAGCGCGGGCCCGTCGAAGGTGTTGCCGCCGATCCGAATTATCTGGACATCTCGGTTCCACCGAACCAACGTAAGCGGCTGAAGGTCGAGACTACGCGGAATGCGTTTGCATATGTCTTTGCGGGAGCAGGCACTTTCCGCGACGCTTCCGATCCGCGTGCGGTGCTCACGGAATCAGCAGTCGACCCGAATACGACGCCGGAGTACGACGCGACAAACCACTCGCTCGTGCTGTTCGACCGCGGGGATGAGATCGTGGTACAAGCCGGGCCGGAGGGAATCCGGTTCCTGCTGGTTTCAGGCAAGCCGATTGAGGAACCGGTTGCGTGGTATGGACCGATTGTGATGAACACCCAGCAGGAGCTGCAACAGGCATTTCATGAGTTGCAGGACGGAAGCTTCATTCGTCACCGCTGAAGCATCTTAAGAGCCTACGACATCTTAGAAATTCAAAAGGAGTGCACCGTGAAAGTGGCGGTATTCGGCAAAGGCCACGTAGGCGGCGGGCTGGCAGACCTCTGGGAGCGAGCGGGTCACAAGGTGAAGCGCATGGGAAGGGAAGGAGGAGACGTTTCCGATGTGGACGTCGTTCTTATTTCCGTTCCGGGAAATGCTGTTTCCGGCGCGGTCGGAAAGCTCAAAGGCATCAAGGGTAAGACCGTAATCGATGCAACGAACCGGTTTGGAATCGAACCGCCTACAGGGTTCAACTCGAATGCCGAGTTTGTAAAATCGCAGACGGGTGGGCCGACGGCGAAATCATTCAACATCAATTTCGCTGCCCTGTACGGGAAGATTTCGGCTGAGCGGGTAAGGCCGAGTAATCTGTGGTGCGGGGACGAGGAAGCGCGTGCTGCAGTTGAACAGCTCAGTCGAGACGCTGGTTACGATCCTGTTTGCACTGGGCCTCTTTCAAATGCGGCCGATCAGGAACATTTAATCAAGATCATCTTCGCGATCAATAAAGCCGGCATGGGCCAGTTCTTCTATCGCGTTGCTCAGCCAGGACAGCTCTAAATCTTGAGTTTTAGCAGCGGCGGAAGTGCCGAACTCAGCTTTCATTCGCCAAAAAATGCGGCCCCATTTCTGGGGCCGCGATTAAAAGAGGCGAATGGCGGGAAAGCAGAGGGTCACAGCTCAAGGGCGCCGTTCCGGTTTACTTTGGCTCGCCGAGTGTGCGCGCCAAAGTCGCTGAGTGGACGGCGTAAATAGGGTCGAGGACAAATGAAGAGGGTCGGACTCATCTAATTGACGGCCTCTTTTCTTGCTTACGAAATTGCACTTGCCGCGCCAAAGGGCAGAAGGTCTGGGATGCCCGTCAACCTCAGGTAACTCACTTAGCAGCAATGACTTGTCAAACATAGACAGGCAGGTGTGAGAAATCCATACTCCTGCTCCAAACTGCAGAATTCTGCACATTGCCTGCACCGGCTTCGTCGAATGATTACCTTTGGTGTCTATAGCTTTTGCCGGCTCTGGTATGCTGCCAGCGTTCTTACCTGGAGGCCGAAATGCGCAGTTTCCTGGCCTGTTTCTTTACCCTTCTGATCTCTGCATCTTTTTCTGCAGGACAAACGCCACCGTCATCGCAAACCGCGCGGCAGGCGTTGATCGAGATGTTTTTCGGGACGGCCCCCAATCACCTTGAAAAGCACTTGCCGGATTCCACGCGAAAAGTTCTGAAGAGGATCAACGAGCCGAATGGAATGAACGCGCTGGATCAGTTTTCCATGTTTGCCAACATGGCGAAGGCGGGTGGTGCGAAGCTCGAAACATTCGATACAGGGCCGACACTTCTCCGGGCCGAAGACCCGCGTGATGGTTCAAAGGTGGAGATTGCGGTTGAAGGAGACAACCTTTCCGGCGATGAGGACGACATTGAAGTTTCGCTGCATGTCACGAAAGAGGGGACGGAACAGAAATTGCCGTTCATCCCACGATTCACGTTTGCGATGAAGACAGAAGCGGAAGTGTGGCGACTCAATGAAATCAGCGTGACTGTAAGGGTACCGCTTGCCGATCCGGATTTTCTGAAGAACATCGAGGATCGGCAGAACCAGCAAAACGAAGAAGGCGCTAAGTCTTCATTGCAGAGCATCGTGATTGCGGAGAATGGATATCATTCCGCGCACGGCGTTTATGCCTGTAGCCTTGCCGATTTATCGAAGAACAACAGAAGCAATGGTGAAAGGTCGGTCACAATTAATGTGTTATCCAGCGATCTGGCAGCCGGCAAGCGAGGCGGGTACATTTTCGCAATCTCGGGGTGCGATGGCTCGCAATACAAAGTGGTTGGCGAACCGGAGATACCCAATTCTGGTCAGCGCGCCTTCTGCATAGACGAAAGTGGCGGTATGAAATCTTCTTCGGATGGTAAGGCAACCACATGTCTAAATAATGGGGAGACGATCCAGAGCAAGCCTGCGACGGGACTCGTGGCCTACTCTGCAGAAGTGCCAAGCGCGCCGGCAGCGGACACGGGCGACGCTCGCTCTAAGCCGGTGCGAGTGCGAGTATCACAGGCAGTGACGCAGGCAATGGTCTCGACCAGGGTTCCGCCGGTCTATCCTCGGGACGCAAAAATCGCACGCATTCAGGGCTCGGTAGTCATGAGTGTGGTAATTGACAGGAACGGGAATGTGCAAAGCTTGAAGGTCATTTCGGGGCACCCAATGCTTGCGCAAGCAGCAATTGATGCCGTGAAGCATTGGAAGTACCGGCCGTACCTTTTAAACGGTGATCCTGTTGAGGTCGACACTCAGGTCACAGTAAATTTCACCCTCAGCATGCCAGGCGCAAATCAATAGGCGGACGCATCATTGTCGCCGATCAGTGCATCTCAATTTTCAGAATTCCTCATTTTCTGTTAAACAAAAGCTTGCACCGGAGGAGAATTGTGGGCAGATGGGCCTGGGTTTCCGCGATGTGTGCGGGCGTTTTATTCGCGATCGGATGTGGTGGTGGGGGTAGCGGATCTTCGTCGCAGCAATTGCGAGTGGTGATGGCCTCACCCGATGCTCCCCGGGCAAATCTTCTGCTCGATGGTTCTCAGGTTGCCACGGGATTGGCGTTCAAGAACCTGCTTGACTATACCGCAATCGACTCTGGGCAGCATCACGTCGAAGCGGTTGCGGTCAGTAACTCAACCTCCTTCTTTCAGGACAGCGTGGACATCGTTTCCGGCCAAAACCAGACATTGCTGATCGCTGGCCCCGCCTCCAAGACACAAGGAATTCCCCTGCCCGATGGCGCGGGTACGATTCCGGCGGGTGAAGGCAATGTTCGCGTGGTGAACGCCGCTTCGACGATTGCCTCGGCTGACATCTACATCGTTAATTCCGGCAGCAGCATCGCCGGGAGCACACCTGTTGGTTCGGGGATAGCGTTCGGGAAGGCGACAGACTACGAAGCGGCGGCCACTGGCAACTATGAGGTGCTATTGACCGCACCGGGAACCACGAACATCTTCCTCAATACCGGGCCCCTTGCGTTGACGCAGGGTCAGAAGCAGACGGTCGTCGTTACAGATGGCAGCAATGGCGGGTTCGACTACATGGTATTGACTGATCAATAGCAGTCCTGATCGGTCAGGGCTGCACCATACTTCTTTACAACTGCTGATTTCTGCAGCCGCAACACTTTATTCTGCCCCTGCGTCTAACTATTGAGTTCCGAAGCCCCTTTGCTCATAGTTTCCGGCTGTATAATCAGGGATTTGGAAATTTGGAGGCAATTCAACATGGAAGCGCGCGCCAACAACTTGTGGGGGCGTTTTAAGGCGAACCGCCTGGCTTTTACGCTAGTAATTCTGCTTACATTGAGCGTCGGAATCCTGATCGGAACGGTCGTCTCATATGGGGTCAGAGGACAAGAAAAGGACAAGCGGTCTGCTGACGCGAACCCATTGACGCTACCTTCACCTCGCCAGCTCTCCAACCAGTTTGCGCAGATCGCAAAGTCGCTGGAGCCTGCGGTTGTAAACATCAATACTGAATCCACGATCAAGCCGCCCCGACGACGTGGCATGAGTCCAGATGGCAACGGGGATGAAGAAAATCCTTTCGGCGATTTTTTTGACCGATTCTTCGGAGGGCAGGGCGGCGACCAGGGGCCCATTCGCGAAAAATCGTTGGGATCGGGCGTCATTGTGGATTCCAAAGGCTATATCATCACGAACCGTCATGTTGTGGAGAAGGCGGACAGAATTCGCGTTCATTTACAGGATGAACCCCCGGGAGTGCAGCATGATGCGAAGGTCATTGGCAGTGATCAGGAGACGGATCTTGCAGTGATCAAAGTTGATGTGGATCACGCCTTGCCGACGGCCAAGCTCGGGAACTCAGAAGGTATGCAAGTGGGAGACTGGGTGCTTGCAGTCGGCAGCCCATTCGGGCTGCAAGCGACAGTGACGGCAGGTATTGTTTCCGCGAAGGGACGAAATATCGTACGCGGACGCCAGTTTCAGTCTTTCATTCAAACCGACGCTGCAATCAATCCGGGAAATTCCGGCGGACCACTGGTAGATATGGACGGCGCCGTCATCGGGATCAACACGGCAATCCTGACCGATACCAATGCCTACGCTGGTGTCGGTTTCGCACTGCCTTCAAACACGGTTGCAGAAGTATATAACCAGCTCACCGGCCCCGAACACCGGGTGGAGCGAGGATCGATTGGAATTGAATTCAATGCGGAGCCGAATCCAGCGATCGCGCGGGTTTACGGCGTGCAGGGAGGCATCACGATTTCAAGCGTGGTTGCCGGTAGCCCCGCGGAACGGGCAGGTTTGAAAGTTGGTGACACGATCATTTCCGTCGACGGAAAACCCGTCAAGAACGGAGACGAACTGGTTGGTGATATTGCTGGCCGTAAGCCCGGTTCGAAAGTCACGCTTGGTTACTACCGCAATGGCAAGAAGAACGAAGCTGCAGTCACGGTTGCCGACCGCGCTAAACTTTTCGCCAGCCGTTTGGGTGAAGAGGAAGAGGGCGGAGAAGAATCTACGCCCAAACAGAGTAGATTCGGTGCGACCGTCCGCGAGCTTACGCCCGAGATGGCTGACCGACTCAATGTTCCTGCCGGACAGGGCGTGGTCGTACAGGATGTAAAGCCTGGATCGTTTGCGGATGACGTCGGATTAACTCGGGGAGACGTGATCCTGGAGATCAACAAACAAAAGATAAACAGCCAGGATGATTTCGACCGGATTCAATCCAGCTTGAAAAGCGGGCAGGACGTTGTGTTTTTGGTTCGCCAACGGGGCGCCGGACGCAACGACGGCACGATCTTCCTTGCCGGAACACTTCCGTAACGGTTACTTGCACTAACGGGACTGGCGCTTACTGTGCCAATCGCGAGATCATAGGGTGAGCGCCGGAATTGGCGAATGAAAAGATGTCACTTAGCCGCACATTGTCGAGTTTGACGGTTCTGTTGTTTTTAGGTGTGTCGATTTCGGTAGCTTCGACGACTGCCAAAAAGCAGACTACCGATTCCGTTTCAACCAAGGCCCATACCTCTTCTGTTTCAACCAAGGCCCATGCCTCGCATCATTCTGCACATCATAAAAAATCGCGGAGACGGCGACCAAGAGGACAGCAGGCAATCGATTCTGCCCGAGCGAGAGAAATACAGGAAGCTTTGATCCGTGAGCATTACCTGAAAGGCGAACCTACAGGGAAGTGGGATACAAAAACGCAGCAAGCCATGCAGAAGTATCAGGGCGACCAGGGGTGGCAAACGAAGACAGTACCCGATTCGCGGGCACTGATTCGCCTGGGACTTGGGCCAGACCAGGAGCACCTGCTGAACCCAGAGAGCGCGATGATCAGCGGATCTAGTATGAGCCACACTGCTCCAGAACCAGCAAGCCGTTCCGCAGCATCTTCGGCTGCGAGTTCGATGCCTGCAGCGCAGATCGCCACCCCGGCCGCAGTAACTCCGGGGCCCCCTGCACAATAATTTTTTCAAGTGATTGCGACAAGCGGTCGATCATGCACGACCGCTGCAGGATTGTCTTCTACGAGCGCACTTGCCAGTTTTGCCCCGAATTCCTTTGCGACAACTTTGCGAGCTTCAGACAAGATGGGGATGCGGCGATGCGTGTTGTGAGCGTCCGTACACATGAAATGAACCGCCTTTTGTTCGAGGAGCCAGTTGGCGATTTCGCGCGCTCGCGCTCCCCAAGAGCCTGTAAAAACTGAGGCGGTGATTTGTACTGTGCAACCCAGTTCCATCCACTCGAGTACCCGTTCCGGAGTTTGCTGCAGAATTGGATTGCGTTCGGGGTGAGTGATAATCGGCGTGATGCCCTGGCCGTGTATCTGCGTAAACCAGTCATCGATCTGGCGAGAGATGCTGAAGTTGCTGAACTCGACGAGCAAATAGTGACTGTTGCCAATACAGTATTTCTCCGGAGTTCGCAACGCACTTTGCATGTTGTCGTAAGAAAGATGAAAGTCGCAGCCGAGGCTGAGCTTTGGACGCGGTCCTACCCGGCGTCTGAGTTCTTCGAGCACACCAGCAAGGTATTCGCGATCGTAGAAGTAACGATCATTTGAATGCGGCGTGGCCACGATGTGCTCGATCCCGTCCTCCCGGGCCATGCGACACATAGCTTCGGCGGTTTCCCAGGATTGAGGGCCGTCATCGACGTCAGGCAGGACGTGGCAGTGAATATCGATCACTGCAGATGATTAGAGCAGATCGGCTGGATTCGAGGAAGTTTCGTTTGTACGACCTTTGTTCCCTTTGCGGTAACTGAAGCTTCATTGACCGGGAAGGGCCTGAACATACACGAGTTCAGCCGCGTTCACGCATGAAGTCACCAATCTCTGAGTAGGCTTGTAGTAACGTTTCTTCTTGTGGAAGGAAAACGATGCGGAAGTGCTTGCTGCCGGGCTTTTGACCGAAGCCAGAGCCTTGCACGGTGAGTATGTGTTTCTGGAGCAGGAGTTCCTTTACCCAGGTCGAGTCTTCTTCGGGAACATCGATTCGCGGGAACGCATAGAAGGCGCCGCGAGGCGGGACGCAGCTCATGCCGGGAATCGAATTGCAAGTTTGCACGGTGAGATCGCGGCGAGCAGTGAGCTTGCGGCGCACTTCAATCAGGTGATCTTGGGGACCCTCGAGTGCAGGTTTGATCGCGTATTGTTGCGGATGATTCGCGGAAAGACGAGCGCGTAACATTTTGTGAATGCCTTCAATGTAGGGTTTTACTGCCGCCGCTTCGCCGCTCACGATGCCCCAGCCCATGCGCCACCCTGGAACAAGATAATTTTTCGACAGACCGCCGATAGTCACTACTGGCACATCGGGAGCAACGGCTGCGAGTGAAATGTGTTCGCCGCCATCGAGGATCAGCTTGTCATAAATTTCGTCGGCAATGATGAGCAGGTTGTGCTGGCGTGCAAGCTCGGCAAGATCTTCAAGCATTTTTCGGGTGCAGAGAGCTCCGGTCGGGTTGTTTGGATTGATGAGAACAATGGCTCTTGTTCGTGAATTGATTCTCTTTTTTATGTCGCTCAGTTCGGGCTGCCAACCATCGCCTTCATTCAAGTAGTACGGATTCGCCTCGGCTCCTATTTTGCAAAGCACTGCGGGATAAAGCGGATAATCCGGACGCGGAGTGAGGACGTTTTCTCCCGGATTGAGCAATGCGGTCAGCGAGAGATCGACGGCTTCGCCTGCGCCGTTAGTGATGAAAACATTTTGGATGCTGGTGAAGCCGTTCTTTTCTGCTTGCGCACGAATGGCATCGAGCGCTTGGGGAACGCCGGCGGAAGGCGCGTAGCCATTCTTGTTGTCCCGCATGGCGCGATAGGCGGCTTCAACGATATGGGCTGGCGGAGCGAAATCAAAGATGTTGGGATCGCCAACGTTCAGGTAGAGAACTTTATGGCCCTGGCGCTTGACTTCGTCAGCGGTAGCGACGAGGTCGCGGATGGCGTAGCGCAGGTTATCGAGGCGTTGGGCGGCAGTGATTTCGTGGGTTTGGGTCGCTGGCATACTAAAGATTTTAACCGCAGAGTACGCCGACGGGAAAATCGAGTACGCAGAGAACACTTATTTACCACGGGCACGGAGCGTCTGAGAAAGCCGAAACAGCTTTAAGAGGGAGCCGATTGCAGATTGTCGATTTGAGACTGGAAACCTAAATCCGAAATTTCAACTCTGCCGTCATCATTCCGGCCTGTCGATTTGAGCCCTCTGCAGGCGGTCGGAGTAATCCACGTAAACCGACTTCCATTCGGTGTAGAAGTCGATCGCGCCGATACCGCCTTCGCGATGACCATTGCCAGTGGCTTTCGTGCCACCAAACGGGAGATGCACTTCGGCGCCAATTGTCGGGGCGTTGATGTAAGTGATCCCAGCATACAGGTCGCGCATGGCCGTGAATGCCTTGTTTAGGTCGCGGGTGTAAATCGCAGATGAAAGGCCGTATTCGATGTTGTTGGCGACGAGAACGGCGTCTTCAAAGTTCTCGCAGGGAATGATTGAAACCACCGGCCCGAAGATTTCTTCTTGCGCGATGCGCATCTTCGGATCTACATCAGTGAAGACAGTCGGTTCCATGAAATAGCCATGACGAAGATCGCCTTTATCCAGTCGGTTGCCGCCGCACTGCAGCTTGGCACCTTCGGTCTTGCCGATATCGACATACTGCAGATCACTTTGCAGTTGGCGCTCATTGATGGCCGGCCCCATATCGGTGGTTTCATCGAGGCCGTTGCCGATGCGCAATTTGCGAGCACGCTCCACCAGGCGATGAACGAAATCGTGGTAAACGCCTTTCTGAACGATGATACGGCTGGTTGCGGTGCAGCGCTGACCGGTGGTGCCGAAGCCTCCCCAGAGCGCGCCTTCGATGGCGAGGTCGAGATTGGCATCGTCCAGCACGATCATGGGATTTTTCCCGCCAAGTTCCAGTGAGCAATGTTTGAAGCTCTTCGCCGCAGTTGTGCCGATTGTGCGGCCGACCGCGCTCGATCCGGTGAATGAAATCGCGCGAACCTCCGGATTTTCAAGCAACGGCGCGCCCGCTTCCGGTCCGAATCCCGTGACAATGTTGACTACGCCTTTGGGTACGCCGGCATCCGTTAGAACGCGAACCAGGTTGAATGTCGAAAGCGGCGTGTCCTGCGCAGGTTTAATCACGCAGGTGTTTCCGCAAACCAGCGCCGGCAGCAACTTCCATGAGGGAATCGCCATCGGAAAATTCCACGGGGTGATCATGCAGCAGACTCCGATGGGCTGGCGGATAGCCATCGCAAATTTGTTCGGCAACTCAGAGGGAGTTGTGGGGCCGAAAAGCCTGCGGCCTTCGCCAGCCATGTAGTATGCGGTGTCGACCGCTTCCTGAACATCTCCGCGAGTTTCTTTCAGAACTTTGCCCATCTCCCGGGTCATATCTCGGGCGAAGTCTTCCTTACGCTCGGCCAGCATCTCTGCCGCGAGATAGATCATCTCGGCGCGTCGCGGCGCGGGAACCAGCCGCCACTTTACAAAGGCACGCTTCGCGGCATCTACAGCGGCATCCACGTCCGCTTTGCCGGATTTTTGAAAAATTCCGACAACATCGCGGGTGTCGGCAGGATTGCGGTCTTCGAAGGTCTCACCGGTCGAGGACTCGACCCACTCACCATCGATGAAGTTTCTGTAGATATTGGGCCGAGAGGCATCGCCTTCCAGAACGCCTCTGGTGAGAGTTTCGGTTGCCATGTCTATCCTCCGAGGAACTTTTCATGCTAACGCCCCGCCAGAGGTGGAGCAAGCGAAGGGGATTCCATTCAAAACGGATGCAGGCTTGAATTGGCGGGCGTCATCGTGGCTTAAGACGACCGCGACCCATGACCTAAGTAACCGCAAGTAAGCGGTTTACAAGTACTTACCTCCCCACTGCCTGTAATAATTTTGAGGTAAGCAGGGGGTCTCCTGCCCTGCAGAGAACCGTCGTGTCTTCAAACCGCAGAACAGAAATCCAGATCGC
>DATBIE010000163.1:0-5108 GCA_036557105.1 Terriglobales bacterium
GAGCGCTTTGAAGAGATCCGGCAAATCCTGCTTGCTCACCCAGCGGACCACGAAATTCTGCTCGACCGTGCTGCGAACTGTCTCACGCGTAAAGCGACGGACGATATCGGAAAGTGCACGCAGCTGGTTCGCGGTGATGTCGCCCAGGGGGAGAGTAACGGTGGCGGTGACGTATCCGGGCTGGCGCTGCGGGCGCGTATTGAACTTAAGCCACTGCTTGAATATTTCGGAAGATCCATTCAGGTTCGCGATTGTGACAAGGTCTGGCGGCTCGCTGCCAGGGTGTAGCGGTGCTTCCGCGAACTCGGCTTTGGCTTGTTCGATGTATTCGGTCCAGCGCGGATCATATGGCAGAATCTTGCGCTCTTCGAGCACAAGGTGGCGGAACTTTTCGATCCCCAAGTCCTGGACCAAGAACTTCAAGCGCGCGCGGCTGCGATTTTTCTTTTCGCCATATCGGGCGAAGACTCGGGCCGTCGCTTGGGCAAGGGGCAGTAATTCCTCCGGAGGAATGAACGATTCGAACAGCTTGGCCGGATAGGGCACGGCACCCAAGCCGCCGCCAACGTACATTTCGAAACCGATCTCTTCCCTGCCCGCTTCATTCACGCGCTTCTTTGCGATCAGGCCGAGATCGTGCAGACTCGTCAATCCGCAGGCGTGTTGCGCGCAGCCGCTAAACGCAGGCTTAAACTTTCGCCCGAAATTCTGGCAGTCAGGATGACCGAGCAGAAAACGAGACAATGCCCGGGCATAAGGAGTGACATCGAACGTTTCATCCGCGCAAACGCCAGCGTAGGGGCAAGCAGTGACGTTGCGAACCGAATTTCCGCAAGCCTCGCGCGTAGTGATGTTCGCAGCCGCGAGCCGACGCATGATGCTGGGCGTGTTTTCGATGTGAACATAGTGGAGTTGAAAATCCTGACGTGTGGTGACGTGGGCGATCCCGTCGGAATACTCTTCGGCGAGTTCGGCTATCGTTTCGAGCTGCGACGCGTTCAGTCCGCCAGCGGGAATCTTGATGCGCTGCATGCCGGGCGCGTCCCACATGGTGTTCGGGCCTTTAGTCAACTCACCGGACGGGAAATTCAGTCGCTGGACTCTTTGACCGTCGCTGCGCTGGCCATTATCGTAGCGCTGGCCGTAGGTTCCGCGGCGCAAACGCGTTTCGGCAAAGACACGCTCTTCCAGCTTGCCTTCTTTTCGCAGCGCGATATCGGTTTCGAAGTTGTCCACTTCGATTGCGAGCTGCTCGGGCAACTTGCCTTGCAGGCGGTCTTTCCACAATGCATTTGAGGCTTTCATTGGCTGGTTCCCTTATCCAGGTCTCAAAGCTTCGAAGGTTTCAGTACGGGTCATTCTGAAACCTTGAAACGTACGAAACCTTGAACCCTTCTTCCAAAAACACAAAACCCACCGGCCAGCATCTTCTGGCGGTGGGTGTGAGCTTATAAACTATTAGTTCGATTTAGCTCGATTGCACCCCATCCCCAGAAGAGACACGACAAGCGCAACAACAACACATGGCCATCTTCTGGGTAGAGTTACCGATCATGAGCTTTAATAGTATCCGATGCGCGAACGCTATGGCGCAATTCAAAAATTTGATTCCCCGGTTCGGGAAAACGGATGCTAGTTAATGCCTGCACCACTTGTGTTTGCAACAGGTTGCACCAAGCTCCTGACGCGGGTTACGACCGTGTTCATGGCTTGCTCGAAGTTTTTGTTCCGGTTGCTGAGCATTAGGGCTCCCCGAATGCTCTCCTTAATCGTCCACAGTGTAATGTGTGTCTTTGGATCGATGATTCCAACCTTAAGCTCTCCCAGAGGATAAGCATCACCGATAGACAATTTGGCATTAGGATTGGTGAACGCGTTAGGAGGGGTGAACACCCAAGAAACCTCAAAAACTATGTCGGCTTCCGCCGGCGAAGAAGCCAGGTCGTAATGTCCCCAGCCCTTAATTGCAGTGTAGAACTCGTTGTATGGACGGTCGGGGCCACCGTCCAAAAGGAGTCCATCGGTTAGGGCTTCGATACTCTCTCCGCCACCATTTGAAACAAACACCTTCTGGGCTGCGGCGATTTGCGGCGGAATTGGAGCGGCAACTGTAGTAGCCTTTTTGGAGCTCTGGCCTTCTAATCGCGGAGCGAACCCTGAAAACAAAAAAATAGAAAATACCAGCACCGTGACCTTCAAGTTGCCTCCTTATGGAAATGTGCTTGTAGCCAGAGTAGCTGAAATCTGGCGTAGAGGATTTCCTTGCGGGGAAACTACATCTTGTAGCGGCCCAGGTCCTCATCATTGAGGCCTTCCAGCCACTTGCGGAGCTCTTCGCTCGTGGTTTCAGCAGAAGCGCCGTTTTTCTTTGAGGTTTTCAGGACCTCTTCATCGACGAAAATCGGGCAGTCCACGCGCAAGGCCAAGGCGAGTGCATCCGAGGGACGGGAGTCCACGCTGATGATGTGTCCCTCTCGCTCCATCCAGATCACTGCGTAGAAGGTATCTTCTTTTAGTTCGGTAACGACGACTTTGTGGACGTGAGCGTCGAGACCGGTGAGCACGTTCTTGATGAGATCGTGAGTCATGGGACGCGGAGTGCTGACCTTCTCGATCTCGAGCGCAATAGCATTCGCCTCGTACACGCCAACCCAGATCGGCAGCACGGTGTCGCTGCCGGAGTCTTTGAGAATCACGATGGGGGTATTGGTAACTGGGTCCATCAGCAAACCGCGAATTTTCATTTCTACTTCCATCGTGTAACCTCAGCGGCCAAAGCCGCGCAATGTCTTGCCCTCCGTGGCCGCTCCTCAGTGAAACTCTGCGTTCTCTGTGGTCATGCTTTTGAAACCCTCACCACAGAGAACACGGAGTTTCACTGAGTAAAGCCACAGAGAAACCACTCACGTTGCGCTACATCACCATCTCACCCACAAGGCTATTTGGAAACGCAGTCGTCACGCGCGCGAAGACGTAGTTGCCGAGTTCCAGGCTGCTACCCTCCGCCGCAGTGAAATTCAAGGTTTTATTCTGCGACGTTCTGCCGATCCACTGACCGCGGGCCTCATTCTTCCCTTCAACCATCACTTCAATTTTTTCACCGACGTGTTTCTGGTTCCGGCGTTGCTGAATTGCGCGTTGCTTTTCGAGCAGAACCGACAGGCGCCGCGATTTCTCCTGGTCTGGGACCGCGTCGTCCATTGAAATTGCGGGCGTGTTCGGGCGTGGCGAATACTTGAAGGCGAAGACCCCGTCGTATTCGACATTGTCGAGCAATGACAATGTTTGTTCAAAATCTTCCTCGCTCTCGCCCGGGAAGCCGACAATCACATCTGTTGTGATGCTGATATCGCGACGCGAAGACTTAATCCATGAAATACATTCCAGGTACTGTTCGCGGGTGTAGAGGCGCTGCATGGCATCAAGCAGACGAGTCGATCCGCTCTGCACTGGAAGATGAACGTGGTCGCAAAGCGTGGGAACGGAGTCGATTGCATCAATGATGTCCTTGCCGAAGTCGCGCGGATGGGAAGTAGTAAACCGAACGCGACGAATACCAGGAACCTCGCCTACCGCTGCCAGTAACTCGGCAAAGCTCCTCTTCCCTGCCGGATCACGATAGGAATTTACGTTTTGGCCAAGAAGCTGAATGTCTGTATACCCGAGATCGGCCATTTGTCGGGTCTCGGCGAGAACTGATTCCGATGTCCGGCTGCGCTCTTTGCCGCGCGTGAACGGGACGACACAGTACGAGCAGAATTTGTCGCAACCTTCAATGATGGTGATGTATCCGCGATGAGGATTTGTGCGCGCGGTGAATTCTGTCTCGAAACATTCGTCGGTCTCGCGATCATCAAGCCCAGTTACGTGAAGCCGCTTGCCAGGCTCGGCGCTCTCTATCTGTACGAGCATTTTCGATAAGTTTCGATACGAGGCCGATCCGCAGACGAGCGAGACATGCGGCGCCCGCTCGAAAATCTTCTCGCCTTCTTGCTGGGCCACGCAACCAAGAACACCGAATCTCTTTCCTTGCGCTTCGAGCCTCTTGTAGTCGGCAAGGCGATGGAAGACTTTTTGTTCTGCCTTGTCGCGAATGGAACAGGTGTTGTAGAGAACCAGGCCAGCTTCGTCGACGGTCTCAACCTGTCTGTAGCCTTGCGAGATGAGTGTCCCCACGACCTTCTCAGAGTCGTGGGCGTTCATCTGGCATCCGAACGTTTCGAGGTAAAAAGTCTTTTGCGGCGCCGCCATGAAAGTCAAGTATAGCGCAGCGATTCCCTTTTCCTTTGACTCTCGTGTCCTCGGTGGCCAAGAATTTTGACGTTGAATCGCAGAGAACAACCTCAGCTTTCCAGTTTGAAAATTCTCTTCATCGGCAGCCATTTCTCACCGGGTTTGGCTTCTGGCAAGGCCTGCTGGAACTTCCACATGAGTTGCTCCCATTCCTGTACCTTGGGATTGTTCCGGTCAGCTTTCCTTTTCTTCTCAAAAGAGAAACTCTCATCTACTTCCATGATCATGAACATGCGTGTCCCGAGTAGATAAATCTCCATATCCGCAATTCCGGAATTCTTAATGCTTTCCGTTATCTCCGGCCATATCTTCTCGTGATACTTCCGGTACTCGGCGATCAACTTGGGATCGTTCTTGAGGTCGAGACTGAAGCACAGGCGGCGCGTCATGGTTTGATCAGCGCGGAGATCATAGCATCGCTGACTGACGACTAATCAAAAAAAGACACTGATACAAAATGCCAGGATTTCTCCAGGTACGACAATGACCGTACAAGCTGAGGTACGGTTTCTCTCACGCGCCAGAGCGCGTGTTCGAAATGACATCAGGTTCAAAGGACTGAGCTAGTCCAGAGCGGCGATATTCTCGGCACAGATTTAGAATGTTCAAGTGGCACTCGAGGAATACAAACGGAAGCGGCGGTTCTCTGAAACTCCTGAGCCTCCCCCGAAAATCGCCAGAGGTAAAGGTCATCGTTTTGTCGTACAGCGTCACCGTGCAACACGGCTCCACTATGACTTCCGCTTGGAAATGGAAGGGGTGCTGAAGTCGTGGGCGGTACCCAAAGGTCCTTCTCTCGATCCTGCTGACAAGCG
>DATBIE010000164.1:0-12427 GCA_036557105.1 Terriglobales bacterium
AACTGGCCTATCTTGTACATGCCGCGCGGATACTTCCTCGCCAGCGACGGCAGCCACGGTGCCCCGATACCCGGTATCCACACCTGCCCACCGTGTGAGTGTCCTGAGAGTTGCAGGTCGACCGGCGTCTTCGCTGCGTGGTCCGCAAAGTCTGGTTCGTGCGCAAGTAAAATGGTGGCCTCGCCGCTGGGAATTCCTTTGATTGCCGCTCCTAAGTCCGGTTGGGCTTCGAGCACATCATCAACTCCCGTCAGCCAGAAGCGCGACCCATCTCGCTCAATCGCAAAAGATTTGTTTTTCAGAACGGGGATTCCATGGCTTTGCAGCGCATCTGTGACTGTGGCCGCATTGGCGTACGCGTCATGGTTTCCGAGTACGGCGAATTTCCCAACTCGCGCCTGTATTCGGCCGAGCAATTCTGCGCACGGCCAAGCAGATTCTCCTGATTCACGATAGGTGTGCGAAGTGTATTCCAACATGGGTACGGTGATGAAATCGCCAGTCAATACGACGAGGTCGGGATGCAGATCGTTTACCAGCTCGATGGACTTGCGAATGGGGACGGCGGAAAACTTCTTCTCGTAGTGAAAATCGCTGATTTGCGCGATTGTGAAGCCATCGAAAGCCTCCGGCAGCCTCCGCAAGGGAACATCGATCTTCTTAAGTTGCAACCGATAGGACTCCAAATACCCATCCGTCCCGAGCGCAGTTACTCCCGCCGCCGCCAGTGCGCCGGTAAATAGAAATTTTCGTCTGGTGAGCAAGAAGTCAGGCCTGAATATTGAGGAGAGCTACACGCAATTCTAATGGACGCGCGCGATGACCTTCTGTAGGCGTGGAAGATAAATTCGTAAATAGAACATGAAGGCCACCACGGCCAGATTGATCAAAAGTATGCCCGCGTGGAAAAGGCTTACCTTGTGCGCGAGCTTATAGATCTCGAATGGAATGTAAATGGCTCCCGAAACCAACGCGATCCACTCCGCCCATGCCCTCGCCTTCCATAAACCGAAGGCTTCGGCAAATCGCAAGCCTGAGTAAACGCAAGCCGCGGCGATCACCGACCACATGCTCAATTTTCCCAGAGTATCGGCGGAGCGCAGCAGCATTTGCGCAATGTGATGGTCGGGGCTGACGTGGAGAAAATCAAGGAAGCCGCCCACAACATCCGTCGGATCCACCCAATACAGGCTTACGGCAGCCGCTAATACAGCTATGCCCTTTGCGAATTCCATTGCCGCGATGGTGCGCAATGCTTGCAGCCGATGACGGTGCTCTGTCCTCACTGCTAAAGCTTCGGTTTGCAGGCCTGAATGCATCGGAAGACGAACTGTTTTGGATGTCTGATTCAGTGTAAACGCCAAGAGTAGCTGGCCTCCCCAAACTGCAGATCAGAGTACCGCGCGAACGCTGGTGCGCAATTCGTCCACTATTTCGCGGGCAGCTCTGCTGGCTTCCGCGTGCTGGCCCACATCAAAGGAAATCGCCCCAACCCTTGCATGGCCACCACCCCCATACCGTTCGCAAACTTTCGCGAGGTTGACCCTAGGGGGACTCGGCGCCCAGGGATTCGAGCCGACCGAGACCTTTACGCGGAAGCTGCTCTTGCTCAGGCCTACGCTGTAGATCGACTCGGGATGCAGGTAATAAGGGACGAACTTGTTGTAGCCCTCGAGGTCCTTGTCGGTGATATCAAAATACAGTGTACCGTCGCGGGATTCGATTCGCTCTTGCAGCACTTTAATCGACTTCTGATGACGTTCGAGTAGAGGCGGCAGCACAGGCGCAACAAAGGGCGCTCTCAACACTTCCGCGAGCGGCATGGTTGCCAGCAGCGGAATGAGCCGGGGGATAAAGCCACGCTCTTGCGTGGATTCAATCACCATGGTGAGCTGCATCGCGGGCGCTTTCATCTCCACTGCGGTTTTGGCATCTGCATAAAGCGCTCCGTCGATCACATCCGTCCACTGTACCAATTCGGCGACTTCAGATGGATTAAACCCAAAGCGCTGTTCGGCAATCGTGGCAATAAAACTGGTGCAGGATTTGAAATCAGGATCGTAAAACTTGCGATTGCTCTGGTCCTGTTCAAAATGGTCGGCATCCTCGGGCGATAAAAACGCGCTCTGGTGATGATCAAACCACCAGGTGATCTTCGGCGAACTCGAATACTTGAAATCGACGATGGCATTTTCGTCTCCATCGAAGTCATCTTCATTGAACAGAGAGCCCGCGCGGTGCAGCAGGCCCGAATAGATAAATTCGACGTCGCTGCGAATACGGTCCGCGTAAAAACGCGAGAACAGCGCTGCAGAAGAAGCGCCATCAAAGCACCGATCATGGTAGAAAACTTTAACTTTCAACGATTTCCCTTTTCGTCACACCCTGTTTCGTCGCCGGTTCTTTGCGCCGCCCGAACTAAAAGCTACTAGGAATGCCACTTCCAGGCCTCTTCTGTCAAGGCACGGTCGTGCCGGCCGCGCAGTATCAAAAGAACAATTTATAGCTTTCGCGTGAATTGGAGTTATGACGCAAGTCGTGCAGCAAACGGCCCAATGAATGGCAATTCGAACCTGTCTCCTTGCGCAGCCTTTATCTCAAGCACCACCCAAAGTGTAACGATCCCCAACGCTCCCACTCCCGACATCACCCACGAAATCAAAAGACCAACAATCGGAAACTCTGACAAAATCACGAACAATAGCCTGAACACTCCGCCCAGAATCAACGCCGAAAAGAAAAAGAACATCGCCTGCCAGGCATGAAAGCTGACGAAACGACTTCTACGTAGAGGTGGAATCGCCAGAAAAATGAGCGCGGGGATCAGTAACACATAGGCGATTGCGCCCAGTACCCTCTCCCGGAAAGCAGGTTCCGCCATTTCTGACGTCGTCGAGCGTCCACAGGCAGGGCAAAAAGCGCTCACGTCGGGCATGGGGGCATCGCAATAGGAACAGATCATTTTCGCGTGTCTTAACGATCATACCGGACATTCCACCTCGACCGAACCAGAGAGACAGGCAACGCGGATTTTCGCGAGAGGAAAATTGTCATTTCTCAAGGCACCGGCCTACAATCGACTCTCCATCATGGCCGGTGTCACGTCTTTCCCTGCAACTCTTCGCTCGCGAGTGCGCCTATGGCCCGCCGTGTTCATCCTGTTGACGATCTTGCTGCTGCTTTGCGCCGGCATTGTTACCTGGTTCTTTGTCATTGCGCATTCGGCCCTTCCGGCCCTTGATGGCACACTTGCGGTTCGAGGATTGTCGGCGCCTGTAAGCGTAACCCGCGACTCTCATGGGGTGCCAACCATCAATGCTCAGACGACGAACGATCTGTTCTTGGCCCAGGGTTACGTAACTGCCCAGGACCGCCTATTTCAAATGGATCTTCTGCGCCGCGCTGCCAAAGGAGAGCTTTCAGAAATCGTGGGAGAACCCGCACTGAAGCATGATCGGCAGCAAAGGATATTAGGCCTACGGGCGACGGCGGAAAAGGAGATTCAATCGGCAACGGCGGACGACCGGCAGCAATTCGAAGCTTATGCCCGTGGCGTAAATGCGTTCATCGAATCCCATCGCGATCGATTGCCGGTTGAGTTCCGGTTGCTGCACTACTCTCCCCGGCCCTGGACGTTTGAAGATTCGCTCACCATTGGCTACCAGATGGTTCAAACTTTGAGCATCAGCCCCAAAGCTGCCCTCACCCGCGAGAAGATTTTGGCTAAACTCGGGCCGGAGCTGACAGCCGATCTATACGTGAATCGATCTTGGCGTGACCATCCACCGACCGCTTCGTCCCCCGCATTCGAGGACAATGCGCCGGAGCAAGCCCCGTTGCAGAAGTCCGCTATGGTCGCACTTAACACTTCCGTTCCGAACCTGCTGCAGCCCTGGCTCGAAGATTCTTTTCGCGATGACCCCGCCCCACTTGGTTCGAACAATTGGGTGGTGTCCGGCGACCACACGACAACCGGTAAGCCGCTCCTCTCAAACGACATGCATCTCGGGCATCAAATGCCCAACCTATGGTACGAAGCCCATCTCCGTTCCGGAGACTTCGATGTCGCTGGAGTCACGCTTCCCGGTTATCCCTACGTGATCGTTGGTCACAACCGCCGAATCGCCTGGGGATGTACGAACGTTGGGCCAACAGTCGAGGATGCCTACATCGAAACCTTCAATAGCCAAGGCCAATATTTGACTCCTGATGGTTGGAAATCACCAGAGATTCGCCGTGAGGTGATTCACATCAAAGACAAGCCGGACGTCGCCCTGAATGTGGAGGTCACGCGGCATGGGCCAATCGTGACCGAGCTCTCTCCCGGAGAATCACGCAAGATCGCGCTGCGCTGGACTTTGTATGACGGAATTCGCAGTCCATTCTTTCATGTCGATTCAGCGCAGGACTGGCAACAATTCCGCCAGGCTCTCTCCAAATTCGACGCGCCGGCGCAAAACATCGTCTATGCGGATGTAGATGGCAACATCGGATATCAGGCCACAGGCAAAATTCCCATACGTGCTGCAGGCGACGGCAGTCTTCCAGTCGACGGCGCCACCAATACCTACGAGTGGACGGGATACATTCCATTTGACAAGCTGCCGAGCATTTTCAATCCACCCTCAGGAATAATAGCCACCGCTAATTCACGCATTGTGCCCGATGGATATCCATATTCCATTAGCGCGGAGTGGGAGGCTCCGTGGCGTACCGATCGCATTTATCGCGTGCTCGGATCAGGCAGGAAACTATCGTCATCAGACATGCTGGCGCTTCAAATGGACGTTTATTCGGAGCTCGACCGCTTGGTTGCAGATAAGCTCGTCTACGCGGTCGACCACGCTAAGGCCCCTTCGCCGCGGGCGCGCCAAGCCGCAGACCTTCTGCGCGATTGGAATGGTCAAATGGATGCCAAGTCTGCCGCGCCCACTCTCGTATCACAGGCCAGAACAGAGTTGGTGCGTTTGCTGCTCGAGCCCAGGCTTGGTCCGGCTCCGACAAACGAATCCGATTCGGGCTTGAGCTGGAAGAGTTACCACTGGATGATGGAAACAGTCTGGCTGGAGAACATCCTTTCGAATCACCCAGCGCGATGGCTGCCGTCGGGATATGCGAATTTCGATGAGCTGCTGGCCTCGGCGCTCGAGCAGACTGTAAAGAAAGCGCCCAGCGATCTTAATTCGTGGAAATGGGGACCGGAAAACTCAGTAACCATTCAAAACCTCGTGCTCGGACGAATTCCACTCCTGCGGCGCTGGACTGGCCCCGGTGAGCAACCGCAATCCGGCAGCGGTTACACCGTCAAGGCCGCAGGACGCACCTATGGGCCATCGGAAAGATTTACTGCCGACCTGGCGAACCTGGACCTGTCTACGCTGAACGTTGTGACTGGGAACTCCGGAAATTTTCTGAGCCCCTACTATATGGATCAGTGGAAAGGATGGTACACGGGCTACACATTTGTCCTCCCGTTTTCAACTCCGGTAGTGGACAAAGTCGCTACACATCGATTGATCCTGCAACCGAGATAATGAATCTCAGTGGACCCGGCGTGTAATCCTGCTTCTTCAAATTTCAGGGAATAGAGCCCTGGTCCTGAACCGCTCTTTAGAAATCCACGACTTTCACGTCGATCGCCTGTCCCGTGATTGAAACCTGCGTCTTCTGCAGCTGCAATTGCTCGCCGCTCAAATCCGAAACGGTGTCGTAAATTTGCAATCCGCCGGCCTGGCATACATAAACAACGCTTCTTTTATCGATTGGCTGAATGCTGGTGACATTGCCGTTTTGCGCAGCGGTATAGACCTTCCCATTCGAGAATACCGAAAGGCAGCCGCGCCCCGCCGCTGAACCTAACGCGATCACGTTCGTACACGTCCGCGAACCAATGAACAGCTGATTGCTCGGCGCCATCACCATATGATCGTGATACCCGTCCGTGATGGCAAAAGTAGCCGGCGGAGCGTTCACATTCGACACCGAGAAAACGCTTAAGACTCCACACAAATTTGCCTGGCAATCGATACCAGCCGAAAGCGGAGTTCCAGCTACGTAAAGATTGTCTCCGCTCAAAAGCCCCATGGTGGCCGCCTGTACTGGCACCGTTGAGGTGACGACCGGGCTTGATTGACTCATGTCGACTACGGATATGCTTGCCGCTGTCCCGCCACACTGCGCGCCGCAGTTCATCACGTAGGCGGTTGAACCGTCGCTGCTGAAGACCGCCCACACAGGCTTGTCAAAACTTCCTGCAACCGGGATAACCCCGCTGCCCTGGCTGATTAGCTCCGGTTCAATCATTGTGACCGCATTCGTGGTGTCGGAAATCGCCAGAATTTTGTTTCCATCAGGACTCGGTACCAGGTAGTGTGCGCCGGCAATCGGGATGCTCGCTGTAATCGCCCGAGTCGATATGTTTACTTGGACAACTGCGCCTGCCGCCTGGCCTGTTGTTTCTGCAGTCGGAACCGCCGCATAGAGCGTCGTATTGTCCCCCCATACGAACATGCTCTCAGTCGGCCCAGGCAAAGTCACTGACCCGGTGCCGCTCTCTTTTGCGTTGTCCACAATCCCCAACTGATTCGTTGCGGAACTATTGGTCGTCGGGCTGAAGACCACCGTCACGTCCCGCTTCGGGCTTTCCACCATCATGCCGGCGTTGCTCACCGTACCCAATAAGGACACATTAAAAAAACTCGCAACATCCTTCGTGGCATCGATGATGTTCAATCCTGGACTGATTGAACCTGTAAACGAAGGAATTACCGGATTGGAGACGAAGACTCGAAATTTGAGGCCACTTGTGTTCTGCGTGGAGTTCGAATTGCCGCCACACGAAACCAGACACACCACGAACAAAATGGAGACAAAAAGAGCGCTTAAGGTCCTTTTCAACCCTGGAACTCCAAAGAATATTGCTGGATAGAGAGTTAGATGCGAAGTGCGGATTATAACAGAGGCAGGATGAACATTTTGTCGCAGCAGTGGCGTTGCCGTTGCGATGCAAATGCGTGGTTCCTCCTGTATTCTGAATGACATGCCCAGTGATTTTGTGTCCCGGCTGAAAGCTTCGCCCGTCCTTTGCGACGGCGCGATGGGCACATTACTTTACGCAAAGGGCATCTTCATTAACCGGTGTTATGACGAGCTGAATCTTTCCCAGCCCGAGCTGATACGTGCCGTCCACCACGAGTATCTGCAAGCCGGCGCCGAGGTCATTGAGACAAATACCTTTGGCGGAAACGCCGTCCGCCTGGAACATCACGGGCTGCATGACAAGGTACGCGATATCAATCTCTCCGGTGCGCGACTTGCCAAAGAGGTTGCAAAAAGCTTCGATGCCTGGGTTGCCGGTGCCGTCGGTCCGTTAGGCATCCGTATTGAACCTCTCGGCAAAACATCGTTCCAGGAAGCTCGCGACATATTTCGCCAGCAGATCGCCGCATTGCTCGAAGGTGGCGTCGATCTCCTGATCCTCGAAACTTTCGGCTACATAGATGAACTGCACCAGGCGATCCATGCCGCGCGCGAAGTCGATCCGCGAATACCGGTTGTCGCCCAGGTCACGATCGACGAGGAATCGAACTGTCTCGACGGTTCGACGCCAGAAATTTTCGCTCCCCGACTCGAGGAGTGGGGCGCAGATGTAATCGGCTGTAATTGCAGCGTAGGTCCCGTGCCCATGCTCGAATCAATTGAGCGAATACGCGCGGCGACCATGCTTCCGTTGTCCGCGCAGCCGAACGCCGGCATTCCACGATCAGTAGAAGGACGCAATATTTATCTCTGCTCGCCCGAATACATGGCCAGCTACGCGCGCAAATTTGTGGCTGCCGGCGTTCGTCTGGTGGGCGGATGCTGCGGTACCACGCCGGAACACATCCGCGTCATGAAGTCCGGCCTGCGCATGACGCAAGCACGCGCCCGGACCGCTGAGACCGCTGCAAAGGCGCAAGCCGCCCCCGTGGTCGCCTCGGTTCCACTTGAGCAACGCTCCCGCCTGGGAGCAAAGCTTGCTGGCGGCGAATTTGTCGCGATGGTGGAGATCGTTCCTCCCAAAGGCACAAACATCCAGAAGGAACTTGAGGGCGCAAAATTCCTGAAGTCTTTTGGGGTGGATGCGATCAACATCCCTGACAGCCCCCGCGCCTCGGCCCGTATGAGTAACCAGGCAATGTCGTTGCTATTGCAGCAGCAGGCTGGAATAGAAGCCATTCTGCACTACACCTGCCGTGACCGCAACGTGCTGTGCATTCAATCGGACCTGCTTGGGGCGGCTGCCATTGGCATTCATAACCTCATCTGTATTACGGGCGATCCACCCAAAATGGGTGGCTATCCCGACGCCACTGCCGTCTTCGATGTCGACGCAATTGGCTTAGTTAACATCGTTCACAATCTGAATCGTGGACTCGATATCGGCGGCAACCCGATGGGTGCGGGTACAGGATTCGTCATCGGCATCGGCGCGAATCCAGGCGTGCCGAATATTGAAGAAGAAATTCGGCGATTTGAATACAAGGTTGAAGCCGGCGCTGAGTATTCAGTTACGCAGCCAGTATTCGATGTTTCCCTGCTTGAAAAATTCCTGCGGCGGATCGAGCATTTCCGCATTCCAGTAATCGCCGGTATCTGGCCGCTGGTCAGCGCGCGCAACGCCGAATTTATGAAGAATGAGTTGCGCGTGTCGGTCCCTGAAAGCATCATGGAACGCATGACGCGAGCGCCTTCCCCAGAGGCTGCTCGCGAAGAAGGCATTTCAATCGCGCGTGAAATGCTGGTGGCGCTCAAACATATGGTGCAAGGTGTCCAAATCAGCGCTCCCCAGGGACGCTATTCGTCCGCCGTGGATGTTCTTGAAGCCCTGGGCACCTCCGGAGCCAAAGCTGGTTGACGGTTCGGGATTCTTGCGATACTTCGCCGCTTGCAAGCTTCGCATTCGCTTCCTCTATCCGGTCGCAAGTTGCCATTGCTTCCGGCGAATCTATATTCTCTAGTCCTCCATGCCTATTGCACCAATAGACATTCTCGCCATTGCCGCGCACCGCGACGATGTGGAGCAAACCTGCGGTGGAACGCTGCTCAAAATGGCCCAGAGCGGACATCGCACCGGCATTCTCGATTTAACTCGCGGCGAAATGGGAACCAGAGGATCGGCTGAGGATCGGGCCCGCGAAGCCACTGACGCCGCAAAGATCCTGCGTATTTCATGGCGCGAAGCGCTTGATATTCCTGATGGGCGCGTCGAAAACACATGGGAGAACCGGCTCAAAGTTGCGCGAGTGATTCGGAAAACTCGGCCGCGAGTTGTAGTTCTTCCTTATTGGAAGGGCCGGCATCCCGATCATTACGCCGCATCGAAGCTGGGCTATGAAGCATGTTTCCTCGCGGGATTGGCGAAACTGGATGTGGAGGGGGAAATCAACAGTGAGCAATCGGCATTCAGCCAGGTCGCTTCCGCAGTGGCCAGCGTGGTTTCAGGTGAGAAGCAAACTCGTTTGGGGCGGGCGCCCTCGCCCGCTACTCCTCCAGACGATCTCGACTCAACAGCCCCACATCGTCCATTCAAAATCATCTACGCGACTCTCTATTACGACATTCGCCCGACCTTTGTAGTCGACATCACCGAACAGTTCGAAGCGCGCTTCGAATCGCTGATGGCTTATAAGTCGCAGTTCAGCGATCAGGAGGCGGGCAAGGACATCTTCCCTGCCCGCGCGGAAATCCGTGCCCGCATTGAATCCATGGCGCGTTTTTACGGAATGCTGGCGGGTGTCACCTACGCCGAGCCGTTTCTTCAGAAAGAAGTTGGTTTGGTTGAAGATGTGTTGGCAATCCCGGTGAAGTCGATTTAACCACCCGGGACTGAACCTTGGCGCGCTTGTAAGGCCGGTAAGTCTAACCTTTCGTTACCATTGTTTCCGCGTGCAATTGTTGCAAGGCCCTGACATTTACTTCCCCACGCTGGAGCGCCGAAATTCCTTCAGCGGCAGCGCGGGCAGCTGCCAGCGTCGTAATAGTTGGAATACGCGCTGTGACAGCGGCGCGGCGGATAGCCTTTTCGTCAAAGAAGGGATCGGGCCCCTGCGGAGTGTTGATAATTAACTGTATGCGGTCGCCTTTGATCAGATCGACTACATTGGGGCGGCCTTCCTTCACTTTGTAGACCCGATCACACGCCATGCCGGCTTCCTCGATTATGTCGGCAGTGCCGGCTGTGGCGACGAGTTTAAATCCCATATCGACGAACTTGCGCGCGACCTCGGCCACGTGTGGCTTGTCGTGGTCGGTAACGCTGATGAACACACAGCCTTGCGTCGGCAGCTTCTGTCCAGCGGCGACTTGCGCTTTTGCAAAGGCCTCGCCGAAGTTATCGGCTACACCCATTACCTCGCCGGTGGATTTCATCTCCGGGCCGAGGACCGTATCCACACCGGGGAACTTGTTCCAAGGGAACACCGGAGATTTCACGTAGTAGCACGAGCCAGTGTCGAGATCTTTTTGCTGCTCAATGAACTCCGGTAGAAATTCGCGCAGCTTGCGCCCAGTCATCAGCCGTGCGGCTATTTTCGCCATCGGTATACCGGTCGCTTTGGAAACGTAAGGCACAGTGCGAGAGGCACGTGGATTGACTTCCAGGACGTACACTTTGCCGCCGGTCCCATTCGATTTCGTGTAGCCCCGGCCCTCCAGGCCCGGGGGAGGTTCGTCGGGGCGAACCTGGAGTGCCGCCGCTACATGTTCCGTGTTGTATTCACTACGCGGAATCGCAAACTGCACATTCATCAATCCAACGACTCTCAACGCACGAGCCAGCTTAAACGTGTACTCTCTCATGCGATTCAGCAGGTGCTCGGGGATATCGACTGCTGGCAGCACGCAGGACGAATCACCCGAGTGAATGCCGGCCTCCTCAATGTGCTGCATAATTCCGCCGATCACCACGTCTTCGCCGTCCGAGAGCGCGTCAACGTCAACCTCAATCGCATCTTCGAGGAAGTGATCGATCAGCACTGGCCGGTCCTGCGAATACTCGACCGCCTCTTTCATGTAACGAACGACAGTTTCTTCGTCGTACGCGATGACCATAGCGCGGCCGCCGAGCACATAGGAAGGACGAACGAGAACTGGATACCCAATTTTGCGCGCTCCCTCGACAGCTTCCTCCAGTGACGCGGCCATCGCCCCGGGTGCCTGCGGAATTTCGAGTTCTTCGAGAAGTTTGTTGAAGCGCTTACGATCTTCGGCGAGATCGATCGATTCAGGCGACGTACCGATAATCTTGACTCCAGCCTGCTTCAACGGCAGCGCGAGATTCAGCGGGGTCTGCCCGCCAAATTGAACAATAATGCCGACATCTGCACCGGCTGCAGTCTCGTGCTCGTATATCGCCCAGACATCTTCAAACGTTAGCGGCTCGAAGTAGAGACGGTCGCTTGTGTCGTAGTCGGTTGAGACCGTCTCCGGATTGCAGTTGACCATGATCGACTCATACCCGTCTTCACGCAGTGCGAAGCTGGCATGACAACAGCAGTAATCGAACTCAATTCCCTGCCCGATGCGGTTCGGCCCGCTTCCCAGAATGATGACCTTCTTCTTCGCCGTGGGTGCGGCCTCGTCTTCATCTTCGTAGGTCGAGTAAAGATAGGGCGTGAAACTTTCGAATTCGGCGGCGCAGGTATCGACACGCTTATACACCGGCTGAACTTTATGCTTCTTGCGCAAATGCCGAATCTTTTCCTGATCGCCTTTGCCGCTCAGCCGCCACGTTCCCGCGAGGCGCCCATCGGAAAAACCCATGCGCTTGGCATCGCGCAATACCTGGGTCGGGACCGACTCGAGCGGGTGTTTCTCCACCTCAAGCTGCATGTCGTTAATTTCTTTGAGCTGATAGAGGAACCACGGGTCCATGCCCGTCATCTTGGCGAGTTGCTTTACCGTGTGTCCCTGGCGAATCGCATACTGAACATACGCCAGGCGCTCTGGATGAGGAGTGACCAGTCTTTGCGTGAGAATTTTAGGTTCTATCTTCTGGCCGCCGATGCGCTTTCCAGTATCAAGCGCCCGAATGCCCTTCATCAGCGCTTCTTTGAAAGTGCGCCCGATGGCCATGACCTCGCCGACCGATTTCATCTGGGGGCCAAGATTTTCGTCCGCGCCGGGAAATTTCTCGAATTGCCACTTGGGGATTTTCACGACGACATAATCAAGTGTCGGCTCAAAGCACGCGGGAGTTTTGCGGGTTATGTCGTTGGGGATTTCGTCGAGCGTGTAGCCGACGGCGAGCTTCGCGGCAATCTTCGCGATCGGGAATCCCGTCGCTTTCGAAGCCAATGCCGATGACCGCGACACTCGCGGATTCATCTCGATCACAACCATGCGCCCGGTGTGAGGATGCACGCCAAACTGAATATTCGATCCGCCG